>NZ_JBFUIY010000002.1:0-385514 GCF_056401655.1 Allobosea sp. P4_E12 | reverse complement strand
CTTCGAGGGTCCTTCGGTCCCATGGGCGCATCGGATGTGGTGGTCCTTTTGCGCCACTTGAGCACAGTCTTCGGATTCAAGCCGTAGCGGACGGCAAGGGCCCGGCTGCTCTCTTTCGACCCTTGGAGCTCGGCTCGAACACGCGCCGTCGTGCGGGCGCTGCCATGAAGAACGCTTCCCATAATGCATCCTCCTCCTGACGACTCAGGATCGATGATGCACCATCAGATTTCGGGACTACACATCTAGGACTGTACCGCGCTGCTGCATCGCCCGGCCGGCATGGTCGAGCAATGCGTTGGCCGGCCCCGCGAGGCTGAGATTGACCACGGGTACGGAACGTTCCGCCAGACGGTCGAGTGCCGTTACGAGGTCGAGGCTGTCTGTGCTGGCGCCACCCGCGCGCCGATGGAAGGCGTCGACCGCGATCACCCGCGCCCCGGCCGGGCCCGGTCCGTTCCGGGTCAGCAGGATCGCGATATCGGTGCCGTGCGTGTCGCGAGCTGGCCGGTAGTACGGGGCTCGCACCACCTCGGTGACAATGCCGCTGTGCGACAGGAACGGGTGCTCGGCATCGACTGCGGTGTCGACCATGCCGATCGTGCCATGGGCGCGACAGGTGCCCTCGATCCGTGCTTCCGGCGTCGTCAAGGAGAAGCAGCGTGCCTCGGAACAGGGGGCGGCCAGACTGCGATAGAGATGGTTGAGATCGACCAGCGCTGAAGGCGCGAGCGAGCGCACCCGCTGCAGCGCACGCGCGGTTGAGAGGCCACGCGGAACGCGCAGCCGGGCCGACAGACCGGGCAGCAAGGCGAGTTGCCGCTGTGCCATGATCCGAAAGCCGTCGCGGCGAAGCTTGTCGAAATCGGCTTCGACGAGCCCGCTGGCGACAAGCTCGCGCGGAGACGCTTGTGGCGTGGGCGGCCCCGCCCGCCGTGGACGCTGCGGGGCACGGCTTTCAATGCCGAAGAGCCTGAGCAGGTTGAAGGGGCCGGTCCCGGTGCCGCGATAGCGCGCGGGGTCGACGCCGTCACCGCCTCCGCCGCCGCCTGCGTTGCCACCGCCTGCGCCGCCGCCGGCTCCACCGCCGCCACCGTCCCCACCATCGTCATCGGCAAATGCCGCAGGCGCCTGCCATGGCGCGTTGCCCGGGCCGGGCAGCGGCGACAGAGCCAGCACGAGGCCGAGCGCGAGCGCCCTGGCCTGGGGGCCACGCAGGTCGCTCACGCGGCGTGCCCTTCATGCTGCAGCCTGATGCCGACGCCGATCATCCGGATCGCGTCTTCGGCCGCACGGCGCAGCAGCTTCTCGGTTTCGGCGATGGCCTCTTCCAGCGTGCAGGGACGCTTCAAGATGCTCGCGAAGGCATCGATCCCATGCTCGAAATTGATGCGGACACGGCCGCGGCCGATGGTTCCGGCGAGCGCGATGACCGGGATGCCCCGCTTCTTGGCCCGGCGCGCAACCTCGGCGGGAATCTTGCCGAATGGTGTCTGCGCGTCGAGGCAGCCTTCGGCCGTAATGACCAGGTCGGCCTGACCCAGCAAGTCATCAAAAGCCAGATATTGCATGACGATGTTGTACCGCGGATGCAGCCTCGCGCCTAGGAGCGCCTGGAGACCGGCGCCCAGCCCGCCAGAGGCACCACAACCGGGCGCTGTGCTCGTATCGTCGCCCGTCGCAGCCTGGAGTTGAGCCGCATAGACATGCAGCGCCTGCTCGAGCGCGACCACCTGCTCCGGCGTTGCGCCCTTCTGGGGAGCAAAGACCCGGGCGACTCCGTTGCGGCCGAGCAGGACATTGTGCCAGTTGACCGCAGCATCGATCCGGGTGGTCGCAAGGCGGGGATCCCGGCCGCTCAGGTCGATCTGGGCGAGAGTGGCAAGTGCGCCGCCGCCCCGGCCGATGCGCCGGCCTGAAGCGTCGAGCAGCCTGATGCCGAGGGCATCTGCCATTCCGGCGCCGCCGTCATTGATGCCGCTGTCGCCGCAGCCGACCAGAATGCGCTCGGCGCCGGCGTCGAGTGCGGCACGGATCAGTTCACCGACACCGTAGCCAGCATCGGATTGCGCCGATCACGAGGAACAAGTGCGAGCCCGGCGGCGGCGGCCATCTCGACGACAGCCGTCCTTGGTCCGGACCGCCCGAGGAAGCCGAAGAAGGCCTCGACCGGCTCGCCGACCGGCCCCGTCACGGTGAGGCGATGGAGACGGCCTCCGGTCGCGGCGACGAGCGCCTTGGTGAAACCTTCTCCTCCATCGACGAGGGGGGCAAGCAGGGTGTCAGCGTCGGGCATGCCAGTCTTCACGCCTAGCGCGATGGCCGCTGCGACAGCGCTCGCATCCAGGCTTTCCTTGAAACCTGAGGGGGCGATCAGGATCTTGAGGGTCATGTTGGGCTCCTCGAACGCAGGGAGGCTCGTGCCTCCCTGTGCCAAACGAAGCCTGTGCGCGCTTATTCCATGCCGGCTCAATAATTTCTGCGGCCACCCGCGAAGGGCCGGTCAACGCAGCAGCGGCAGGCCCATCAGCGGCCAGATGTAGGTCGCGAAGCCCATGAGCAGGGCGAAGATCAGGGGTAGCAATACCGCCGATAGCAGTACGAGGTCGCGCGGCTGATAGGTCGGCCGGTCGAGCCCGGCAAAGAGTGCAACCGGCTTGGCGCTGACCGGCAAGGTCTGGCAGAAGCCGGTTCCCATCACGATGACGAAAGCCAGCGCGCGGAGATCGTAACCCTGCGCCGCGAACGGCAAGGCGAGCATCGGAATCAGCACCGCGGCGCGGGCCGAGCGTGAGGTGATGACCAGGTGCGAGAGCAGCGCGATGGCACAGATCACCCCGACCAGCAGCCATGGCGTTGTCAGCGCTTCACCGGGCAGAAGGCCGAGCAGGCCCTTGACGATCGCGCCCGCCGCCCCGGTTTCGATCAGCGCGCCACCCATCAGTGTCGTCGCCGCGAGGAACAGGATGAGCTGCCATTCCGTCGCTTTCACGGCCTGTTTCATCGAGACTGGAGCGAGCGGTTGCAGAGTGACCGCGACAGCGCCGAGCAATGTCACGATCGCGATGTCGATGCCGTGCCAGCTTTGCGTGCTCCAGCCGATCATCACTGTGACAGCGACCGCGAGCACATGGATTTGTGGTCGGGTCAAAGGCGTTCGCTCAGGCGAGCGTCGCTCCAGCGAGCAGCTGCGCTCGGCGCGAGACAGGAACAGCGTGAGAATGGCGATCGTGGCGGCGAGGCTGCACAGCACCGCGAAGGGCAGGCCGAGGACGATCCAGTCGAGATAGTCCAGCCCCGGGCGGCCTGCCCTTGTCATCATCTCGACCGCGATCAGATGCGCGCCGGCTCCGATCAGCGATCCGCCCGCCGATAGCAGGATGACGGAGGGAAACAGCAGCGCCAATGCCCGGTTGATACGGCGGTCATCGATCGCCTCGGCCAGCGCCAGATAGACCGGCAACAGCAATGCGGCGCGTCCGGAGGTCGAGGGGACGAGGAAGGCGGTGGCAATGATGACGAAGGTCACGGAGAAGAAGAGCGAGGATACGCGCGAGAAGGGCTGCAGCGCCGACAGGGCCAGGCGTTCGGCGAGGCCGGAAGCGCGCAGTGCGGCCGCGATCACGAAGGAACCGATCAACAGCCAGATCAACTCGCTGCCAAGTGCGAGATAGAGCTGTTCGGTCGGCACCGTGCGGGTTGCGACCAGGGCCGCTGCGGCCGCAAGGGCGATCAGCGTGTCGTCGATCGCCGTCATCGTCCAGCCGATGGTGGCGAGGGAGAAGACGATCAGCACGATCCTGGCATCCGGTGCCAGTGGGGCCCCGAACCAGATCGACGATGCCGCAGCCGACGCGAGGGCTATGGCGGCGAAACGGATGAATGTGCCGGGCGCGCCGGGCGGCGCCAGAGGCGCACCGGCATGTCGGGACGGCTGCACCGGCGCGATCACGACGGGAGGAGGGGGGAGGACGCTGCTCATGTCGAGAGAAACGAGCGAGAACGCGTCTTATTCCCTCGGCTCGGCGCAGCAGTTGCTCAGTCCGCCCGGCGTGGCGGAGTTGACCCTGCATAGACAAGGCCGGCGTCAGTTTCCCGACGCCGGCCCTGTCCTGGCGAAATATCAGGCTCAGGCAACCAGCTTAAGTTCGGCCTGGGCGGCGTTGATCGCCTGCTCGCGTGCCTCGGGACCGAAAGCGAGCTTCTCGACGCGAATGAACGTGACATCGGTGATGCCCATGAACCCGAACAGGGTGCGCAGATGCGGCTCCTGCGAGTCCATGATCTGGGCGGGGCCGCTGCTGTAGAGACCGCCGCGGCTCTCGACCACGATCGCACGCTTGCCGGTCATCAGGCCTTCCGGGCCAGACTCGGTGTAGCGGAAGGTCACGCCGGCGCGCAGCACATAGTCGAACCAGGCCTTCAGCGTCGACGAGATGCCGAAATTGTACATCGGCGCGCCGACCACGATGATATCGGCCGCCTTCAGTTCCTCTACGAGCGCATCGGACAGCGTGCGGGCTTCTACCTGAGCCGGATTGGCCGGCTCGCCGCCGCGAATGGCGGTCGCGGAATCGAGGGTCAGATGCGGAACCGGGGCCAGGCCGATGTCACGTTCGACGACCTTCAGGCCAGGGTTCTGGGCGGTGAGTCGGGTGACGGTATCCTGGACGAGCTGCTTCGAAACGGAAGCCGAGCCGAGGGCGCTGCTGTTGAGAACGAGAAGGTTGGACATGGTTGCGATCCTGAAACGGAGGGAATGGCCTCGATGCAGTGCAACATAGCGGTTCACTTCACGCACCAGAACGCCCATAGTGGGAACCATACTGTTGCTCTCAGGGGAACACTCTCATGTCGGAGCTCGATGACATCCGCAGCTTCATCGCCGTGGTCGAGACCGGTGGCTTCGGGCGCGCGAGCAAGGTGCTGGGTCTGTCGAAGTCTATCGTCAGCCGTCGCATCGCTCGACTCGAGGCCGATCTCGGTACCCGGCTGCTCAGCCGCACGACCCGCGGCATCAGCCCCACGGAGGCCGGGATCGAGTTCAAGGCGCGCGGCGAACGCATCCTTGCGGATCTCGCGGAGGCGCGTGAATCGGTGGCGCAGCAGACCGGTGGCGTTGCCGGGAGGCTGCGCCTGTCGATGCCGCTGACCTTCGGCGTGCGCCATGTCGCGCCGGTCCTCGCCGAGCTGGCGCATCGTCACCCCAAGCTGGAGCTCGATGTCGAGGCCAGCGACCGCTATGTCGATCTGATCGGCGAACGTTTCGATGCGGCGATCCGGATCGGCACGCTCAAGGATTCCAGCCTGGTCGCGCGGCGCATCGCGCCGGTCTACGGAGCCGTGGTCGCAAGCCCGGGCTATCTCGATCGCAGGGGCCGCCCGATCTCGCCGCTCGACCTGACCGAGCACGACTGCCTCATCTATACCGGTACAGCGACGACAGACTGGACCTTTCGGATGAGCAAGCGCTGGGTTTCGGTCAGGCCGACCGGCCGGATGCGCTCGGACAGTGGCGAAACCCTGGCGGAATGGGCGGAGGCGGGGCTCGGGCTCGCCGTGCTGCCGACCTTCATGCTCACGGACGCGATCAGCAGAGGCGCGCTCGAGCATTTGTTGCTGGACTATCCGATGAAGGAGCAGGGGCTCTTTGTCGTGCGCCCGCCAGGCGCCTATGTTCCCGGCAAAGTGCGCGTTCTGATCGATCTCCTGGTCGAGCATTTCGGAGGCGAGCCGAGCTGGGATCGCTGCCAGATGGCGGCGAAGGCGCGCGGATTGTCCTTCGGCGCGGAGCCGGTTTCCGATGATGCCGTCGCGTCGGAGGCCGGGCTGCCTGCACATCAATTGGCGTGATCTTCGGCATCACATGATTTGGCGTTGCATTCCCTGAACGAGCGGCCAGTCTGCACGCGCTCACAAACGGAGATTGCGATGCTGCTCGTTGGAATGCTGGACAGTCCCTATGTGCGGCGCGCCGCCATTACCGGAACCTTGCTCGAGGTCGAATTCGAGCATCGCTCGGTCTCCGTGTTCCGCCACATGGATGCGTTCCGGGCGATCAATCCATTGATCAAGGCACCCTCGCTGGTTTGCGAGGATGGCACGGTAATCAGCGAGTCGCTGCTGATCATCCAGCATTTCGAGGATGTCGCCGGCCGTTCCCTGCGACCGATCGAAGACACTGCCCGGGTCCGCGATCTCAGCCTGACCGGCATTGGCATCGTCGCGGCGGACAAGGCCGTCTCGGTGGAATATGAGCGCAAGCGTCCCGAAGCCCAGCGCTATGCACCCTGGCAGGAGCGCATCGTGACGCAGTTGCACACTGCGCTCGATCTGCTGGATCAGGCGGCCCAGCGCGGTGAACTGGGCTCGGGGCCGGAGCTCGAGCCTGCCGATATCGCAGCTGCCATCGCCTGGGGGTTCTGCCGCTTCGTGATCCCGGACTATGTCGAGGAGAGCCGCTGGCCGGCTCTTGCTGCTCAGGCGCGCGCCTGCGAGGAGCTGGCCGTGTTCAAGGCCTGGCCAATCGACCGGGAGTGAGCCCCCGGTTCAGCCTGCTCAGTTCTGGACGAAGTTCGTCGGCAGTGGTTTCACCGCAGGGCCGCTGAAGCTGCCGGTCTTGGCGTCGCTCGGATCGGCATGGCTGAAGCCGAGCGAGGCGGCCGGACCGGGGCCCTGGACCCAGCCGGGTGGCGGGGCCGAGGCGGCCTTGGCGCGTGCGGTCGCAACCGTCACCTTGCGACCTTCGGGCGCGGGACGGCTAACGGCGGCGAAGAGCGAGTCCAGGTTCGAACGGTCGGCGTCATATTGCGCAACGATCGGCGTGGGTGCAGGGCTGCCACCGTTGTTCCGCTCGGTCCGGGCAATCACGGTGCTGCCGAGTTGCGGCCGGCTCGGCGGCATCGGATGAGTGATCGTGACCAGCCTGCCTTCCTGCTGGACGGCCGGCACCGGGTCGGCATCGCTGCCGCGCAACGAGGCCGTGGCCAGGTTCGCAAAGGCGACCGGACGCGAAGGCGGCAGCGGGGCGGCCATCGGCTTGCCGGCGACGACCGTCTCGACCAGTGCCGTCATTTCGCCGGGACGGCGCGGCGGCAGCGAGGCCAAGATCAATTTCTGCTCCTCGCCGGGGCGGCCGCCGGGCGCAAGCTGAGGTGCGAAGGCAAGTGCTCCGCCTTGCTGCGGCAGTGCAGCAACCTGGACAACGCCCTGCTGCCCAGCCGGCGGAGTGAGGCCGCCAGGGCGTGCGATGGGAAGCGGCGCGTCGATCAGCTTCGGCCTGACCTCTTCGGGAGCGGGCGCTGGTGCGAGCGCCGCGACCTGAACCGGCGGCTCGGCCGGGACGGGGGCCTGACGGATGGGGCGGGTCACGCGCGGAGCCGGCTCCGGAGCCGGGACCGCGACGAGCGATGCGCCGAAGCGCGTGCCGCCATCCTCCGAGCTGCTGTCGGCGTAATTCTGGCGGGCATAGGCCATGACGACCGGCTGCGGCTTCGGCGCGGGGGCGCGCCCGCGCTGTGGCCGTGCATCCGCCTCCTCGTCATCGCCGCCGAAGAGGGCGGCCCACAGGCTCTTGCGACCGGATGAAATCACCGCGCCTTCATCGAGATCGGCGGCGGCATAACCAGCCACGGCACCGCCGCGCGCCAGGACATCGGCTTTGGCCAGCTCGTATCCGGCAAGCGGCTGGCCATCGGCCGGCAGATGCACGGTCTTCTCGTCCGGGAAGAGGCGCACCAGCTGGTCGCGCGTCATGCGCGGCCAGGAGCGGACCGAACCGGCATCGAGATGGACGAATGGCGTATGCGCGCCCGGATAGAAGCCGACGCCGCCGCGTTGCAGCCGCATGCCGGCTTCGCGAATCCTGGCTGTCGGGGTATCCGGCAGGTAGAAGTCCATCGCCTTGCCAAGCGTGTGCTGGCTGTGCTTGGCGACGCCGCGCGAGCGTCGGCGCAGCATCGAATTGGTACCGGGCGAGCGATAGGCTGAGACGACGTGGAAGGGCTGCTCGGAGCCGACGGTGCGCTGAACCTCCCAGGCGACGTCGAACAGGCGCGGGTCCATCTTGATCGGTTCGTCGATGCGCCAGTCGCGCAGGGCCCAGTTCAGCTTCTCCAGGCCTTCGGCGACATAACGTCCGTCACGCTTGAAGGTTACGGTGATCTCTTCCTTGGTGTGCATGTGCCGGATGGAGATCGTGCGCGTGTCGCCATTGGCGACGGCGTTCTGCGTGCCGCGGATGCCGCAGACGAGGGCCGCGAATGCAATGGCCATCGTCAGTCCGCCACGGAAACCCGGCGTAACGCGCAGCAGAAGCCGTCTCGGCATGGTGGCTGAGGATCTGCTCAAGCTACTCGACCCGTCTCGATGCGCCGGCAAGGAGCTCGGCAAACGTCAACGAACAGTTGCGGAGATGCGTTAACAGCAGGTTAACAAGCAGGTAACCTGTACGCTACGATTCTTTCCACCGAAGCTGGCTAGCTGTGGATCGTGGCGAAAAGGTGCTCGATCCCACATTTCGCCACGATCTCAGCCCCGCTGCTCCAGAGCCTGCCTCACCATGCGGTGGAAGCCGTAGATATCGTCGAAGGTCACCAGCTTGCCGTCCGGCTGGACGACATGAGTGTTGTAGACAAGGTGGATCTGCAGCGGCTGCGGCAGCCGGATGGTGCGCTCACCGGAGCCGATCAGACGCTTCAGACGCTCTGTCGTCCATTCCGGGCCGAGCACCTGGTCGGCAAGCAGGAAAGGATTGTCGACGCGCACGCAGCCATGGCTGTAGGCCCGGCGTTCCGTCGCGAAGAGCCGGCGGTTCGGCGTGTCATGCAGGTAGACGGCATGGTCGTTCGGGAACATGAACTTGATCCAGCCGAGCGCGTTGCGCTCGCCCGGCGGCTGGCGCACCGAGATGTTGTTGCCGCGGCGGGTCACGACATAGCCGCGCTTGGCGGCATAGTCCGGATCGGCGGCGAGGCCGGGCAGGAATTCCTTCTTCAGGATCGATGGCGGCACAAACCAGGATGGGTTGACCACGACATGGTCCATCCGGTGCGAGAAAATCGGCGTCGCCGATTCAGGTTTGCCGACGATGGTGCGGGCGTGGTGCACCACCTTGCCGTCGCGGATTACCCGCATCTGGAATTCCGGCACATTGACCATGATATGGGTCTGGCCGAGATCGGCGGGCAGCCAGCGCCAGCGCTCCATCTGCGCGACGATGTCCTGCTGGGCGCGGTTGGTCGCCGGCGTGCCGAGCGCCGCAATCGTCTGGGCGCTGAGGATGCCGTTGGCGCGCAGGCCAGCCTGTTTCTGGAACTCGGCGACTGCAGTGGCGGTCGAGCGATCGAACACAGCCTCATCGGACGGGCCGAGGCCGAGCCGGGCGCGGATCAGGTGTACGCGCTCGTCACGCATGCCGAGCTTGAGCGGAGGGCCGGCGGGAATGCGCACCATGGGCGTATCGTCCTGGTGGTGGCGCAGCTCGGCGAGCTTGGCCTTCAGGCGGCGATAGCCCTCATGCGGCGGGTTGTAGGCCGCCAGCACCTTGCCCGGATCTGGAACGGCCGCGATCTCGGAGAGAACCTCGGTGGCGGAGGGCAGATACAGTGTCGGCGTGAGCAGCTTGGAAAGCCGGCGCGGGTCGACGCGGGCGCCGCGCGCGTCGCGGGCATAGAGCACGGCGAGCGCGGAAAGCCGGACATCGGCCTCGGCGAGGCTGCCCTTGTCGCTGGCCTCGAAAACGGGCAGCGGATAGTCGGTCGGTCGCAGGCCATCCTCGCCGGCGCGGCTTAGCTGCGCCACGAGCAGCTTGGCCGCCGCGCTCCAGCCCTTGCCGTCGATCCAGAAGGGACGGTTCTCGAAAGCCTGATAGGCGGCGAGGATCTCGCTGCGCTCGCGTTCCGCGAGGCGCGGCAATGCCAGCGCTTCCGGCGCGCGCTCGGTGATTTCGGCGGCGAGCGCCGGTCCGGCGGGAAGCTCGACCACGACCTTGGGCAGGTCCGGCGGCGCAATCACGGGTTCGGCGGAGCGCAGAGGCGCAGGCCTGGCGGCGGGGACAAGCGCTGGGTCGGAAGGCGGCAGATCGATGGCCGGGATGTCGAGCACCACAGGCTCGTCGAGGTCGACGCCGGGCGTCGTGGCAGGCGTCGGGGGCACCTCGAGCGGAGCAAGCCCGCCCTGTGGCTGGGCCGAGGGGGCAACCGTGCCGGTCACCATCTCCGGCTCGGCGTTCGCGGCCTTGGGGGCGGTCTCGATCGTGACGACAACCTCCGGCAAGACCGGCGGCGTCAGGCTCTCGGGCGGCTTGTCGCCATTCAGTATCAGCAGTGCCGGCTGCTCGGGCAGGGGGATGCCGAGTTGAGGCTCAAGGGTAGCCTGCGCAAGCGCATATCCGGTACCAAGGGCCAAGGCCAGGACCGATGCAGAAGCAAAGCTCGCCCAGTGGCGACGACGCATGGTCCAATTCCCTATAGCTCTGCCCGATATCCGCGATACCTGCGTGACTCGGCCTGTTTCGACAAGATGCGGGGGTGCAACAGCGGGCATCTTTCAGCTCTACAACGCCTATGCCGCATCCGAGTTCGCAGATGCGTCATCGCCCTCGATCAGCCCGTAATCCTTGAGTTTGCGATAGAGCGTCGAGCGACCGATGCCGAGTTTGCGCGAGACCTCGGACATGTGTCCGCGATAATGCGCCAGGGCGAATTTGATGATCTCGCGCTCGAGCTCTTCGAGCCTGCGGATGTCGGAGCCGGCGACCAAATCGAGCGCATTGGGATCGCGCACCGGCACCTGAATGATGCGCGGCGCCTCGTCGCGCGGCTCGGGGCGAGCGGTTGCGGTCGGCGCGGCCGGGATACGGACTTCAAAGCCTTCCATCTGCGCCGCGATCTGGGGGAATTCGGCGACGGTCAGCTCATCGCCATCCGCGAGCACGACCGCCCGGAACATCGCATTCTCGAGCTGGCGGACATTGCCCGGCCAGTCATAGCCGTTGATCAGGTTGAGAGCCTCGGGCGAGATCGCTCGCAGCTTCTTGCCCTCTTCGGCAGCGAACCGGACGAGGAAGCCGCGGGCCAGATCGGCGATGTCCTCCCAGCGCTGCCGCAGTGGCGGCAGCGTGATCGGGAAGACATTCAGGCGATAGTAGAGATCCTCGCGGAATTCGCCGCGCTTCACCTGATCGAGCAGGCTTTTGTTGGTGGCTGAAATGATCCGGATGTCGACGCGCACCGATTTCTTGCCGCCGACAGGGTCGACCTCGCCCTCCTGGATCGCGCGCAGGAGCTTGACCTGGGCATCGAGCGGCAATTCACCGACTTCGTCGAGGAAGAGCGTGCCGCCATTGGCTTCGACGAACTTGCCGATATGGCGTTCGGTGGCGCCGGTGAACGCGCCCTTCTCATGGCCGAACAGGATGGATTCAACGAGATTATGCGGGATTGCGCCGCAGTTCACCGTGACGAAGGGCTTGCCCTTGCGGTCGCTGGAGCCCTGGATGGCGCGCGCCAGCACCTCCTTGCCGACGCCGGATTCGCCCTCGATCAGGATCGGGATGTTCGATTTCGCGGCGCGTTCGGCCAGTCCGATGACACGGCCCATGTCCGGGCTCTTGGTGGCGAGGTCGCGGAAGCCGAGCTGCCCGGAGGCGCGGCGCTTGAGATAGCGCAGTTCATGTTCGAGCGCGCCGAGCTTCAGCGCGTTCTTGATCGATATCTGCAGCCGCTCGGCGCCGACCGGCTTGACCACGAAGTCGACGGCGCCGGCGCGCATCGCCGAGACCACGGTTTCGATCGAGCCGTTCGCGGTCTGCACGATCACCGGCGTGTCGATGCCGCGCTCACGCAGCCGGGAGAGCACGCCCATGCCATCGAGATTGGGCATGACCAGGTCGAGGACCACAGCGTCGAAGGCTCCGGTCTCGCCATTGCCAAGCAGGGCAAGCGCCTCGTCGCCGCTCTCAGTCACGACGACGTCGTAGCCGAAGCGCTTCAGCATGGCGTCGAGCAGTCGGCGCTGAACGGGATCGTCATCAACGACGAGAACGGTGGTTGTCATGTCACCTCGATGCCGGTCGCTGCAGAATCAGTGTTCCGTTTCGGGGCACTGTCATCCAGAACGGTTAAGCCGCTCTTAAGCGCCGGCGTCGGGCAGCGGCGTTGATCGCGCGGCCTTGTCCGCGCATATGGGTAAGGATGGTTTCGCCAGCGAGGTGCCTTTGACATGACGATTGCTTTCGACGGGACGATCTCCGCCAACGTCGCAAAAAGCGCGGCGAGCAGCGCCGCCAAGACCGCGAAGGCGCTGGGCAAGCTGCCGGAATGGGATCTCAGCCATCTCTATGCGTCGATGGATTCGCCCGAGTTCACCGCCGATCTCGACCGCGCGCTGACCGACTCGCAGCGCTTCGCCGCACTCTATCGCGGCAAGCTGGCGGAGCTCGCCGCCCGTGACGACGCGAGCGCGACACTCGCTGAAGCCGTGCGTGCCTACGAGCGGCTGGAAGACCTGCTCGGCAAGATCATGTCCTATGCCGGCCTCATCTACTCCGGCGACACCACCGATCCGAAGCGCGCCAAATTCTATGGCGACACCCAGGACCGGATGACGACCGCCTCGACCGAATTGCTGTTCTTCGGGCTCGAACTCAACCGCCTCGACGAGGCGCTGCTGGCCAAGATCGCGGCCGAGCCGCCGCTGAGCCATTGGCAACCCTGGATCGAGGATCTCGCCAAGGACAAGCCGCACCAGCTCGAAGACCGGATCGAGGAACTGTTCCACGAGAAGTCGGTGACTGGGCGTGGTGCCTGGAACCGGCTCTTCGACGAGACCGTCGCCTCGCTGCGCTTCACGGTGAATGGCGAGGAGCTGACGCTCGAGCTCACCCTGAACAAGCTGCAGGATGCCGACGGCGCGGTGCGCAAGGCTGCGGCCGAAGCGCTGGGCACGGTGCTGCGCGGCAATCTGCGCACGTTCTCGCTGATCACCAACACCCTCGCCAAGGACAAGGAAATCTCCGACCGCTGGCGCAAATTCGAGGATGTCGCCGATTCGCGGCACCTGGCGAATCGGGTCGAGCGCGAGGTCGTCGATGCTCTCGTTGCGGCCGTGCGCGAGGCCTATCCGCGCCTGTCGCACCGCTACTACAAGCTGAAGGCCCGCTGGTTTGGCCGCGAGGCCCTCGATTACTGGGACCGCAACGCGCCGTTGCCCAAGGTCGAGCAGCGCACGATTCCCTGGACCGAGGCGCGCGACACCGTTCTCGACGCCTATGGCGCCTTTTCGCCCGAGATGGCCGGCATTGCCCGGCGCTTCTTTGACGAGGGCTGGATTGATGCGCCCGCCCGGCCGGGCAAGGCGCCCGGCGCCTTCGCGCACCCGACCGTGCCGTCGGTCCACCCCTATGTCCTGCTGAACTACCAGGGCAAGCCGCGCGACGTGATGACACTCGCCCATGAGCTCGGGCATGGCGTGCATCAGGTTCTGGCGGCGCCGAACGGGGCGCTGATGGCGCCGACACCACTGACCCTGGCAGAGACGGCGAGCGTTTTCGGGGAGATGCTCACGTTCCGCAAGCTGCTCGACGGAACCACCGATCCGAAGCAGCGCAAGGCGATGCTGGCGGCCAAGGTCGAGGACATGATCAATACGGTCGTGCGCCAGATCGCGTTCTACTCCTTCGAGCGCAAGGTGCATGAAGCGCGCAAGGCAGGCGAGCTGACGGCGGACCAGCTTTGCGAACTCTGGATGAGCGTGCAGGCGGAAAGTCTCGGGCCGGCGATCACGCTTGGACCGGGCTATGAGCCGTTCTGGGCCTATATCCCGCATTTCATTCATTCGCCCTTCTACGTCTATGCCTATGCCTTCGGGGATTGCCTGGTGAACTCGCTTTACGGCGTCTATCAGAACTCGGCCGGGGGCTTTCAGGAGCGCTATTTCGCCTTGCTCTCGGCCGGTGGAACCAAGCACCACTCCGAGCTGCTGAAGCCGTTTGGTCTCGATGCGCGCGATCCCGCTTTCTGGCAGATCGGCCTCACCATGATCGAGGGGTTGATCATCGAGCTGGAGGGAATGGCGTGAGGCCGCAATAGCGCTGGAGCGCGGGCATGGCTGAGGGTCCCCTGGTTTTCGATCGTGATCTCGTCCGCCGCCGCCAGGCACGGGCGGTGGCGGGAGGCTATCCCGATTTCCTGCTGGCCCGCGCCAGCGAGGATCTCGACGAGAGGCTCGCTGCGGTGCTGCGCCGCTTCGCATTGGCGGCCGATCTCGGCACGCCGCTGCCGGTTGCAGCACCCGTGCTGCGTGCCAAGGCCGAGGCGCTCTGGCGAATGGCGGAGACCGAGGGGGCGAGAGGCGATGTCGTCGGCGATCTCGAGCGCCTACCGCTCGCAGCGGCTTCGATCGACCTTGCCGCCTCGCTGCTCGCCCTGCACGGCGTCAACGACCTGCCGGGCGCGCTGATTCAGATCAGGCGGGCGCTCAGGCCCGATGGCCTCTTCATCGGCTGCCTGCTGGGCGGTCGCACGCTTCAGGAATTGCGCGAAGTCCTGCTTGCCGCAGAAGCCGAGACGACCGGCGGCGTGAGCCCGCGTGTCGCGCCCTTCGCCGATCTGCGTGACATGGGCAGCCTGCTGCAGCGCGCGGGATTCGCACTTCCGGTGGTCGACAGCGAACTCGTCACGGTGCGCTATCGCGACCTGTTCGGCCTGCTGCGTGATCTACGCGCGATGGGCTGGGCTAATGCGCTGACCGACCGGCGCAAGGCGCCGCTCCGTCGCGACACGCTGATGCGTGCAGCTGCGCTCTATGCCGAGCGTTTTGCCGATCCCGACAGCCGGTTGCGCGCCACGTTCGAGATCGTCTGGCTTTCCGGCTGGGCGCCGCATGAGAGTCAGCAGAAGCCGCTCAGGCCGGGCTCGGCCAAGGCGAGGCTGGCGGATGCGCTCGGCGTGCCCGAGATCGGGACAGGCGAGAAGCCGGGGCAATGACAGGGAGCAGCAGCCGATGAGCGAACGCGCGGTACGGCTTGGTCGCTCCCATTTCAGGCTGTTTCGCGCGATTCCGACGCGTTGGGCAGATAATGACGCCTATGGTCACGTCAACAACGTGGTCTATTACTCTTGGTTCGACACGGCGGTGAATGCCTGGCTGATCGAGCAGGGGCATCTCGATCTTGCCGGAAGCGAGATTGTCGGCCTCGTGGTCGAGACGGCCTGCACCTATTTCGAAAGCGTCGCCTTCCCCGAGACGATCGAGGCTGGAATTGCGGTCGAGAAACTGGGCCGCAGTTCGGTGACCTATCGGATCGGCATCTTCCGGCGCGGTGGCGAGCAGGCGGCGGCGCAGGGCCGCTTCACCCATGTCTATGTCGGGCGCGCCAGCCAGAAGCCGGCCCCGATCCCGGACGGATTGCGCGATGCGCTCCAGGCGCTCGCCGTATCGGACGCGCCGGGCTGATCTCAGTTCGGGACACCGGTTGGTGCTTTCGCGGGCGGAATAGGCGCGAATGCACGCCTGCATGGCATTGATCGGCGGGAATGCGTTGTCTCCGGCGGACAAGCAGGTTATGCCCCGCGCATCAGAGGCGGGCCGGGCGTCCGCGATCAGGGACCAGGCGAGCCGTGATTCCCAACGAGATCAAGATCACTCCGCAACTCGTGGCCGAGCACGGCCTCAAGCCGGACGAATATCAGCGTTTCCTCCACCTGATCGGTCGCGAACCGACGATCACGGAGCTCGGCATCGTCTCGGCGATGTGGAACGAGCATTGCTCCTATAAATCCTCGAAGATCCATCTGAAGACGCTGCCGACCAAGGCGCCCTGGGTGATCCAGGGCCCGGGCGAGAATGCCGGTGTCATCGATATCGGCGACGGACTTGCGGTGGTCTTCAAGATGGAGAGCCACAACCACCCTTCGTTCATCGAGCCCTATCAGGGCGCGACGACCGGTGTCGGGGGCATCCTGCGCGACGTCTTCACCATGGGCGCACGCCCGATCGCGGCCTTGAATGCGCTGCGCTTCGGCGATCCTTCGCATCCCAAGACCCGGCATCTTGTCTCGGGCGTCGTTGCCGGCATCGGCGGCTACGGCAATTCCTTCGGCGTCCCGACGGTCGGCGGCGCGGTCGGCTTCCACACGCGCTATGACGGCAACATCCTGGTCAACGCGATGGCGGTCGGCCTCGCCAAGACCGACGAGATTTTCTACGCCAAGGCGTCGGGTGTTGGTAAGGCGATCGTCTATCTCGGATCCAAGACCGGTCGCGACGGCATCCACGGCGCGACCATGGCGTCGGCCGCCTTCGGCGATGGCGGCGAGGAACGCCGCCCGACCGTGCAGGTCGGCGATCCCTTCGCCGAGAAGCTGCTGCTGGAAGCCTGCCTCGAGATCATGGCGGCAGGCCATGTCGACGCCATCCAGGACATGGGCGCAGCCGGACTGACCTGCTCGGCCGTCGAGATGGGCGCCAAGGGCGACCTCGGCGTCGAACTCGATCTCGACGCGGTGCCCTGCCGCGAAGACCAGATGAGCGCCTATGAGATGATGCTCTCGGAGAGCCAGGAGCGCATGCTCATGGTGATCAAGCCGGGTCATGAGGAGCCGGCCGAGGCGATCTTCAGGAAATGGGGTCTGGATTTCGCCGTTGTCGGCAAGACCACCGACACCTTGCGCTTCGTCGTGAAGCACCAGGGTGAGACCATGGCCGACCTGCCGATCAAGGAACTCGGCGACGAGGCTCCCGAATATGACCGGCCCTGGATCGAGACACCGAAGCTGGCGATCATCGAGGCGGCTGCGGTGAAGCCACCCATGTCGAACGCGGATGCCTTGCTGAAGCTCGTCGGCTCGCCGGATCTCTGCTCGAAGCGCTGGGTCTATGAGCAGTACGACACGCTGATCCTCGGAAACTCGGTGGTCACGCCCGGCGGCGATGCCGGCATCGTTCGCATCGAGGAGGGGCCGAAGGGCCTTGCCATGACCGCCGACGTGACGCCCCGCTATTGCGAAGCTGACCCGTTCGAGGGCGGCAAGCAGGCGGTCGCCGAAGCGTGGCGCAACCTTACCGCCGTCGGTGCGACGCCGCTCGCCATCACCGACAACCTGAATTTCGGCAATCCCGAGCGCCCTGAGGTGATGGGCCAGCTTGTCGGCTGCATCAAGGGTATCGGCGAGGCCTGCAAGGTGCTCGACTTCCCGGTCGTCTCCGGCAACGTCTCTCTCTACAACGAGACCAATGGCATCTCGATCCTGCCGACCCCGACGATCGGCGGCGTCGGTGTTCTGGCCGACGTGACGAAGCACGCGACTGTCGGCTTCAAGGCCGAAGGCGAGAGCATCATCCTGATCGGCGAGACCTCCGGCTGGCTCGGCCAGTCGGCCTATCTCGCGACCATCTGCGGCCGGGAAGAAGGCGCGCCGCCGCCGGTCGATCTCGCGATCGAGCGCCGCAATGGCGAATTCGTGCGCGCGCTGATCACGGGCGGCCGCGTCAGCGCCTGCCATGATCTGTCGGATGGCGGCCTCGCGGTTGCCCTGACCGAGATGGCGCTTGCCGGCGGCGTCGGCGCGACCGTGACGCAGCTTCCCGCGGGGCCGGCCCATGCCGTCCTGTTCGGTGAAGATCAGGCGCGGTATCTCGTCACCGTGCCGTCGAGTGCCGTCGAGGGGCTGCTGACCGAGTCCAGGGCGGCCGGCGTGCCTGCCGCTCTCATCGGCCGGACTGGCGGAAACGCTCTTGCGCTGCCGGGCGAGGCGCCGGTGGCGCTGACCGCGCTCGACAAGGCGCATGAGGACTGGTTCCCGACCTATATGTCGGCCAAGGGCGCGTAAGGAGACACGATCATGGCGATGGACGCGCACGATATCGAGGCGATGATCAAGGCGGCGCTGCCGGACGCGGTGATCGAGATCAAGGATCTCGCCGGCGATGGCGACCACTACGCGGCGACCGTGACCTCGGCCGCCTTCAAGGGCAAGAGCCGGGTTCAGCAGCACCAGATGGTCTATGCCGCGCTGCAAGGCCGCATGGGCGGCGTGCTGCACGCCCTTGCGCTGACGACGACGGTTCCCCAGAATTAGTAGAGATGACCAGCGGGCCTTGACCCCGCCTCAGGAGAGAAGACCGATGAGCGACGTCAACGCCCGTATCGACGCCGAAGTGAAGTCCAGCGACGTGGTGCTCTTCATGAAGGGCACGCCCCAGTTCCCGATGTGCGGTTTCTCCGGGCAGGTCGCCCAGATCCTCGGTTATCTCGGCGTGCCCTACAAGGGCGTGAACGTGCTGGAAGACCAGGAGATCCGCGAGGGCATCAAGGCCTATTCCAACTGGCCGACCATCCCGCAGCTCTACGTCAAGGGCGAGTTCATCGGCGGTTGCGATATCACCCGCGAGATGTTCCAGGCCGGCGAGCTGCAGGCGCTCTTCGAAGAAAAGGGCATCACCGTCAAGCAGGCGAGCTGAGGCTCGTCCGGACCCGTCCGCGGAGCTGCGTCGTAGCCTTCAGGCCGCGGCGCATTCCGGGTGGGGCTTGCGGATCCGTTCCTGTGAGGGCGGGTATTTTTCCAGCTTGTCGGCGGGCCTGATCGGCCTGCGCACCAGTTCGCCGCCGCAATTCGGGCAGGCGCCGTTGAAGCGCGTCTCGGTGCAGTCGGCGCAGAAGGTGCATTCGAAGGTGCAGATCATCGCGTCGCGCGCCTCGGGCAGCAGGTCACGGTCGCAGCATTCACAGTTCGGGCGAAGTTGCAGCATGGCATTCTCCAGACACGGCGGAGAGATCATGCGACCGGCGATGCTGCGCCGCCAGCACTTGCTGATGAGATCGATCAGCCCAGGCGATTACTTCACCAAAAGCCAGTCCTCGACGACCAGCGCATCAAGGCCGCTGGTATAGAACATCAGGATCGCATCCTCTGCCGTGTGCAGAATGGGCTTACCCATGATGTTGAAAGAGGTGTTGAGGATCACCGGAACGCCGGTGATGGCATGGAAGGCTGAGATCAGCGCGTGATAGCGCTCGTTGCGGTCGGCTGTGACGCTCTGCAGCCGGCCAGTCGCATCTTCATGAACCACGGCGGGGACGCGTCCGCGCACCGGCGGCTTCCAGACCAGCGTACGCTCCATATAGGGCGAGTCCTGGTAGTTCTCGAACCAGTCCGTGCCGTGTTCGGCGAGAATCGACGGGGCGAAGGGGCGGAAGGCCTCGCGATACTTGACCTTGGCGTTGAGCAGATCCTTGGCGTTGGCCGGGCGAGGATCGGCAAGGATCGAGCGGTTCCCGAGCGCACGTGGGCCGAACTCGGCCTTGCCCTGGACCCAGCCGACAAGCTTGCCCTCGGCAAGCAGCCGGGCCGTCACCGGGGCAACCTCCTTGGGTGCGAGACGCTTCAGGCGAGGCTCCCAGGCCGCCATGCGCTCCAGCGGCTCGGTCGAGACGCGCGAGCCGAGATAGGGCGTCATCGGGCCCTTCGGCGCGCGCCAGTCCGGATGCGCCTCGGCATGGGCGAGCCAGGCCGCCCCAATGGCATTGCCGTCATCGGCGGGAGCGGAGGGTACGAAGACCTGGCTGAAGCCGTGGCGGCCGACGATCTTGCCGTTGAACGAGGAGTTGAGCGCGCAGCCGCCTGACAGCACCAGATTCTCGGAGGGCACCAATGCGGCAGCTTCAGCCAGCAGAGCCGCCATCATCTCGGCGAAGACATCCTGGCCGCAGCGGGCAAGGTCGGCCCAGCCCTGGTCGAGCGCATCAGTGGGCCGCCGCGCCAGGATCTCGGCGGAGACCGCGCGTATGGTTGCGGTATCCGCGAAGGAAAGCTTGTTCTCCTCGATCCGATAGAGGCGTCGCAGCAGCGCCAGCAAGCCGGCATCCTGCTTGCCATAGGGCGCGAGCCCCATGATCTTCCATTCCTCGCCCTTCGCCTGGTCGAAGCCGGTCAGGTCGGTGACGAGGCCGAAATAGAAGCCGATCGACTCGCGCCCGCGGTGACGCTTCACCTCGCTGATCTCGCCATCGCGCAACGTAAGGATGGCCGAGGCCCCTGTCTCGCCCATGCCGTCGACGACGAGGCAGGCGGCATCGCGGAAGGGCGACGACCAACAGGCATAGGCCGCGTGACCGAGATGGTGGCCATAGCGCTTGATCCCGGTGACATTTGCCTTGCCGAAGGCGCGGTCGAGCCCGAGCAGAGTGCCTAGGCCGGCGCGCTGCTGGCCGAGATGCAGCGAGGCGATCAAGGCCCGCTCGGAGCGCTCCGGCACCAGCGAGCGGTTGAGCTCGGGGGAGAGCTTGAGCAGTTCATCGATCGTGAAGGCGCCGGTCCGGCTCATCTGCTCGAGGAACCCGGTGAACTCCCCGCTCCAGCTCGTCGCGATCTGTACCGGAGCGCCTGCCGGGATGTAGCGCTTGAGCAGGCTTTCCATCCGCGGTGCGGAATCGGGTTCGCAGTTCGGTGCGCGCTTATATTGCAGGTAGCGCTCGGTCGCCTCGGCGAAGAGCACCTCGCCATCGGGGCCAACGATCGCGATCGCAGGATCGTGGAAGGTGGTCGCGAGGCCGATCGTGTAGCTCATGCCGCAACGATATGGAGCAGAGCGCGCGATCAGGCAAACCGCGGCGGCTCAGCGTCCGAGCGCCGTGCGAATGAAGGAGAGCGCGTCCTGGCTGGCCCAGTCGGCAGGGCCCTGGAGCATCGCGAGTTCACAGCCCGACGGGTCGACCAGGAAGCTGACCGGCATGCCTTCGATCTTTTTGGCCGAGCGCAGATCCTGGAAGACCTTGGCCTCCGGATCGGCGTAATAGCCGAGCTGGTCGATCTTGCGCTCGGCAAGCCAGGTCTTCGGCTTCTCGAGGTTCCGGGTGTCGATATTGATCGCCACCACCGCGAAATCCTGGCCGCCGAGCTTGCCCTGCAGCGCGTCCAGCGACGGCATCTCATGCAGGCAGGGCAGGCACCATGTCGCCCAGAGATTGACCAGGACGGTCCGTCCCTTGAAGGCTGACAATGTTGTCGGCTGGCCGTCGGGGCCGTTGAAGGCGAGGTTTGGCAAGGGCTGCGGTGCTTTTGCAACCTCCACGGCCGCAAGTTCGCCGCGTGCCAACGGTCGCAGTTTTTCAGCGGTCGCTGCCGCCGCCGAGCATGATCCCGAATTGCCGGCCCGGCCCTGGACAGAGTAGAAGGCCGCGACGCCGCCGAGTGCAATCAAGGCGAGAGCGCCGAAGGCGGCAAATGTTTTTGAACGAGACGTCATTGCGCGTCCAAAAAGCAGGAAAGAGCGTCGTGAGCAATCGCATGTGGGGAGGGCGTTTCGCCACGGGGCCGGATGCCATCATGGAGGAGATCAATGCCTCCATCGACTTCGACCAGCGCCTGTGGCGCCAGGATATCCGCGGGTCGCTGGCGCATGCGGCGATGCTGGGCGAGACCGGCATCCTGACCCGTGAAGATGTGAACGTGATCAGCGCAGGGCTCAAGGCGATCGAGGCCGAGATCGAGGCCGGCACGTTCACGTTCTCGCGCGCGCTCGAAGACATCCACATGAATGTCGAGAGCAATCTCAAGGAGCGGATCGGCGCTGCGGCGGGCCGTCTGCACACGGCCCGCTCGCGCAACGATCAGGTCGCGACCGATATGCGCCTGTGGGTGCGCGATACGCTCGAAACGCTCGATCGGCAGATCGCCGACCTGCAACTGGCTCTTGCCGAGAAGGCCGAGGCCCATGCCGGTGCGGTGATGCCGGGCTTCACGCATCTGCAGTCGGCGCAGCCGGTGACGTTCGGGCATCACATGCTCGCCTATGTCGAGATGCTGGCGCGCGACCGCGGTCGTGTCCATGATGCGCGCGAGCGCCTCAACGAATGCCCGCTCGGCGCTGCGGCGCTTGCCGGCACCTCCTTCCCGATCGATCGTTTCCACACGGCCAAGGCGCTCGGCTTTGCCAGGCCGACCGCCAATTCACTGGATTCGGTTTCGGATCGCGATTTCGTACTGGAGACACTCGCGGCGGCCTCGATCTGCGCCATGCATCTCTCGCGTTTCGCTGAGGAGATCGTGCTGTGGGCGACGCCCCAGTTCGGCTTCGTCAAGCTCTCGGACAAGTTCTCGACCGGCTCCTCGATCATGCCGCAGAAGCGCAATCCCGACGCCGCCGAGCTGGTGCGCGGCAAGGCGGGACGCGTCTTCGGGCATCTTCAGGCGCTGCTGACGATGATGAAGGGGCTGCCGCTCACCTATTCCAAGGATATGCAGGAGGACAAGGAAGGCACTTTCGATGCGCTGCAGTCGCTCTCGCTGTGCCTTGCCGCCACGTCGGGCATGGTCCGCGACATGGAGCCCAACCTGAAGGTGATGAAGAACGCCGCGGGCCTCGGCTACGCCACCGCGACCGACCTTGCGGACTGGCTGGTTCGGGTTCTGAAGATGCCGTTCCGCGATGCGCATCACGTCACTGGCAAGCTGGTCGGCGTCGCTTCTGCCAGGGGCGTCGGGCTGGAGAAGCTGACGCTCGCCGAGATGCAGGACGTCGAGCCGAAGATTACCGAGGCTGTCTTCGCCGTGCTCGGCGTCGAGCAGTCGGTGAAGAGCCGTGTCAGTTATGGCGGCACGGCGCCGGCCAATGTCCGTCGTCAGGCCAAGCGCTGGCTGAGGCAGCTCGCCAAGGAGCAGCAGTGACAATTCGGGGGAGATGCCCGGGCACAACCCGGGCATGACCGCAGGAGATTCCCGGGGCGGCCCTGCACTCTGCCCTGGGAATGACGCTCCGTCGCTGCAAAGGCTCGCAAGCGCGCGCGCCTTTCGCTACAGTCCCCGTCACATATTGCCCGAGGATTCCCGTTCGTGCTGCACCCCCGCCTGAAACTCGGCCGCGCCATCGTGGTCGCCGGCCTGCTAGGTCTCGCTTTGACTGCCTGCGGCCGCAAGGGACCGCTCGAAGCGCCGCCGAACGCGACCAACGCCCTCGACCTGCCTGACGAGGACATCGGCGCGGTCGAGAACCGCGTGCCGGAGACCACGACTTCGCCGATCGCCAAGCCGCCGAAAGCGAGCCGCGCCATCGCCATTCCGAACAAGAGCTTCGTGCTCGATCCTCTGCTCTGAGATCCCGATGCATCACTTTGCCTATCGCGACGGCGCGCTCTTCGCCGAGGATGTCGATCTGCGCCGGATTGCGGCCGACGTCGGGACGCCGGTCTATGTCTATTCCTCGGCGACGATCGAGCGGCACTACAGGCTGTTCGAAAGCGCAATGCGTGGCATCGATCCCGCGGGGCCGGCGCCGCATGTCTTCTATGCCGTCAAGGCGAACGGCAATCTCGGTGTCCTGAAGACGCTGGCCGCGCTCGGCGCGGGGGCCGATACCGTCTCGGAAGGCGAAGTGCGCAAGGCACTTGCCGCCGGTTTCGCTCCCGAGAAGATCGTCTTTTCCGGCGTCGGCAAGAGTGAGAGCGAACTCGCTTTCGCAGTCGGGGCGGGCATCTTCCAGATCAATATCGAGTCGGAGAGCGAGCTCGACCTGTTGTCGAAGGTGGCGGCAAGGCTCGGCAAGCGCCAGGAGGCTGTCTTCCGCGTCAATCCCGATGTCGGTGCCGGCGGCCACGCCAAGATCACCACCGGCTCTGCCGCCAACAAGTTCGGCGTTTCCTTCGAGGAGGCGAGCCGGCTCTACGCACGCGCCGCCAATATGCCGGGTGTCCGGATGATGGGGCTGGCAGTTCATATCGGCAGTCAGATCCGCGAGACCGAGGCCTTTGAGGCGGCCTATGCCAAGATGGTCGGCCTCGTTGGCAGCCTGCGGGCGGAGGGGCACCGGGTCGACCGGCTCGATCTCGGCGGAGGCCTTGGAATTCCCTACGAGATTCCGAAGGATTTCGATCACGGTCCGAGCCTGATCGAGGATTACGCGGCCATGGTCGGGCGCGTCACCAAGGGGCTCGATGTCGAGCTTGGCTTCGAGCCTGGCCGCCTGATCGTCGGCAATGCCGGCATCCTGCTGACGCAGGTGTTGCATCTCAATTCGCGGCCCACCAAGCAGTTTCTCGTCGTCGATGCGGCGATGAACGACCTGCTGCGGCCGGCGATGTACGAGGCCTATCACGAGATCTGGCCGGTGGCCGAGCCTGCTGCCGATATGCGCAAGCTTGCCTATGACGTGGTCGGACCGATCTGCGAATCGGGCGACACATTCACCACCGATCGCCTGCTGTCGGAGCTGAAACAGCACGATCTGATCGCCTTCATGACAGCGGGGGCCTATGGCGCCAGCATGTCTTCGACCTATAATCAGCGCCCGCTGGTCGCCGAAGTGCTGGTCAAGGGTGCCGAATTTGCCGTGACGCGCCCGCGCCAGAGCTATGAAGACCTGATCGGCACGGATCGTGCACCGCCCTGGCTGGCCTGAGCCTGCGGTTCACGAAACGCGGAGCGGCCTGTGTGTGACAGGGCTGCACTCTGGCCTTGCCATATTCACGTGATAGCGTGCTGTTACTTGGTGGGGTTCACGCGGAGCGGGGGCGGCTCGGAGCGACGGCATGAAAGAGGCGCAGCGCCGCATGGCGCTTGATCCGATCGGGAGCATCCGCCAGCGCCTTGGCAGGCTGGCCGCGGTGTCCCGCGCCTCGCTTGCCTGGGAGCGCCTCTGGCCCCGGCTCTGGTTGCCCGCGACAGTCATCCTCACGTTCCTGGCGCTGTCCTGGCTCGGGCTGTGGACGCACCTGCCCTGGCAGGGCCGCGCCATGGGCGTCGTGCTCTTCTTGTCTGCGCTGGCTGCCAGCATCTGGTACGTTGTTCGCACGCCCTTGCCGTCACGGCGCGATGCGCTGGCGCGGCTTGACCAGTCGCTGCAAGGGGCGCATCGCCCGGCCTCGGCGCTGGAGGACAGTCTCGCCGTCGGTTCGAACGATCCGGTTTCCCAGGCGCTGTGGAAGCTTCACGTCGAGCGCCAGGGCGCGCAGATCGCTGGTTTGCGGGTCGCCCCGCCGCGGCCACGCATGGCCATGCGCGACCGGCTTGCCATTCGCGCCGTGCCGCTGCTTGCGGCCGTCACCGCCTTTTTCGTCGCTGGCCACGAGGCCGGATCCCGTATCTCGGCTGCCTTCGACTGGCGCGGTCCCTCGGCGCCGGTTGCCGCCGCCAGGATCGATGCCTGGATCGATCCGCCCGCCTATACCCGCTTGCCGCCGATCCTGATCGATTTCGCCCGGCTGCACGGCACCGCCTTCACCGCGCCGGAAAAATCGACCGTGGTGATTCGCATTGCCGGCAAGAGCGGCATGGATGTCGTGACCACGGGCCGGCTCGACGTATTGCCGCCGCCGCAGACGAAGGATGGCAAGCCGGTCGAGCCGGCCTCTGTTGCCGTGCTGGAAAAGCGCTACATGCTGGCCGGCAATGGCACGCTCAGGATCACCGGCAGCGGCGCGCCTCAGGCGACACTGACCCTGACCGCGGTTGCGGACCAGCCGCCGCAGATCAGCTTCGTCGAGCCGCCCAAACCGGTCAGCGGGGTGCAGGGCGGGCTGGGGCTGACGTTCCGCGCCAAGGACGATTACGGCATTGCCTCGGCCGAGGTCGTCGTCTCGCGGACCGGGCCGCCATCGGGCGGGCGCTCGCTGGTCGAGCCGCCGAAACAGGCGCTCAGCGTTCCGTCCTCCCCGTCCGGCGAGGAAGAACTGAAGAACACGGTCGATTTCTCGGCTCATCCCTGGGCCGGTGCCAAGGTCAAGATGGTGCTCGTTGCCCGCGACGAAGCCGGGCAGGAGGGCCGCAGCGAGACGGTCGAGGTCGTCTTGCCGCAGCGCACCTTCACCAAGCCGCTCGCCAAGGCGCTGGTCGAGCAGCGACGCAAGCTCGTCATGGATGTCGACGCGCGCAAGCACGTCCAGCTCGCCATGGATGCGCTGCTGATCGAGCCTGGGCGCTTCATGAAGGAGGCCGGCGTCTATCTCGGCATGCGCATGATCGGCGAAAGGCTGCGGCGCGCCACCAATGACGACCAGTTGCGCGATGTCGCCGACCTGATGTGGGGCATGGCGCTCCAGCTCGAGGATGGCGATCTCTCCGATGCGGAGCGCGATCTGCGCGCCGCCCAGGAACGGCTGCAGCAGGCTCTGGAGCGCGGGGCGTCCGAGGAAGAGATCCGCAAGCTGACCGAAGATATGCGGCGGGCGCTCGACAAGTTCATGCGCGAGCTCGCCCAGCAAATGCAGCGCCAGCAGCAGAATGGCGACCAGAACCAGGCGCAACTGCCGGAGAATTTCCGCTCAGTGACGCCGCGAGACCTGCAGAACATGCTGAACCGGATCGAAGAGCTTTCCCGGCGCGGCGACATGGCCGAGGCTCAGCGGCTGATGGAGGAGCTGAACAATCTCCTCAACAATCTCCAGATGGCGCGGCCCGGCCAGCAGGATCCGCGGCAGCGCGAGATGAACCAGGCACTCGGCGATCTCGACCGGATGACCCGCGACCAGCAGAACCTCCGCGACGAAACCTATCAGCAGGAACAGCAGCGTCAGAACCGGGCGCAGCAGGGCCGACGCCCTGGCCAACAGCAGGCGCGCCCTGGCCAAGGACAGCGTCAGCAGGGCCAACAGGGCCAGCGCGGGCAGCGTGGACAGCAGCAGCCCGGCCAGGAGGGCGAAGACGGCGAGGGCGAGGACGGGCAGCAGGGAGCCGAGGGTCAGCAGCAGGGCCAAGGGCAGGGGCTGTCACAGCGCCAGCAGGCTCTGCGCGAGCGCCTGCAGGATCTGCAGCGGCGGATGCGCGGCATGGGCGCCCCGGAGTCCGGCGAGCTGGGCGAGGCCGAGGACGCAATGCGCGAGGCCGAAGGCCAGCTCGGCCAGGGGCAGGGCGAGGGTGCGCTCGAATCGCAAGGCAAGGCGCTCGATGCCTTGCGCCGTGGCGGGCAGAACCTTGCCCAGCAAATGCAGGGGCAGCCCGGTGACGGCGACGGTACGGAAGGCGCCTTCGGCGAGCCGGATGGCCAACCAGCCGGCCGGCCTTCTGCACAGCAGCGAGGCCGTGACGATCCGCTCGGCCGGCCGCAGCGTCAGCGCGACTGGGCCGATGGCCGCGTGCGCGTGCCCGGGGCCGATGAAAGTGCGACGCAGCGGGCGCGGCGCATCCTCGAAGAGCTCCGGCGTCGGCTCGGCGATCCGTCGCGGCCCCTCGAAGAGCTCGACTATCTCGAGCGGTTGCTCCGGCGGAACTGAGCGCTTTCAGGCCTTGCGGGAGCTCGCGACCAGCGCCCCGGCCACGATCAGCGCGCAGGACGCCGCGAGCAGCCAGCTCGCGGCCGCATAGCCCGCGATCACGAGGATGAGCGTGGAGAGCACCGGTGCGGCATAGGAGGCCACACCGAGGAAGGCGACGTCGCCGCGCTTCATGCCGATATCCCAGCAGATGAAGGCCAGCCCGATCGAGCCGAGGCCGAGCCCGAGCGCGCCGGCCCATTCAACTGTCGTCAGCTCCCAGAGGGTCGTCTCGAAGGCCGCGTGGCACGCAAGGGCGGCCACAGCGCAGCCAAGCAGGGTGACGCCGAGGCTCTCGGACGGCACCTCGGCAAACCGGCGCGACAGAACCGAGTAGCTCGCCCAGACGAAGGCGCCAAGCGCGGCAAGTCCGTGTCCGAGCGAGAGCCCGCCGCCTGCGCCGAGCCCGCCCGAGATCAGCAGCGCCGTCGCGGCGAGCCCGATCAGCGCCCCGATCAGATGCCGGAGCTTCAGGGTGCCGCCCGGCAGCAGCGCTGCGAAGAGCACGATCAGCAACGGCCAGAGATAGTGGATCAGATTGGCCTCGGCCGCCGGCGCGGTCTTGACCGCGGCATAGTAGAGCGCGGTGTCGCCGAAGGGGCCGTAGAGGCCAAGCGCGAAAGAGCCCCAGGTCGGCCGAACCCTGCGCAGTTGCCCACGTGCGGCGGTGATGCAGAGGATCAGCATGCCGCCGATGGCAAACGTCATGCCGACGAGCTGGAACGGCGGTACGCGACCGGACATGGCCGT
Organism: Allobosea sp. P4_E12; assembly: GCF_056401655.1. Taxonomy (NCBI): domain Bacteria; kingdom Pseudomonadati; phylum Pseudomonadota; class Alphaproteobacteria; order Hyphomicrobiales; family Alloboseaceae; genus Allobosea; species Allobosea sp. P4_E12. The sequence goes on along the minus strand of NZ_JBFUIY010000002.1, from coordinate 357,523 downwards.
GAACAGAGCCAGCGTCGACCAGAGCAGGATGGCGCCAAATCCGGTGAAGGTCGCGGTGCGAGAGGTCATCGGCGGGAAAGCTGCTTGGGGGCGGGACGCTGCTGGCGTTATCAGATCGACGGCTTGCTGCCCATTGATCGCAGCGCTCAACCGACGTGAGGAAAGCGGCTTGCATGCTCGCAAGCCGTGGCGCGCTGATCCCGCGGCCGCGTCGAACAGGTCTTCTGGCGCTGCGGGCTTACCGTCCGGTTATGATCTTGATCGGTGCGCCCAGGATCTTGAGGGGCACCGAGACGATCGCTTCCAGCGAGTCGCCCAGAGCCTCACGCGCATTCTCCGACGCGCGGGCCTGCCTGCCGACACCGCGCTCCAGCGTGCTCTTCAATTGAGGCGCGATCTCCGCCAATTGCGCGAACTTGCCGTGATTGCTCGAATCGGTGGCCTTGACGTCGGTCATGTCGAGGACAACGGCGCCAAGCTGCGCCAGCTCCTCCGCATTCTGGGCATCTCCGACGCGGCCCTGGCCTCCTGCGATGAAACTCGATGCACCCAGCGCCTTGTCGTCCTTGGACAACACGATGAAGAACGGCTTCTTTGGTTTTCCGAAGCGCCGCATCTGCGTCTTGAAGACGTCGATGTCGATATCGGGCGCCGCCAGAATGACAATATCGATCTTCTCGGCGCCGGCGAGCCCGCCTGAGATCTTGATCTGGCGCAGGGCTTCGACAGTCACCCAGTTGCCCATGGAATGGGCCAGGATATTGACCTTTTCAGCGTTGCTGGCCAGGAGCAGCCGGATCGTCCGTTCGAGGTTGTCGCGCGCTGCCGTCGCGCTGTTCGAGTCATAGACATATTGTGTCAGCGCCCCCCGCGATGCCCAGGTGAACAACACCGGTACGGCGGGGGCCTGGGAATCGTGCATGACCTGGGCGAAGCGGTAGAGCCCTTCCGCGAACATGGTGTTGTAGCCATGGATGAAGAGCACAACGTTGCGGCTCCCGCGTGGGCGCAAGGCGAGCTGGGCGTTGAGCGCCCTGATGAAGGCCTGCTCTCCGTCGAGGTAGCCGGCCTGGCGCACGACGAAATTGGCCTTCGGATCGCCTGGAGCCGTCGAGGCCCATTCGATTTCGCCAGGTGTGTGCGTTGGCGGAACCGAGACCTCGATCTTGGCGAAATCGAGCGGCATGGCACGCTCGCCGTTGAAGAGCGTCCCTGGCCGCTCGTCGCGCTGGCGGGTGGTGGCGACCAGTATGGTGTGAGAGGTCGACCCGGCCTCGACTGCTGCAACGGGGGCCAGGAACCCCGTTTCGGGCCGCGAGGCGCAGGCGCCCGCAAGCGCAGCGGCCATGATTGCAGCGACGATTGCCGCGTAACGCATGCGAGGCGACAGGAGCGAGCCCCGGCCCAAACGACGAATCCTGTATCCCACGCCCGCTTGCGAATAGGTCATGTACGGCTCCCCGGCGCGCCGAGCGTATGACGCGCAGCCCGGGCCGTAAAGAAGCGGTCTGCGCTTGCTTCGAGCTGCCTATTCTGTGGGGCCGGATACAGTTGAGCCTGCGCTCCGGCCGCACAATTCTTGCGAGCTCTGTGCTTGCCCCCGCTAAAACTGTCGCTTGCGACCGGGGATGAGCTCGCTCGCGCTCAGCGCTCGCGCAGCCAGTCCATCATCTGATAGCGCCAATAGGTCGCCTGGACAGCGACAGTGCCGAATACGCCGCCGTTCCAGACGAGGCCGAAGGGGGCGAACAGGCGATGGCGTTCGCTGGTTCCGAGAATGGCCTCGGCAATGACGCGGCCACCGATTGCGGTGGTGTTGAGCCCATGTCCGCCAAAGCCGAGGCAGTGCCAGACATTCGGGCTGAGCTGGCCAATCTGCGGCATCAGATGTCGCGCATAGGACATCAGGCCCGACCACGCGATCTCGACCTTCAGTGCTTCGAGCTCGGGATAGGTCGAGATCATGGTCCGGCGCAACAGGGCGGCGAGATCGCGCGGCTCGCTGGTGCGGGTGGTGATGCGGCCGCCCCACAGCAGGCGCTGGCCGTCCTCGACGATGCGATAATAATCCCCGGCACGACGGTCATCGCTGATCGCGGCGCGCGTCCCGATGGCCTTGGCGATCAGCTCCGGCGCTGCCTCGGTCGTCAGCACATAGGTCGCGATCGGCAACTGGCTCGAGCGCAGCTTTGGCACGAGGTTGTCGGTATAGCCGCCGCAGGCGATCACGACCTGCCGGGCGCGCAGCTCTCCCGATGCGGTGACCAGGCGTTTCTCGGGACCGGAGAGCTCGGCCGAGACAACGCGCGATCCCTCGATGATTCGCCCTCCCAACGCTTCGATGGCGTCTGCCAGGGCGCGTGCGTAGTTCAGCGGATGGATGTGGAAGGAATGGGGATCAAACAGGGCCTGGTGGTACTTCGGCGAACGAAGCACCTCGCGAACCTGCTCGGTCGGCCAGAAGTCGACGGTGTAGCCGTGATCTCGCGCCAACTGGTCGCGAGCCCGAGCGAGACTGTCGCCACTGTCATAGCGCACGACGCTGATCCTGCCCGGCCGGGGATCGGCACCGGCGATGGCGAGGTCGCGAATGTTGTCGGAAACGATGCGCATGCCCTCGATCGAGAGGCCATGGAGTTCGTTCGCCTTAGTCTCACCAATGGCGCTTGCGATCGAAGAATGGCTGCGGGCATAGCCGGGGCTGACGAAGCCGCCATTGCGCCCCGATGCGCCCCAGCCGACCGCCTCGGCTTCCAGCACCGCGACCGAGCGTCCGGCCCGGGCCAATTCATAGGCGCAGGTGAGCCCGGCGAGCCCGCCGCCAATGATACAGGTATCGACCTCGATGCGGCCCTGCAGCGGGGCCCTCTTGTTCGTCGTCGCGGCGGTGCGGGCATAGAAGGTATCGGGATAGGTCAGCATGATGCCCAGCAAGGCTCTTGTCGCAGGAGGAGCGAGGCAGTCCGGTCAGTGGGCCGGACTGCGATCGTGATCGGTCTTGAGTCGACGCTCAAGGAACCGGCTATAGGACCCCATGCCATAGCTGAACAGGGCGTAGACCAGAGCGGCAAACACATATCCCTCGATTACGGCGATACCCTGCCAGTTCGGGTCGCGCAGCGAGGCGCGGACCGTATCGAGAAAGTCGAGGAGGCCGATGATGGTGACCAGCGTGGTGTCCTGGAAGAAGCCGATGAAGATATTGACGAGCGGCGGAATCACGATCTTCAGCGCCTGCGGCAGGATGATCTTGCGCATCGACAGCCAGTAGCCGAGCCCGAGCGCCGCAGCGGCTTCGTGCTGGCCCTTCGAGACCGCCTGTAACCCGCCTCTGACGGTCTCCGCGATATAGGCTCCGGCGAAGATGATGATCGCGACCTGTGCCCGCAGCAGTTTGTCGACCGTGAGCCCGTCCGGCATGAACAACGGCAGCATCACCGAGGCCATGAACAGGATCGAAACCAGCGGCACGCCGCGGACGACCTCGATGAAGATGATGGCGATGACCTGAATCGCCGGCAGCTTCGAGCTGCGTGCCAACGCCAGAACGACACCCAGTGGGAAACCGAACGCCAGGCCCACCGAAGACAGCATGAAGGAGAGCGGCAGGCCACCCCAGTTCGTGGTGCTGACGACAGGCAGGCCGAACACGCCGCCATACATCAGCACGCCGCAGATCACCGGCACGGCCAGCCAGAGCCAAAGCAGTCGCCGCGACCAGAAGCGCGGAATCATCGAAACGATCATGGCGCCGAGAAACAGGATCACGGCGAAGGCCGGCCGCCAATGTTCGTCGTAGGGGTAGAAGCCGAAGATCATGAAGCGCAGCTTCGCCGCCAGGAACGGCCAGCAAGCCCCGGCCCCGACCTTGCACGCCTGCGGCCCGCCTTCGAGCACCGCGCGCGTCACGAGCCAGCCCCAGGCTCCCGTGACCAGGCGATAGATCAGCCACAGGCAGGCCAGTGTGATGACGGCATTGATCGGCGTGCCCAGAAAGGGCTTCAACCGGGCGGTCAATTCGCGTCCGCGCGGCGGCGGCAGGTCCGCCCGCGCGAGGTTGAGTGTTTCCATTTCGGCGGCGCTGACCATCTCAGCGCTCCACCAGGGCGACGCGGGCGTTGTACCAGTTCATGAACAGGGAGATCGTGATCGACATGCTGAGATAGACCAGCATGAAGATGGCGATGCCCTCGATCGCTTGTCCCGTCTGGTTCATCGTGGTGTTGGAAACCATCACGAGATCGGGGTAGCCGATGGCAATGGCGAGCGATGAGTTCTTGAACGTCGACAGATAGGAACTGGTCAGCGGGGGCACGATCACGCGTAGCGCTTGCGGCAGCACGACGAGCCGCATGGTCTGACGGTCATGCAAACCCACGGCGCGCGCCGCTTCCCATTGGCCGCGCCCGACCGAAAGGATGCCGGCGCGCACGATCTCCGCGATTCCGGCCGAGGCGGAGAGGCCGAGCCCGACCAGCAATGCGGTGAATTCCGGGGTGACCTGAACACCGCCGGTGATGCGGAACCGGCCCTTCTCCGGCCAGTTGATCACGAAATCAGGCTGCAGCAGCAGGATCGCGAGCAGTGGAGGACCAAGAAGGGCGGCGACGATGATCGGCCATCCCGTCTGGTTCTGTCCGGAGGCGACGCGCTTGCTGCGCAGCCTGGATGCCACGAAGAATGCCAGTACGATACCGGCGATCACCGCCGCGAGGACGCCGGTATGCGCGGAAGACCAACGCAGTGACGGAACGATCAGCCCGCCATTGCTGAGGAAGACCTCGGGCAATGGCTGCCAGGCTTCGCGGACAGGCGGGAAGACCGCGACGATGAGTGCATACCAGAGGAAGAGATAGAGAAGCAGCGGCACATTGCGCAGCGCCTCGACATAGATCAGTGCCAGAAAGGCCAGAAGTGGATTGCGCGAGAGCCGGGCTATCCCGACGATCAGACCGAGCAGCGTCGAAACGGTGACCGCGAATATCGACACCCAGATCGTGTTGAAGATGCCGACGAGCAGGGCGCGCGCGTAGGTATCGCCGGAATCATAGCGGATGAAGGACTGGCTGATGACGAAGCCGGCCGGGCGCGAGAGATAGTCAAATCCGGTCGCAATGTTCTGTTCCGCCAACTTGCGCGAGACATTGCCGAACAGATAGAGCCCGACACCGACGACGAGCGCAACGGCGACGACCTGATAGAGCACGGCGCGCACGCGCACGTCATAGAGCAGCCGCACCGGACTGGATGCAGAGGAAGCCATCGAGCTGTTCCGGTCTGGAGTGCCGCCGGCAACAGGGCGCTGCCGGCGGTCTCAGTTCAATCGAGGGAACGCACGTTGGCTGTGATCACCGGAACGGTGGCGAATAGAGCAGGCCGCCCTTGTTCCAGAGCTGGTTGGGGCCACGGCTCAGGCCAAGCGCGGTCTTCTCGCCGAGGCTGCGCTCGAAGATTTCGCCGTAATTGCCGTTCTGCTTGATGATGTTATAGGCCCATTTGTTGTCGAGATTCAGCATCTTGCCGAGATCGCCATTGACGCCCAGCATGCGCTGGATCTCGGGATCCTTGCTCTTCAGCTGCTCGTCGACATTGGCCTGGGTGATGCCATATTCCTCAGCCGCGATCAGCGTATTGACCGACCAGGAGACGATGTCCTTCCAGTTGCTGTCGTTCTGGCGAACGACGGGTGCGAGCGGCTCCTTCGAGATCGTTTCGGGCAGGATGACGAACTGCTTGGGATCATTCGCAACGGCGCGGACCGAAGCAAGGTCGGAGCGGTCGGTGGTGATGACGTCGCAGCGGCCTGAGAAGAAGGCGTTGCGCCACTCATTGTTGTCCTCGAAGACCACGGCCTCGTATTTGATGTTCCGCGGCTTGAAATAGTCCTCGAGATTCTGGAGCGTCGTCGTGCCGGGCAGCAGGCAGATCGCTGCCTGTGAAAGCTCCGACGCGCTCTTCACGCCGAGTTTGGTCGAGACCATCAACCCCTGGCCGTCATAGAAAACGATCGGCGCGAAATCGAGCCCGAGCGAGTTGTCGCGCGAGAAGGTCATGGTCGTCTGGCGCGACAACACGTCGATCTCGCCGGACTGCAGGGCCTGGAAGCGGATATTGGTGTTGAGCGGGACGAATTCGACCTTGTCTGGCGCGCCGAACACTGCAGAGGACACTGCCCGACAAACATCCGTATCGAATCCCTGACGCACGCCCTTGTCGTCAGCATAGGAGTAGCCCGCGGAACTTGGCGAAACACCGCAAAGGACCTTGCCACGCTTCTTCACGGCATCGAGCGTCGCCTGTGCCGAGGCCGGACCCGCAAATACGGCGAGTGCGGCGGCGGCGATCCCGAGCGCAGCAATTTTATTGATCATTTTCGGCATTGTTCACTCCCCTAGGCCCGCCTTTTTTCCGGCGTGTAGTAACGAGCCTATTTGTGCTGGAAAACAACTTCAAGTGTCCTGATCAGCACAGTCGTCATGCGATGGGACCCGGTTCCCAACACTGCCATCGGAGTGCTGCAATCGCAGGGCGTGCGTCAGGCACCGGTGAAGGACGCCATCCCGGAACATGCGAGACCAAGGGACCGCGATGGCTTTCGTGAATCCGCAGTGAGCTGATGCGTTTTCTGCAAGGCACGGCGCAGAATGCCGTTCCGCAACACATTCGAGGGGGGATCACAGGATGAATGACGGCAAAGGACAGGCCGGCAACGGGCAGGTTGGGACGACGGTTATCCGGAACTGCGACTGGATCGTCGCGTGGGACGCTTCCACATCTTCCCATGTCTACCTGCAGAATGCGGATTTCGCCTTCGCCGGCAATGAGATCACCCATGTTGGGCCGGGCTATCTCGGATCGGCGGATACCGAGCATGACGGCCGCGGCGTGATGCTCATGCCCGGCTTCGTCGACATTCACAGCCATACTGGCCATGAGCCGGGCTGGAAGGGCATGCTCGAGGAATTGGGGAGCAAGCGCCTGGGGCAAAGCTCGCTCTACGAGTTCATGCCGGTCTTCAACATCGGTCCGAAATATGCCCGTCATGCCTGCCGGGTGGCGACATCGGAACTGCTGCGGAGCGGCGTGACCACGATCTGCGATCTCGCCGCCCCCCGCGAAGACTGGGTTGGCGATTATGAGGTCACGGGTATTCGCGCCGTTCTCTGGGCGATGCATCGCTCGGGGGCCTGGCGTACGAGCAATGGCCACTCCGTCGAGTATGACCTGGATACGGAACGCGGGGACCGGCTGCTGCTGGAGGCTATCAAGGTGGCCGACGAAGCAAACAAGCATCCGAGTGGCCGGATCAGCGGATATTTCGGGCCCGCGCAGATCGATACCTGCACCGAAGGGCAGATTCTCGGTGCACTTGAAGCCGCACGCGAGCGTGGCCAGCCGATCCAGATCCATGCCGCACAGAGCATTGTCGAATTCCAGGAGATCGTGCGTCGCACCGGCTGCACGCCGATCGAATGGCTCGACAAGATCGGTGCGCTTGGTCCCGACACCGTGATCGGGCACTGCATCTTCCTCAACGATCATCCATGGCTGCATTGGCCGCAGGGCAACGACTTCGAACGGCTTGTGCGGAGCGGCGCACAGGTCGCCCATTGCCCCGTCGTCTTCGCGCGTCGGGGCATCGCGCTGAATACGCTCGCCCGCTATGTCGATGCGGGAGTTCCGGTCGGCATCGGCACCGACAGCTTTCCGCACAACATGCTGGATGAGTTGCGGATGGCTTGTTACGCCGGGCGCATCGTTGCGGGGAGCTTCACCGCAGCGCCGACATCCTATGCCTTCAGTGCCGCCACCAATGTCGGAGCCGACATCATTCGCAGGCCCGATCTCGGCCGCCTGGCCATCGGCTGCAAGGCCGATTTCTCGATCGTCGACATGACGAACCCTTACATGCAGCCTGACTACGATCCGATCCGCAGCATCGTCTATTCCGCGAATGACCGTGCGATCCGGGACGTTTACGTGGATGGGCGACAGGTTGTCGCCAACGGGCAGGTGCTCCACTTCGACATCGGAAACGATATCGAGATGCTGCGCCAAGGGCAGCGGGACGTGATCAAGACGGCGAGCGAGCGGGATTGGGCCGGACGGGAAATCGAGGAGCTGACGCCGCGCGTCTATAAGATCAAGCATCCCGATCGCACGGACGGCTAGCTTCCCAGGCATCGCGGAGGGGAGGGAGGCGAGGGCGAACTTGCCGCCATCCCATGCCGGCGGCGGTGAGTTCGGTTGGGCGGCTCGATGTCGCTCAACCGGCTGTGCGGCCCCGGTCGCGCGGCTATGCTGCGGCCGAGTGATTGAGGTAACATCGAGCGCTTCAAGCCGACTGGCGATGTTGGTTGGAAGGAGAGACGGCGTTGCGTTTCATGCCCTCCGTCTGTGCCGAGGCCGCTGGCCGAATGAGGCGGCGCGATTTCGTCGCGCTCGCCGGTGCAGCGATGGCCTGGACCCTCCCGGCTCGCGCGCAACAGCCGGCTATGCCGGTCATCGGGTATCTCGGTTCCGAATCCCCGGGGCCCTATGCCAGCCGCCTCCGGGCCTTTCGTGAGGGCCTGGCAGAAGCCGGATTTGTCGAGGGGCGCAATCTCGCGATCGAGTATCGGTGGGCGGAGGGCCAGTATCGCCAACTGCCCGCCCTCGCGATGGATCTCGTCAATCGTCAGGTGACGGTGATCGTGGCGCCCGGCGGCGCCGAGGTCGCGCTCGCGGCAAAATCGGCGACGACGACGATCCCGATCGTCTTTGAAATGGGAGGAGACCCCATTGCGCTGGGCGTCGTCGACAGCCTGTCTCGGCCGGGAGGCAATCTCACGGGGGTGTCGAGCCTCAGCGTGGAGGTCTCGCGCAAGCGGCTGGAGTTCATGCACGAGCTGCTTCCTGGTGCCGGGAGCCTTGCCGTTGCCGTCAACCCGACCAGCCCGACTTCGAACTCGCAAATGAAGAACCTCCAGGCAGCGGCGGACAGTCTTGGTCTGCAGCTTCGTGTCCTGACGGCCAGCACCGAACAGGAATTCGACGGCATGTTCAGGACCGTGTCTCAGATGCGGCCGGGCGGTCTCGTCTTCTCCTCTGACCCCTATTTTGCCTATCGCAGTCAGCGGCTTGCCGTCCTCGCAGTCGAGCACGCGGTGCCGGCTGTGACCCAATCCCGTGACTTTCCGATCGCCGGCGGGCTGATGAGCTATGGCGGTGATTTCGAGCAATCGCACCGTCACGCCGGAACCTATGCCGGCCGCATCATCAAGGGCGAAAAGCCCTCCGAACTCCCGGTCCAGCGCGTGACCAAGGTCGAGATGTTCATCAATCTGAAGGCCGCCAATTCTCTGGGCCTATCGTTCCCGCCTTCGCTACTGAGCAGCGCCGACGGGGTGATCGAATGACCCGGCCGGTGAGCCGGCGCGTGAGCTAGCACGGTGCCCCATTCGCCCGACGTCCCACGAACCTCGCTGTTCAGGAAGTATTTTCTCGCCCTGTTTGCGGCGGTCGCCCTGCCGCTTCTGATCGCGGGTGGGAGCGAAGCCTGGTTCGGCTATCACGACCAGCGCGCCAGGCTGAACGACCTGCTCGATGCAGAAGCCCGAGGGGCGGCGGCGAAGATCCAGGATTTCATGGAAGGGATTCGCGATCAGCTTGGGTGGATGGTGCAATTGCCGTGGTCGGAGGCGACCGACGAGCGGCGCAGGCTCGACGCCTTGCGCCTGCTGCGCCAGGTCCCCGCCGTGGTCAGCCTCCGCCTCATCGACGCTGCCGGCAAGGAACGCCTTTTCGTATCGCGCATCGGCCTGAACAGGGTCGAGAGCGGCGAGGACCACTCGGCGAATCCGGCGGTGGCGGGAGCCCGCTCGGGGCGGGTCTGGTTTGGGCCGGTGACGTTCTATGGCGGCTCGGAACCATTCATGACGGTCTCGGTCGCCGGCAATCGCTCGGCGGTCGGAGTGGCGGTCGCGGAGGTCAATCTCAAGTTCATCTGGGATGTGATCTCGGCGATAAGGGTGGGGCGAACCGGCGAGGCGTTCGTGCTCGACCAGCCGGGGCGCCTTGTCGCTCATCCCGATATCAGCCTGGTGCTGCGTGCCGACGAAGCCGCAACGCAACCGCTTCAGGCCTTGCGGGCCGCCATGCTGGCGCGCCCCGGCCAAGCGATCACCGGGCTGGATATCGCGCGAAACACGGTGCTGGCCGCCATGGCGCCGATCCCCGGCGTCGATTGGAGCGTCATCGTAAAGCAGCCCGTGACTGAGGCATTCCGCCGGATCAACGCCGCACTTTGGCGCACCGGGGTGCTGCTCATTGCGGGAACGGCCCTTGCGGCGGTGCTTGCCTATTGGCTGACGCAGCGCATGGTCGGGCCGATACGGCTCCTGGAGGAGGGCGTCGCGCAGATCGGCGCAGGGCAGTTCGACCACCGGATCAGCCTGGGCACGGGCGACGAGTTCGAGCGGCTAGCCACCCGGTTCAATGAGATGGCCGGTGAATTGGCCGTGTCCCAGGAACGCTCCGAACGCATCAGCCGGCTCCGGCGCTTTCTCGCGCCGCAAGTGGCCGAACTCGTCGACCGTACGGGGGATGACGGCGTGCTCGACGGACGACGCGTCGAGGTCGTCGTGGTCTTCTGCGATTTGCGCGGCTTCACCGCCTTCTCGGCGCAGGCTGAGCCCGAAACCGTGATGGGCGTGCTCGGCGAGTACTACGGCGCCATCGAAGCGGTGGTCAGCGCGCATGGGGCGACGCTGATGGGCTTTTCCGGGGACGGAGCGATGGTCCTGGTCAACGCGCCGGTTTCCTGCCCTGACCCGGCCCTGCGCGCCGTCACCATGGCGAGCGACATGCAAATGAGCGTGCAGAAACTTCTGGTCGGATGGCGCAGCCGGGGCCACCAGCTTGGCTTTGGCGTGGGGCTGGCCATGGGGCCGGCCACGGTCGGGCGGATCGGCTCGGAAGGCCGCCTCGATTACGCTGCGATCGGCAACGTCACGAACCTGGCATCGCGCTTATGCGCGAGCGCCCGGGATTCCGAGATCCTAATCGATCGCGTCGCGGCCCGCGCGGTTGGTTCCAGCGTGCCGCTGGCTGAGCTGGATCCGCGGAGTCTGAAAGGGTTCGACCAACCCGTTCCCGTCTTCGCCGTTGTCTTCGGCATCGGACATTAGATCATCGGACCAGATATCGTATCCGATCCGATGATCTAACCATCCGGGATGGCATCGGCTTTCCCGAAAACCGCAATCCACCTTTCGGGCCGATGCCTTAGGTGCCGGCGGCGCCGCTCGTGGAGCAGATTGGCTCCTGATAGCGCGCCGGCGACGATGGCCGTTGATCAGGGACAAACATATCCGGTTGGGTCCGGGACGCAGCGCGCGCCCGTGGGCAGTATCAATGCGCCGCGTGGATCCCGCCGGACATAATCGCCGTTGGGCAGCTGGAAACCGCCGCTTTGGTCGGGTGTCACGCGCGTGCCGTCAGGCAGGACGAAGTCGCTGCCCGACCTTATGATGCGCTTCTCGGGCGTGCTGTCCGGCACGATAACCTGACGCACTGGCGTCGGGCTGCATGCTGTGAGTGCGGTGACGCAGAGTAGCGTCGCAAATGGCGTCCTGATCATGAGGCATTGTTGCCGGAGGACGGAACCGAGCGCAAGGCGGATGCTCCCGCATTGCTGCCGACGAAGTCCGAGGTTGTTGTGATTGTCCAGCTCCACTCCCCACTCCCCTTCAATCATGGGTTGAGGCAGGCAATGTTCGGCGCGCGGCCCCGGCCCTGGAAGAGCCTGGCGCAGAGCGTCGAGCTGGCAGGGGCATCGGGATCAACGAGGAAGTCAGGCGGTGGCGCGAAGAAGGCACGGGTTTGCCGTCTTCGCGCCCGAACCTGCTCGTTATTCCACGGCGACGATCTTGCCGCCCTCCCATTTGAACATCGAGAACGCCGGCGAGCTGAGATCGCCATTCTTGTCGTAGGCCAGCTTGCCGATGGCGGTGGTGATGGGCCCTCCGGACTTCAGCGCTGTCGCGACTGCGGCGGCATTGGTGGCCTTGCCGGCTTTCTCGATGCCGGCCTTCAGCACTTCGACCGCGGCATAGGCATTGAGCGTGAAGGCTTCCGGCGGGATACCCTTGTCCTTGAGAACTTTGACCGCTTCCGCGGAGTCGGGGTTCTTCAGCGCATCTGTCGCGTTGGTGAAGAGTGCGCCTGCCGCCGTCTCATTGGCGATCGCCCAGAACTCCGTGTTGGAAAGCCCCTCGCCGCCGATGATGGTGGCCTTGAGCCCGGCGTCGCGAAGCTGCCGGGCGAGGAGACCACCTTCCGGATGGTAGCCGCCGAAATAGATCAGGTCGATATTGGCGGCCTTGAGACGCGTGGTGATGGCCGAGAGATCCTTTTCGGCCGGTGTCAGCGACAGGTAGAGCGCCTCGTTCAGGCCGCCGGCGTTGATCCCCTTCTTGAAGGCATCCGCGAGGCCTTTGCCGTAGGTGCCCTTGTCGTGGATGACCGCAATCCGCTTGTCCCTGAGATTCTTCAGGACATAGTTGGCGGCGACCTCGGCCTGCTGATCATCGCGGCCGCATGTCCGCAGAACATTGGTCAGCCCTCGGGTGGTGAGTGACGGCGCCGTAGCTGTCGGCGTGACCATCAGCACGCCGTTCTCGGCAAAGACATCGGACGCGGGAATCGCGACGCCCGACGTCACCGGGCCGACAACGAAGCGCACCTTGTCCCCGACCAGCAGATTGGCGGCCGAAACGCCCTGCTTGGGATCACCGGCATCATCGGCAAGCTTGAGCACCAGCTTCTCGCCGAGCACGCCGCCCTTCTTGTTGATGGCGTCGATCGCCGCCTCTGCGCCGTTTCGCACCTGGTCGCCATAGGCAGCGACCGGACCCGTCAGTGGTGCGATGAGGCCGATGACGATATCGGCCCGTGCGGCCGGCGCCGAGGCGAGCAGCGTGGCAGCAAACGCCGCACTGACGAAGAACTTGAACTTGCTCATCACAATCCTCTCCTCAACTGGCTCGCAGTTCCTGTCCTGGATGCGAGCCTTCGTGGTGAAGCGGTCGAATACCCTGCCACTGCGCGGGGAGGCCGGGCAGGGGCGAAACGTGCATAGAGATCGCTCGCGGGTTTTATAGGGCAGCAGGCCTGCCCGCGGCACTGCGCCCGCCAGGTGGGGTGGGTGTCAAAATTGCCGGGTCGGCCGGGCGAGCGGCTGCCCTCCGTCCGTGGGCATGTCCTGCGGCGCAGAGTCCATGCCTAATGCGGAGCTGCATGCTGCCGCCCCACGCAAAACTGCGTGGATGTCATCGCTGCGAAGCTCGGGCCCTAGTTCTGCCGCGTCGCTGCGAACCATGCCGCAGCCCGCAGCATCGCGGCCTCCTCGCCAAAACCCGACACGGCCGCGACGGCCTCCTCGCAGAGCCGGTCGCGCTCGCGCTTGGCGCCGGCGAGACCGAGCGCGCTGATCAGGGTCGCCTTGCCCTTGTCCTGGTCCTTGGCCGTGGCCTTGCCCATCTGCTCCTGGCTCGCCTCGACGTCGAGGACGTCGTCGGCCACCTGGAAGGTGGCGCCGACTGCCCGGCCGTATTGCCCAAGCGCGGCAAGGGCGGCCTCATCGGCGCCGCCGAGGCGCGCACCGATCTCGACGCTGGCCGCCAGCAGCGCCCCCGTCTTCATCGCCTGCAGTCGACGAATTTCGTTCTCGGCCAACGCGTTCGAGCCCGGGTCGAAGCGTCCCTCCGCCGCGAGATCGAACATCTGGCCGCCGACCATGCCGCCGAGCCCGGACGCCCGGGCGAGGCAAAGCACCAGCGCCGCGCGGACCGCACCCGACTCGTGGGTGGCTGGGTCGGCAAGGACCTCGAAGGCGAGCGTCTGCAGCGCATCCCCGGCCAGGATCGCGGTTGCCTCGTCGAAGGCCCTGTGGACCGTCGGTCGTCCGCGGCGCAGATCGTCATCATCCATCGAAGGCAGGTCGTCATGGACGAGCGAATAGCAATGCAGCAGCTCGACGGCTGCGCCGGCTCGCAAGGCCTGCGCTTCGCTGGCCCCGAAGAGCAGTGCCGTCTCGACCGTCAGGAAGGGCCGCAGGCGCTTGCCACCGCCGAGCGCGCCATGGCGCATGGCCGCGAGCAGCCGTTCGGGGCGCGCGATCTCGCCCGCTCCCGGAACAGCCTGGAGCAGACCGTCGAGGAGGGCCTCGATCGCATCGGCCGTCTGTGAAAGACGGGCCGGAAGGGCGTCATCTGCGGCGGAACTCATGCGCTGATCTCGCGTTCGCAACGGTGGCGGGGGCTTGCCGGATGGGGGCGGGATCGTCAAGTTGCGGGGGCATGGCGGTCATGGCGGGTCACGAGCAAACGCGGCGGCGAGGAATTGTCGGCCGCGCATTGGGGTGGTGTTTTCGCATCCTCATCGGGCTCGCCGTTGTCCTGGCGCTCGGGCTGCTGATCTTTCGGTTCATGCCCGCTCCCTCGACGCTGATGCTCGCGCGCTGGCTGAGCTTTCAGCCGGTGGAACGGCAATGGGTGCCGCTCACGCAGATTTCGCCTTCGCTGATCCGCGCCGTCATCGCCGCCGAGGACCAGCGCTTCTGCAGCCATTCTGGCGTCGACTGGATCGAGCTCAACGCCGTGCTCGATGATGAGGATGGCCCGAGCCGCGGCGCTTCGACGCTGACCATGCAGACGGCTAAGAACGTCTTTCTCTGGCCGGGGCGCTCCTATCTGCGCAAGGCGCTCGAGATTCCGCTCGCGCTCGTGATCGACTTCGCTTGGCCGAAACAGCGGATCATCGAGGTCTATCTCAACGTCGCCGAGTGGGGCGATGGCGTTTTCGGCGCGGAAGCCGCCGCCCAACGCCATTTCCGCAAGCCTGCCGCCCGCCTGAACACTGGCGAGGCTGCACGGCTCGCCGGTGCGCTGCCGAATCCGATCCTGCGCAATCCCGCCAAGCCGAGCCGCGGCCTGCAATCGGCGAGCGGGCGAATCCAGCGCCGTATGGCGCAGCTCGGATCGCTTGGGGATTGCGCCGTGCCTTCCGGCATGAAAGATGTCGATTAGGCCTAGTCATCCCCTCTGCGAGCGTGTATGGCCATCGCCTCACGAGATTGATCCGTCGTCGTGGCGGTGGCGTGGCTCTGCGGCCTGCGCTTCCGGACGGCGGCACGATGGAGAGTACAATGGCCGTTCCGAAGAGAAAGACTTCGCCGTCGAAGCGCGGCATGCGCCGCTCCGCCGACGCGCTGAAGCAGCCCACCTATATCGAAGACAAGAACTCCGGCGAACTGCGCCGTCCGCACCATGTCGATCTGAAGAGCGGCATGTATCGCGGTCGCCAGGTGCTGAAGGCCAAGACCGAGGCCTGAGCCCCGGTTGTAGGCTTGCGAGTCTAGGAGCCGGCCGCGAGGCCGGCTTTTTCTTTGGCCAGTTTCCGCCGGCGCCTGCCAGGCCCTCTGCCGAGGAGCGATCTGTGATCGCGTCTCGATGGATGTCTCCGGTGCGGCTTCCGGATGATCCATCGGGACACCGCTGTCATGCGGCTCCTCGGCAGAGGGCCTGGCCTCACGCGACCAGGCGCTGCCGCTTCCTTCCGGCGCGCTGTGCCTGGGCCTCGTAGCGCCGCGCCGCGACCTGCGGCGTCTCGCGCGCCCGGCGCGCGAACGGACCGATTTCGGCGTGACTGGCCGCGATCTGCAGCAGCAGCATCGTCGATGCATCGGGAAGCGCCTGGTGGCTTCTCGCCCCGTATTGCTGATCCCGCATGTGCCACTCCGGAACGCTAGGGTTGCGCTGGAGGGAAAGTTGCAATCCAGGGGCCGGCCTTAACCGGGCGTTAAGCCAGAAACCTGCATCGTTTCGAAACATCTCCCGATCTCGTTCGGCCAGGACGGCACGACGCCAAAGGTGTCCCGCGGCCTGCGCCTCTAAGGCCCTGCACCGATGCCTGCGCCATCGATCCTGAGTACCCGTGACGAAACGATCGTCGACCCGCGCAGCCTGCTCTCCTCGATCGGCGAGGTGGTCTACAGCTGGGACATCGCCAGCGATTCGCTGAACTGGGGTCCGAACGCCGCCGAGGTTCTGGGACCGATTCCGGTAGCTGCGATGAGCCGCGGTCTCGCTTTCGCCGGGCTGGTGGAGCCGGGTAGCGGCCGCAGTCGCTACGACGCGATCTTCTCGACCGGCGGACAGGACCATGGCGAAGGTGCGATCTACCGCACCCGCTACGCAGCCGATCTCGGCGGCCGCAAGATGTGGATCGAGGATGCCGGCCGCTGGTTCGTCGGCATCGACGGTCAGCCTGCCATGGCGCGCGGCGTGCTGCGCATCGAGCGCTCTGTGCGGCCCGACGAGCTTACCGCGCAGAGTCGCGACGTCTGTGACCGCGGAGCGCTGGTCGAGCGCCTCGAAACATCGCTGCAGGAGCATCTCGCGGCGGAGCGACCGGTAGTCGTGCTGATCGCGGCGATCGACGAACTCGCGCGTCTCAACGATGATTTCGGCCATGAGGCCACCGATGAGATCATCGGCGTGGTCCAGGAAAGGCTGAGCTCGGTGATGCGCCGACGCGACCATCTGCTGCGCTATTCCAGCAATCGCTTCGCCATCCTGCTCGCAGGCTGTCCGCAGAACCAGATCGAGCCGGCGGCGCGGCGCTTCATCAAGGCCGTCGCACAGTCCGCGATCGAGACCGGGCGCGGCATTGCGCTGGTGCGTCTGCGCGTCGGGGCGGCCGTCGCGCCGGATCTCTCGCGCCATGCCGGTACGCTGGTCTCGGCCGCTGAGAACGCCCTTGCCGGCGCCAAGGCGGGCGCGGTCGATACCGTCGTCATCGCACGTCAGCGCGAGTTGCGTGAGCCGGCGCCGGACCACAGCGGATTCGATATCCAGGCCCTCGCGGCACTGAACGAACGCCGCGTCCGGCTGGCGCTGCAATCCGTCGTGGAGGCCAGAACGCGCGAGGTTGCCTTCCACGAAGCGCTGCTGCGGGTCGGCCATGGATCGGAAGGGCTGTTCTTCTCGGCGGCAGAGCTGATTCCGCTGCTCGAGCGGCGCGGGCTCGTCCGGCTCTTCGATCACCGCGTGCTTGAGCTCGCCGTCGAAATGCTCGCGGCCGATCCGAACATGACGCTCTCGATCAACGTCTCGCCGCGCTCGCTCGGCGATCCGGAATGGCTCGACGCCTTCCTGGCCTGCACCCGCTCATCCCGCGGCCTCGCCGGGCGGCTGATCGTCGAGATCACGGAGACTGCGACGATCGAGGATCCGCGCCGCCTGGCCCGCCTGCTCGGCAAGATCAAGGATCAGGGCGCACGCATCGCGATCGACGATTTCGGCGCCGGCCACACCTCGCTGCGGCATCTGCGCGCCTTCCCGATCGACATCCTGAAGCTGGACGGCGCCTTCACGCAGAACCTGCGACGTTCGACCGATGACCGCTTCTATGTCCGCACGCTGATCGACCTCGCCCGCCATCTCATGGTCGACACTGTCGCCGAATGGGTCGATGACGAGTTGCAGGCGACCATGCTCACCGATTGGGGCGTGACCTATCTGCAGGGGCATCTCGTCGGCAAGGCCGAACTCTGGCAGCCTGCGGTGCCCTCAGAGCTGCATCGGGCGGTGGGCTGAGCCGAGGCAGGGAGCGGTCTCGGGCAAGCGATCGGCCCGAGACACTCTTGATCAGGACGGGCCCGGGGCAAGCCCGGGCCTGGGGCATTGCCCGCTCACTTCGTCTTGGCGAGCTTGTCCAGCCGGTCGCGCATCTCGGAGAGTTCCCGCTTCAGGTCGCCGAGTTCGTCGCCCTTGCCGGCGGCTGGCGCTGCATCGCCCTTCGGCTGGCCGGAGGCTGCTGCGGCAGCAAAGGGGTTGAACAGCCGGAAGGCTTCCGTGAACATCGCCATATTGGCGCGGGTCTGGGCCTGGATCGCGTCCAGCCCGGTGCCGCCGAAGGCGCCGCCGGTAAAGGCCTTGCCCATCATGTCGCGGAACTGGTTCTGGTCCTTCGTGAGATTCTCCATGGAGAACTCGAGATAGCGCGGCACCAATGCCTGCATGCTGTCGCCGTAGAAGCGGATCAACTGGCGCAGGAAGGTGATCGGCAGCAGATTCTGCCCGTCCTTGCTTTCTTCGTCGAAGATGATCTGGGCCAGCACGGAGCGCGTGATGTCCTCGCCGGACTTGGCGTCGTAGACCACGAAATCCTCTCCGCCGCGGACCAGGCCCGCCAGATCCTCGAGGGTGACGTAGGAGCTCGTGCCCGTGTGATACAACCTGCGATTGGCGTATTTCTTGATGACTGTCGGTTCTTTTTCGCTGGCCATCATACCCTGCATCGCGTTGATCCGGGCCTGACATTTCAGGTCCAGCGGAACGATCCTCCCGGCAACGATAACCTGTCAGCCGCATGCTGCAAGTTTTTTGAACGTTTTTGAATCAATCTTACCAAGCGGAACGGCGGGAGGGGCGAGCCCGTGCTGCGATGCAGCACGGTCACCGGCGCCCGATCCGCGCTCTCCCTCTCTTGGCCGGCTTGACGCGGCCGCGACAGCCTTCGAAGGTGAGAGCCGAACCTGGTGGCCGGTCCCTGGCGAGCCATCACGACAACAGCGAGGAACTCTCCATGGCCGATACTGACATCGTAATCGTCGGCGCAGCGCGCACGGCGGTCGGCGCCTTCAACGGCGCTTTCGCCAACACGGCGGCACACGATCTCGGCGCTGCCGCGATCAAGGAGGCGCTCGCCCGCGCCAAGGTCGAGGGCGGTGAGGTCAATGAAGTCATCATGGGCCAGATCCTGACCGCCGGTCAGGGCCAGAATCCGGCCCGACAGGCCGCGATGAAGGCCGGCATCCCGCAGGAAGCGACCTCCTGGGGCCTCAACCAGCTCTGCGGCTCGGGCCTGCGCGCGGTCGCCATCGGCCTGCAGCAGATCGTCAATGGCGACGCCGACATCATCGTTGCCGGCGGCCAGGAATCGATGTCGATGTCGCAGCATGCCGCGCATCTGCGTAACGGCACCAAGATGGGCGACACCAAATTCATCGACACGATGATTAAGGACGGGCTCTGGGACGCCTTCCACGGCTACCATATGGGCACCACTGCCGAGAACGTCGCGACCAAATGGCAGATCAGCCGCGAGGAACAGGACAGGTTCGCCGTTGGCTCGCAGAACAAGGCCGAGGCTGCGCAGAAAGCCGGCCGGCTCAAGGACGAGATCGCTCCCTTCACCGTCTCGACCCGCAAGGGCGATATCGTCGTCGATCAGGACGAATATCCCCGTCACGGGGCGACGCTGGAGGCCATGGCCAAGCTGAAGCCAGCCTTCTCGAAGGACGGAACGGTGACTGCCGGCAACGCGTCTGGCCTCAATGACGGCGCTGCCGCTCTCGTCCTGATGACCGCTAAGGAAGCAGCCAGGCGCGGTCTTACCCCGCTCGCCCGCATCGCCTCCTGGGCCACTGCCGGCGTCGACCCGGCCATCATGGGCACGGGCCCGATCCCGGCGACGCGCAAGGCACTGGAGAAAGCCGGCTGGAAGATCGGCGATCTCGACCTCGTCGAGGCCAATGAGGCCTTCGCGGCGCAGGCGCTCGCGGTCAACAAGGACCTCGGCTGGAACCCCGATATCGTCAACGTCAATGGCGGCGCGATCGCGATCGGCCATCCGATCGGCGCCTCCGGCGCGCGCGTCCTGGTCACGCTCCTGCATGAAATGGCCAAGCGCGACGCCAAGAAGGGGCTCGCCACGCTCTGTATCGGCGGCGGGATGGGTGTCGCCATGGCGGTGGAACGCTGAGCCTTCACCATGGCGAAGCAGACGACGCTCTATCGCTATCTCACGGGGCCCGATGACGCAGCCTTCTGTCATCGGGTCTCGGAGGCCTTGAGCAGAGGCTGGGAGCTCTATGGCCCCCCGACCCTGACCTATGACGCCAAGGAACAGCGCGTTATCTGCGGCCAGGCCATCATCAAGGACGTGGACGGGCCCTATTCGCCCGACCTGAAGCTCGCGGAACAATAGCTCAAAAGACCAAAACGAAGAGGGGACAACCAGATGACGAAGGTCGCGTTGGTCACGGGGGGGACGCGGGGTATCGGCGGAGCGATCAGCCGGACCCTGCAGGCGGCAGGCTACAAGGTGGCGGCCAACTATGCCGGCAATGACGAGGCGGCGGCCAAGTTCAAGGCGGAAACCGGCATCCCGGTCTATAAGTGGGATGTCGGCGATTACGATGCCTGCACTGCCGGCATCGCCAGCGTCGAGGCGGAGAACGGGCCGGTCGACATTCTGGTCAACAATGCCGGCATCACCCGCGACGGTTTCTTCCACAAGATGACCAAGGACCAGTGGTCCGCCGTCATCCGCACCAATCTCGATTCGCTCTTCAATATGACGCGGCCGGTGATCGAGGGCATGCGCGGGCGCAGCTTTGGCCGCATCATCGTGATCTCGTCGATCAACGGCCAGAAGGGCCAGATGGGCCAGGTGAACTACTCCGCGGCCAAGGCGGGCGATATCGGCTTCGTCAAGGCGCTTGCCCAGGAGAACGCCAACAAGGGCATCACCGTCAATGCGATCACGCCCGGCTATATCGGCACCGACATGGTCGCTGCCATGCCGGAGGAGGCGCTGAAGCGCGTTGTTGCCGGTATTCCCGTCGGCCGGCTCGGCAAGCCCGAGGAGATCGCCCAGATGGTCGCTTTCCTCGCTTCCGATCACGGTGCCTTCACCACCGGCGCGACGTTCGCGGTCAATGGCGGGCAGTATATGGCGTGAGCGTGTTCGGGCTGTCGGCGCGAGCCGCGCCGACAGCCCTCAAGTCGAGGCGCCCGCGGCAAACGCGGCTTCGGCCTGGCGATGAGGGCAGGCGGGATGCGCCTTTACGCTGAGGCTTCCTGCCAGCGCCGGTACAGCCCGGCGATGTCGTTGGAGCAGAACAGATCCATGCCGTCCCTGATCTGCTCCAGCGGCCAATCCCACCAGGCCATCTCCAGCAGCATGGCGATGTCGGCTTCGGTGAAGCGCGTGCGGATCGGCCTGGCCGGGTTGCCGCCGACGATCGAGTAGGGCTCGACATCCCTGGTGACGAGGGCGCGGCTGCCGATCACGGCGCCATGGCCGATCCGGATGCCCGGCATGATCATCGCCTCCGCACCGATCCAGACATCGCTGCCGACCACGGTGTCGCCGGCCGGCCGGAAGGCGTCGCGCGCGCTGGCGAATGCAGGTTCTTCCGACATGTAGAAGAAGGGGAAGCTGGAGACCCAGTCGTTCCGATGCCCCTGGTTACCGGCCATCATGAAGCAGGCGCCGGTCCCGATCGAGCAGAAGCTGCCGATGATGAGCTTGTCGACATCGGCGAGGTCGGGCCGCAGATAGCGGGCACAGTCGTCGAAGGAATGCCCGTGATAGTAGCCGGAATAGTAGCTGTACCGACCGACGATGATGTTGGGGTTGGTCACCTGTTCCGACAGAAGCCTGCCCTTGAACGGGCTTTCAAAGGCGTTCGCCATCCCGGCGTGCTCCCGTCGTTCAGCGCAAATCCAGAGAGATTGAAGCGGGTAGATTACCCGGAGCGATCGAAGGGAAATCCGGGAACCGCTCCGGGGCTTTACCGATCGGTGCCCGCGTCTCTTCTTCAGTGCCTAGCGCCAGCGACCGAAGGCATCGTCAAGCGTCTGGCTGCCCGAGACACCCTTCTCGAAGGTGATGATGCCGCGTCGTCCGGACGCGAAACGCAGCGGGATGTCGATCCAGCTGCGCGTCTGCATCAGCTCGATATTGCGGTCGATTTCCACCGGCACATTCGAGAGCGCGGCCACGAAGAGATTGTCGCCGAGCGCGGAGGCGATGGCGGAGAGCGGTGCGCCCCGTTCGTTCTCGTCGGTCTTGAGCTGCGGCACGCCGACCTCGCGGATCGCGTCGGTCGTGGCATCAC
Source organism: Allobosea sp. P4_E12 (assembly GCF_056401655.1). Taxonomy (NCBI): domain Bacteria; kingdom Pseudomonadati; phylum Pseudomonadota; class Alphaproteobacteria; order Hyphomicrobiales; family Alloboseaceae; genus Allobosea; species Allobosea sp. P4_E12. The sequence goes on along the minus strand of NZ_JBFUIY010000002.1, from coordinate 335,571 downwards.
CTGTCCGCGTGAAGCGCAGGCCAATGATATGCGAGGCCGGGAAGGCGCTGTCGGTATTGCGGCGGATGGTGAAGTCGAGGCTCAGGCCGGCATCCGGTACCTCGACACTCGCACGCACGATGGTCTCGACCGGGCGACCCTGCCCGGCGCTCTCGCTGTCGAGCCGCCAGACGACCCGGCCATTGACGGCTTTCGGCTGCTGCGGGGTTTCCGGCACCTCGGTGTAGAGAATGGCGCGCTGGGCGACGGCGATCTCGCTGCCTTGCGAGGCTGTCGCGCCACCAGGCCGTGCGGCCGGTCCTGCGCCTGTCGCTCCGGCATCGCCGACCCGGTCGTTCAGCTTGCCGGCGCTGTCCGGCTGCGACTGCTGGACCTGCGCCTCGGTCCGAGGGCGCTGCGCTGCCGTGTCGGAGGGATTGACCTTGTTGACATAGAAGGCAGTCGCCGCGATCGCGACGACCGCAAGCGCGACGCCTCCGCCGACGATGGCGGTGCGGATATGACCGGGATCGACGCGGCGTTCGCGCGGAGGAGCGACGCGCGGGCGGACCGGCTGCGTGTCGACCGGCTCCTGGCTGTCGACCGGGCGGCTTTCGAACGGGTCGATGACGGGGCTCGCCCCGACCTCCTCATGGGCCATATCGGCCGGCAGAGCAGGCTCAGGCTCTGGTTCCGGCGCGGGGCGGATCGTCGTCGTGGCGGGGCGCTGGGTCTCAGCCTCGTCGTAATCGGCCTCGACACGCGACATCGCCTCGTCGAGCGCCAGGCGCTCGCGCATGATCTCGGCCTCGCCGACCGGTGGGTCGAGACTCCGCAGCTGGGCGACCAGAGCTGTCCGGGCGCGGTCATAGACCGCGCGGCGCGCTTCCGGGGACTTGTCGGGCAGCCCGGCGATCGCGCGCGCCAGGATGGGATAGAAATCGGCCATTGGCCTCAATTGTCCGTGTTGGGCTCGCCCGTCAACCCTCGAAAGGATTGTGGACGAGGATGGTGTCGTCGCGCTCGGGGCTGGTCGAGAGCACGGCGACAGTGGCGCCGATCAGCTCCTCGATGCGGCGGACATATTTGATCGCCTGGGCTGGCAGGTCCGCCCATGAACGGGCATTGGCGGTCGAGCCTTCCCAGCCTTCGATCGTCTCATAGATCGGCTCGACGCGGGCCTGATCGCTCTGGCCGGCAGGCAGATGCTCGAGCACGGCGCCGTCGAGGCGATAGCCGATGCAGACCTTGATCTCCTTGAAGCCGTCGAGGATGTCGAGCTTGGTCAGCGCGATGCCGTCGATGCCGGAGGTCTTCACGGTCTGGCGCACCAGGCAGGCGTCGAACCAGCCGCAGCGGCGCTTGCGCCCGGTGACGACGCCGAATTCCTTGCCCTTCTGGCCGATCAGTTCGCCGGTCTCGTCAAAGAGCTCGGTCGGGAAGGGGCCTTCGCCGACGCGGGTCGTGTAGGCCTTGGCGATGCCGAGCACATAGCCGACCGCGGAGGGGCCCAAGCCGGAGCCGGTCGCGGCCTGGCCGGCGACGATGTTGGAGGAGGTCACGAACGGGTAGGTGCCGTGGTCGACATCGAGCAGCGCGCCCTGTGCGCCTTCGAACAGGATGCGCTTGCCGGCGCGGCGCTCGGAATCGAGCAGCGCCCAGACCGTGTCGGCATAGGGCAGGACCTGCGGCGCGACCTTGGTCAGCTGCTCGAGCAGCTCGGAGGCATCGACCTCGCCGATGCCGAGCCCGCGACGCAGCGCGTTGTGATGGGCGAGCAGGCGCTCGATCTTGGCCTTCAGGATCGCGGGGTCCTTGAGGTCGATGACGCGAATCGCACGCCGGCCGACCTTGTCCTCATAGGCGGGGCCGATGCCACGCTTGGTCGTGCCGATCTTCAGCCCGGCATTGCTGGTCTCGCGGAAATGGTCGAGCTCGCGGTGCAGCGGCAGGATCAGGGTCGCGTTGTCGGCGACGCGCAGGTTCTCGGGCGAGATCGCGACGCCCTGGGCGCGCAGCCGCTCGATCTCCTCGACGAGATGCCAGGGATCGACCACGACGCCATTGCCGATGACCGAAAGCTTGCCGGGGCGCACGATGCCGGACGGCAGTAGCGAGAGCTTGTAGACGACGCCGTCGATGACGAGCGTATGGCCGGCATTGTGACCGCCCTGGAAGCGCACCACGACATCGGCCTGGCTCGACAGCCAGTCGACGATCTTGCCCTTGCCTTCGTCACCCCATTGGGCGCCGACCACCACCACATTCGCCATCGGACTGGTATCCCTGCCTCGTTGCCGCAAGCGCCGCGCACATGAAAAACCCCGACGCAAGGCCGGGGTTTCGGGGCAAGTCCTTGCAAGCCCTCATGGGCCAACATTGCGGCAAGGTCAAGATTGACCGCGTGCCGGAGAGGCGGGTGTCCGCACGGAGTTGCGCGCATCGGGCCTGATCCTGCGACCATCTGACACTCGCGCGCGGATCACCTGCCATCGAGCCGCACGAGTTCGATCAGCCTGGCGCAATCGGCCGCAATCCGCCGTTCCGCCAAATTGGTGATGCCCAGCAACAGGCCGCGGCGCTCGGGCGGCTCCGCATACCAGGGCGAGAGCGGCACCGGCGCGATCCCGAAGGGCAGGGCGCGCAAGGCGATGTCGAAATCGTCAGTGCCGGGCGGCAACTCCATCCGTACGGACAGGCCGCCGGTGGCATGGATGGCGAAAGCCCCTTCTGCGGTCTCCTGCAACTGCTGGAGCAGCAACTCGCGCCGTGCGCTGTAGAGCCGCTTCATGCGGCGCAGGTGGCGCAGATAATGGCCCTCGGCCAGGAAGCTGGCCACGGCATGCTGAAGCGCGGCGGACGGAGCCGGCGCGAGACAGGCGGCAATCGTGCCGAAGGCCTCCGCGACGGCGGCCGGAACCACCAGGAAGCCGAGCCGCAACGCCGGGCTGATCGTCTTGCTGAAGCTGCCCGCATGCAGGACGCAGCCATCCTGATCGAGCGAGGCGAGCGCTGGCGCTGCGCGTCCCTTGAGCTGCAACTCGCTGAGATAATCGTCCTCGACGATCCAGGCCCCCGCTTGCCGGGCCCAGTCGAGCAGAGCCAGCCGGCGTGCCAGCGACAGCGTCACCCCGAGCGGAGCCTGCTGCCCCGGGGTGACGACGGCCAGCGCCGCCTTCGGAGCGCGCCGTATGCCCTCGGTGACCGACAAGCCCTCGCCATCGACCGGCACCGGAATGGTCGTCATTCCTGCAAGCTGGAGGGCGCTGCGCGTCAGGGGAAAGCCGGGTTCTTCGAACCAGGCTGAGCGACCCTCGAGGCGTAAGGTACGGATGATGAGACCGAGCGAACCCGCAAAGCCGTTGGTTACCAGGACCTGGGTCGGCGTGCAGCGAATGCCGCGCGCGATGGCGAGATAGGCGGCGATCTCGCGACGCAGGTCCGGATGCCCGCGTGGATCGGGATAACCGACCGGCGCGACCGCGGCCTTCCGGGCAGCGCGCACCATCACCCGCGACCAGAGGGTGATGGGGAAGGCATCCTGCGCCGGAACGCCCATCTGGAAGGCGAGCGGTGCGTTCTCAAAATCGGGGAACAGCTCAGGAAAGGGCGGCCTGTCTTTGGGTTGCTCGGCTGCCGCCAGCACCGGCATCCTGTCCGCGACGTGCGTTCCGGCGGCGCCCTGCGACAGGATCCACTGCTCGTCGCTCAGCCTCTCATAGGCGGCCCTGACCGTTCCGCGGGCGATGCCAAGCTGCGCGGCAAGATCGCGCCAGGACGGCAGGCGCGCCCCGCCGGCGAGCTGGCCCTCCCGGATCGCATCGCGAATGGCGGCGTGAATCTGCAAGGCGAGCGGCGCCTTGGCGCTGCGGTCGATCTGGATGCGGAGCGGAGCGGTCATCACATCATGGTATAGCCGTTTCTGTCGATCTTGGTGCTTTCTCATGCATCATCCGGCGCGCATTCTCCTGCCATCGAAATGAACGGAGAACGGAGATGAGCTTTCGAGCCTCTGCAGCCGGCGCGGCCCTGCTTGCCGCGCTCGCCCTTCCCGCCATCGCCTCGGCTCATTCGCCCAGGCCGGGCGGAGAGACGGTCAAGCCGATATTCCGGCAGGCGATTCCCAACATTCCCGGCAAGAGCCTGGTCAGCGTCGAGGTGACCTACAAGCCCGGCGCGGCCTCGACCCCGCACCATCATGCCGGTTCGGCCTTCATCTACGCCCATGTGCTCTCGGGTGCGATCCGCAGCCAGGTCGATGACCAGCCGGCCCGGGTCTACCGGACCGGCGAGACCTGGTTCGAGGTGCCGGGCGCGCACCACACAATCAGCGAGAATGCCAGCAAGACCGAGCCGGCGCGCCTGCTCGCCGTCTTCATCGTCGACAGCACCGAAGAGGTGCTGACCACTCCCGATCACCAGTGAGGAGCGACCCCATGACCCAGCGTCTCGATTACACCAGCGTTTCGCCTGCCGGCATGAAGGCTCTTGGCGGAGTCTATGCTCATGTCGGCCAGTCCGGCCTCGCCAAATCCCTGGTCGACCTGGTCTATCTCAGGATCTCGCAGATCAATGGCTGCGCCTATTGCATCGACATGCATTCGCGCGATTTGCTCAAGGGCGGCCTTGCCGTCGAGAAGCTGGTGCTGGTGCCGGCCTGGCGCGAGGCGCCGAGCCTGTTCTCCGAGCAGGAGCGGGCCGCCCTGGCCTGGGCCGAAACCGTGACGCGTGTCGCCGACACCACCGTGCCCGATGCGGAGTTTGCGGCCGCCTCTGCCCAGTTCAGCGAGAAGGAACTGGCCGATCTGACGATCGCGATCGGCCTGATGAACGCCTATAATCGGATGGCGATCAGTTTCCGCGCCGTCCCTGCGGCGGTGCGGCGCTGAACCCTCGAGCATCGGCCCGAAAAGTGGATGGCGGTTTTCGGGAAAGCCGATGCGAACAGGGAAAAGTTAGATCATCGGGCCGGATACGAGATCCGCGCCGATCATCCAGTCAGTTCTGCGCCAGCGGGCGCGGCATGTCCGCCGGCTGGATTGGCCTGGACTCGAACGTGACCTCGCGGTCCCCCGGCCATTTCAGGCGGTAGGCGAGCTTGATCTCCTTCTCCGCGCCGGGGGCGAGATCGAAGGTCCAGGCCGAGACGCCGCGCTTGTCGCCGACCTGTTTCTCGGTGGGCGGCGTAGTCTGCGGCAGGGTCTCGACCGTGATCGAACTGTTCTCCGAGAAGGGCACGCGTTCCATGACGGTGACCTTGACCGGTTGAGCGTGGAGGCTCTTCACCACAGTCCTGAATTCGCGCAGATCCGTGCGCGTCTGGCCAAGCCAGGTCGGCTCGTTCTCCCGGCGGCGCACCGGGGCGCGGCTGACCTTGAGCTTGTCATCTGCGCCGAAGCCGAGCTCGACCTTGTCGCCGGGCGCGACCAGCCCGAGCCGGCCGCGGCCGATATAGGCGCCGTCACGGTGCAGCAGGACCTCGCCTGGAAGCAGCGGTGCCTCGTCCTCGTGGAGGAAGACGGCTTCGAGATAGGCTTTCTCCTCAAGCTCCGGCGTGGCGCGGGCCAGGAGCGTCGGGCTGACCTGGCCCTGGCTCAGCACCACGGCCTTGGACGTCGCGCCCTGGGGGACTGTGACGCGGCCAGGCACGATGAAGCTCGCCTGATAGGTACTGGTCTCGACCTGGGCCGTCTGGACTTCTGCCGGGCGCGCTGAATCCGCCATCTTGCGCGACTTCGCGGCCTCGAATTCGGCTTCGGCCCTCGCCTTGGCCGCCGCCATCGGGGCCGGCGCGGCACTGACGCGTGTGCGGCTCTCATAGAGAACCGCCGCATCGAGGAAGGCGACCTGCACCGGGGCGAGCTCGGGTGCGCGCGTGCCGCCCGCCGAGCGCGTGGTCGAGAGGGTCAGCGCGACGTCGGTCCAGTCCTCGCCGGTGCGCTGGCGCAGCTCCGCGCGGCGAATGAAGGTGATCTCGGGCTTGGCGGCGGCGCTGCCGGTCGCCAGCCTGGCCTCATAGCTCGGCAGCCAGTTCGCGCTGGTGACGCGGTAGCTGACGGTGAACTCGGCTGCGAGCGGGGCCTTGGCCTCGACCGCGATCGCGACGTCGCGCTTGGGTGCATTGCCGCGGCCGGCCTGTGGCCTTGTGCGCTCCAGAGCCTCGATTTCAGCCTGCGTATCCGAGACGCGGCTGCGGGCGATGCGCAGCTCGTCATTGACCTTGACCAGCGCGGTGCCGATCGCGTCGAACACGGCCGGCCAGTCGCTGATCGGCAGTGCCTTGCCGTCGGGGCCGAGCTTGTCGGGGCCCGTCTGGCCGAAACGCTCGATGGTCCCGCGTTTGGCTTCGATCGCGCTGACCTGACCTTCTAGCGTCTCCTTCTGCTCGCGCAGGGCCTTGAGCTTGGTCTCGATCACCGCATCGAGGCCCTGCCTGGCATCGCCGGGAACGGGGCGGACATCGACCGCGCCAATCGCGAAGGCGCCGTCACCCTTGCCTTCGACACGGATCGAGGCGGGATCGACCGCCGCCGGCAGGCCACGCAGCACGACCTGCGAGGCCCCCTGCAGCAATTCGGCCTTGCCGAGCCGCGTCACCACCGCGCCGTCGGGATAGACCGTGACCCGGTCGATCCGCGTCGGCAGTTCGATCTCGGCTGCGCTAGCAAGGCTCGGCGCGAAGATCAGGGCGGCGGCAAGTCGGCTCATCATCAGGCATTCCCCCCGAGGCAAATCAGTGCGGCGGATTGGCGCGTCGGAATTCGGCGCGGCCAAGGCGGAATTGGGCCGGAATGCGGATGTGCCCTGGCTTTCAGGCCCTGGCGCGCATGCTCATGTGAGGCTTGACGCGATGTGCGATGAAATTCCGCAATTCGGTCACGCGCCGCTCGCTGTCCAGAACCTCTTCATCGAGGCCGTGAGCCCAGGCGAGATCATGCCGCGTCGGCTCGGCATCGAGCGCGTAGAGATCGGCAAGCCAGCTCTGCGCCGCCGCTTCGTCCTTGCGGAAACCTTCCGCGATCAGGGCTGGCACCATGCGCCCGAGGATCGAGGCGACCTGACCGAGCGGGAATTCGGGATGATATTGCACGCCCCAGAAGGTGCCGCCGTCATGGCGGATCTCGGCTGCATGCACGGCGCTGTAGGCATTCGAGGCGAGGACCGTCGTATCCGCCGGGGGCAGGGCGATGGTGTCGAGATGGATTGCGGGCGCATCGAAGCTGAGCGGGCGACCGACGAGCAGCGGATGCGAGCGCCCGGCCTCGGTCAGGGTGATCTTGCGGGCGACGCCGATCTCGCGGCCCCTGGGGTTGGCGACGACGGTGCCGCCGGCGGCGACCGCGCCCATCTGGATGCCCCAGCAGGAGCCGAAACTGGGCGTGCCGCTGGCATAGATCGCCCGCATCAGCTCGATCTGGCGCGTGACCGACGGTTCGAGGTTGTAGATGTGCAGGGCTGAACCGGTGAGGAAGATGCCGTCATAGGACGAGAGCCCCGCACCGTCCGGCAGGTTCGCGCCGGCATCGGCGGGCAGGCAGATATCGGTGATGCTCTCGGGCGCGATCGAGCGCACGACATCGGCATAGGCTTCGCCCGGTTGGCTGCCATAGCCGGCAGCATGGCTCTCGCGCTGCTCCCGTGTGTTGCCATCGACGACGAGCAGGCGCAGCGGTCTCGAAACATGCAGCATGGTGGCAAACGCCTCTTGGGAGGGATGCGTCGGGCGACGGGCAGCCTTGCGCCTCATCTCATAGGATGCGACGGGGACACAAGGCTATTGAAGCGCATTCCGCCCCCGCACAGGCCGCAACCTTGTCCCCAGCCACCTCCCTGCCGCAGCGTGTCTGGGGCAACGCCTACCTGCTCCTGATCCTCACCACCTTGATGTGGGGCGGCAATGCCGTGGCGAGCCGGCTTGCCGTGGGGCAGATCTCGCCAATGGCGCTGACCTCGCTGCGCTGGGTATTCGTCTGCGCGATCCTGCCGTTGATGCTGCGGCGCGAGCTGAAGCACTATGCCCCGGTCCTGCTGGCGCATCGCTGGCGGATCATCATGCTCGGTGCCCTTGGCTTCACCGCCTTCAACGCGCTGATGTACCTGGCGGCTTATTCGACGACCGCGATCAATATCGGGATTCTGCAGGGCTCGATCCCGGTCTATGTGCTGATCGGGGCCTTCATCGCCTATCGCACGCCGATCGGCTGGATGCAGGCGATCGGCGTCGCAGTCACCATGCTTGGCGTCGTGGTGACGGCGAGCCGCGGAGACTTCGCGACGCTGGCGAATTTCAGTTTCGTGCCGGGCGATGTTTGGATGATCATCGGCTGCGTCTTCTATGCCGGCTACACGGTCGGGATCCGCTCGCGTCCGGCCGTGCCGGGGCTGGTCTTCTTCACGGCGATGGCGATCGTCGCCGGCATCGTCTCACTGCCGCTGCTCGGGCTCGAAATCTGGAACGGCAGCGTCATCTGGCCGACCCACGAAGGCTGGGCGATCCTGGCCTTTGTCGTGCTCGGGCCGTCGCTGCTCTCCCAGCTCTTCTTCCTGCGCGCGGTCGAGCTGATCGGACCTGGCCGGGCCGGCGTCTTCGTCAACCTGGTGCCGGTCTTCGCACCGATGCTCGCCGTGCTGATCCTGGGCGAGCGACTCGCGCTCTATCACGGGCTGGCGCTGACGCTGGTGCTCGGCGGCATCTGGATCGCCGAACATCGCGCCTCCAGGGCGTGATCCCTTAGATCAACGGATCGGATATCATATATATCCAGTCCGATGATCTAACCTCCTGTATTTGCATCGCTTTCCCGAAAACCGCACTCCACTTTTCGGGCCGATGCTTTAGTTCAGGCTCTCGACCGCGAGCTTCGCCACGGCTGCATGCGCCGCTTCGCGCGCTGTGGCATCGGCCTGCGCGCCGGCAAGATAGACCGCGATCGCGAAACGCCGCCCGTCGGGCAGGGCGACGATCCCGATATCGTTGGTGGCGCTGTTGATGCCGTCGAGCGTGTCGCCGGTGCCGGTCTTATGCGCGAAACTCGCGCCAGCGGGGAGGCCGGCCCTGACCCGCTGGGCGCCGGTCGGTGATTTCAAGAGGATCTCGGTCAGAAGCCGGTCATGCGCCGGCTCGCGCAGCCAGTTGCCCCTGGCGAGGCCTTCGAGAAAGGCGATCGAGGCCTCGGGCGTGGCGGAATCCCGAGCTTCGCCCTTGATATAGCTCTCCAGCGCCGGGCGCCGCTTCTCCCTCGGCATGGCCGCGATCGCGGCCTCGAAGGCTTCGTCGTCGATGACCTCATCCCAGGCGAAGGCCGGCAGGCCGGCGATCTCGGGCTGGAATTCGCGCTCATAGCGATCGACCGAAATTCCGGCGATGCCGCCCTCGTTCAGCATCGTCGTGACGACCTTCGGCCCGCCGGTCCGCTTCATCAGCACGTCGGCGGCGCTGTTGTCGCTTGCCCCGGTCGAGCGGGTCAGAAGATCCGTGACCGTGTAGCCCTGTTCCTCACCCTTGAAGCCCTTCTTCATCGGGCTCCAGTAGGGCGCGAGCTCGGTGCGCTTCACGCGGATCTCCTGGTCGAGCCCGAGCTTGCCGGCCTCGACCGCCTGCAGCACCGCGATCGCGAGCGGCAGCTTGAAGACGCTCTGCATCGGGAAGCGCTCCTGCCCGCGATGCGACCAGCTCTTGCGGTCCTTCAGATCGATCAGCGCGACACCGAGGCGGCCCCTGGCATCCTGTTCGATGGTCTTGATGCCGCTGTCGAGCTTTGCCCTGTCCCAGTCGGCGAGAGCTGGCGTGGCAACGAGGCAGGCGAGGGCGAGAGCGGCGAATCGCGGCATGAAAAATCCCCTGTGGCGGGGCCACAGGGGATCTGGATTGCGGCGCCGTTTGGGCGCGATGCCGGCGGCTTCAGAACTTCAGCCGGCGCGCCCGCTTCACCATCGGGATCTCGTGGATCTTGGCGAGCAGCTCGTCCGAGATCGCCTCGTCGACGGCGACATAGCAGATCGCATCCCCGCCCGGCTTGTCGCGGCCAAGGCTGAAGGTCGCGACATTGACGCCGGCCGCGCCGAGCAGCGAGCCGAACTGACCGATGAAGCCCGGCTTGTCGGCATTGCGGACATAGAGCATGTGCGGCGCGAACTCGGCATCGACCTGGATGTCGCGGATCTCGACGATGCGCGGCTTGCCGTCCTGGAACACCGTGCCGGAGGCATGGCGCGGCATGTCCTCGGCATCGACGACGATGCGGATGACGCTCTCGAGATTGCCGGCGACCTCGCGTGTCATCTCCTCGACGACGATGCCCTTCTCCTTGGCGATCATCGCGGCGTTGACCATGTTGATCTCGGGCAGGAAGGGCCGCAGCACGCCGGTGATCGCGGCGGCCGAGATCGCCTTCAGATTGAGCTGGGCGACCGCGCCCTCATACTCGATGCGGATGCCCTTCACGGCGGCTTCGGTCAGCTGTCCGAGGAACGAGCCGAGCTTTTCGGCCAGCGCGACGAAGGGCTTGATCCGCGGCGCTTCCTCGGCCGAGATCGACGGGAAGTTGACCGCATTGGTGATCGCGCCCTTGAGCAGGTAGTCCGACATCTGCTCGGCGACCTGGAGCGCGACATTCTCCTGCGCCTCATTGGTCGAGGCGCCGAGATGCGGCGTGCAGACGACGTTCTCCAGCCCGAAGAGCGGGTTCGTCTCGGCCGGCTCAGCCGAGAACACGTCGAAGGCGGCGCCCGCGACATGGCCGGACTTGATCAGCTCGGCGAGTGCTGCCTCGTCGACCAGGCCGCCGCGCGCGCAGTTGATGATGCGCACGCCCTTCTTGGTCTTGGCGAGATTCTCGGCCGAGAGGATGTTCTTCGTCTTCTCGGTCATCGGCACGTGCAGGGTGATGAAATCCGCACGCTTCAGCAACTCGTCGAGCTCGACCTTCTCGACGCCGAGCTGCACGGCGCGTTCCGGCGAGAGATAGGGGTCGAAGGCGATGACGCGCATCTTCAGGCCGATGCCGCGCTCGGCGACGATCGAGCCGATATTGCCGCAGCCGATCAGGCCGAGCGTCTTGGCGGTGATCTCGACGCCCATGAAGCGGTTCTTCTCCCACTTGCCGGCCTGGGTCGAGAGGTCGGCGGAGGGGATCTGCCGGGCGAGCGCGAACATCATGGCGATGGCATGCTCGGCAGTGGTGATCGAATTGCCGAAGGGCGTGTTCATCACGATGATGCCGCGCGCGGTCGCCGCCGGGATCTCGACATTGTCGACGCCGATGCCGGCGCGGCCAATGACCTTGAGATTCTTCGCCTGCTCCAGGAGCTTGGCGGTGGCCTTGGTCGCCGAGCGGATGGCGAGGCCGTCATACTCGCCGATGATCGCGGCGAGCTTGTCCTTGTCCTTGCCGAGGCTCGGATCGAAGGTCACGTCGATGCCGCGATCCTTGAAGATCTGCACGGCGGCGGGAGAAAGAGCGTCCGAAATCAGGACTTTGGGAGCGGTCATGGGAATCCCTCGGTTGCCCGCGCGGAGAGCGGGCTAAAATGGAGAAGGTCGTCATGGCCGCCGCTTGCGGCGACCATCCACGTCTTCGCGCGGGTCAGGCCCGCGTCTGGGCAAAAGGACTGGCCCGACCTGCTGTCATCGTCCGGCCCGTCATCGGCGTCGCAAGCGGCGATGGTCGGGACAAGCCCGACCATGACGTGCAGCTCGGCGCGACAGCGTTACGCCGCCTTCTTCAACCCGGCCTTGGCCTCGTTGAAGGCATAGGTGATCCAGGGCAGCAGCGCCTTCAGATCGCGGCTCTGCACGGTTGCGCCGCACCAGATCCGCAGGCCGGGAGGGGCGTCGCGATAATGCCCGAGATCGAAGCCAGCGCCGGCCTTCTCGATGATCGACACCACCTGCTTGGCAAAGGCCGCCTGCGCGTCGGCCGGCAGTGCCGTCACCGCCGGGTCGGTGAACTTCAGGCAGACCGAGGTGTTCGAGCGCGTCTTCGGCTTCACCGCGAGGAAATCGATCCAGTCATTCTCGCGCACGAACTTGGCGAGCACGCGGGCATTGCCGTCGGCGCGCTTCACCAGTCCGTCCAGCCCGCCGACCTTCTTCGCCCAGTGCAGCGCATCGAGATAGTCCTCGACCGCGAGCATCGAGGGCGTGTTGATCGTCTCGCCGACAAAAATGCCCTCGGAGAGCTTGCCGCCGGAGGTCATGCGGAAAACCTTCGGCAGCGGCCAGGCCGGCTTGTAGGTCAGGAGGCGTTCGACGGCGCGTGGTGAGAGCACGATCATGCCATGGGCCGCTTCGCCGCCCAGAACCTTCTGCCAGGAGAAGGTCGTGACATCGAGCTTCTCCCAGTCGAGGCGCTGGGCAAAGGCGGCCGAGGTTGCGTCGCAGATCGTCAGGCCCTCGCGGTCATCGGCGATCCAGCTCGCGTCGATGACGCGGACGCCGGACGTCGTGCCGTTCCAGGTGAAGACGACGTCGCGGTCCTTCGTGTCGACCTTTTTCAGGTTCGGCAGCTCGCCATAGGGCGCATTGAAGATGCGGACATCGCTGAGCTTGAGCTGCTTGGCGACATCGGTCACCCATCCCTCGCCAAAGCTCTCCCAGGCGAGCATGTCGACGCCGCGGGCTCCGAGCAGCGACCACATCGCCATCTCGACCGCGCCGGTATCGGAGGCGGGCACGATGCCGATGCGGTAATCCGCCGGCACCTGCAGGATCTCACGGGTCAGGTCGATCGCAAGCTTGAGCTTGTCCTTGCCGATCTTGGCACGGTGCGAGCGGCCGAGCGCCGCATCTGACAGGGCTTTAAGGGACCAGCCGGGGCGCTTGGCGCAGGGGCCGGACGAGAAATGCGGCACGCGCGGACGCGTGGCCGGAACAGTATTCGCCATCGATGTCTCCATCCTTACAGATGGGCGCGCCGCGTTGGGGCGGCGTGTCCCGTCGATGGGGGTAGGGGATCAGGGCGGGGGGAGTCAAGCGGCGGGCTTATTGTAGCGCGAACAATCAAATGGCAATGAACGAAGGATCAAATGGTGACAGATTGGATTTCAGAATAGCGGTTGCCGCGCCACGGCCAGGAAGTCACTAGCGGTGGGATTGCCGGGAGCAGGAAGCCCGCCCCGAATGGCACCCTCGAAATGTCACGTCACGTATTTGATAGCCACTGTGCGGCATCAACCAGCTGACTCATCGTTATGGTGCTGGCGTGGTTCATCCCTTGGGTTGAGCAATGCGCCGAAAGCCGGTGTTGAATCTCTTGAACGTCGGCGCTCTGATGGGACCAGCCGAGGTGAGCTTGGTTTCGTCCGCCCCCCGGTCAGAGCCGGGCTGGCAGGCGACTGCCGGGCCGGCTCGCCCAGCCGCGATGACAGAGTAAAGCCTGCTGGACGTGTAGCCACGATCGAGCCTCGCCCGGCTCAATCCCCCGTCATCGTCATCTCTGCATCCATCGCCTTCATCTTCGGATTGGCGGCACAAAACGCCCTGATCCTGGCTGCGACATCGGCCGGTGTCCTGTCCCTGGCGGCATGGCCAGCCGGCTTGTGGCCGCCATTCCTGAGATAGGCGGCGCAGGTCATCTCCGGGTCGGTGATCGCGGCTGACGCCGGGGAGGAGAGGAGGAGGCAGGCGAAAGCCGCGGCAAGCGCGCGGGAGGCGAGAGGCATGATGGTTGTCCTGAACGGCCGGGCCATGCGGCCCTTTTGCGCCGCTCCTGCACCGCCCGGCCGTGCGGCGCAACGACGCTGACCGACGCCCTGGTCTGCAGGCAGGGCATTGCAGAAGAGCCGGGGTTTCGCGTGAGCCGGCTAACCCAACGGCGTGATCGTCCCGGGATCGTCATCGCCGACGCCGCTCTTGTTGACGCGGCGGTCGACGATCCAGTCGCGCAGCGCCGGCGGCGGATCGGTCAGCAGCTTTTCGCCGGCGGAGCCATCGAGCCAGACGTCGAAATCCCTGGGGTGGAGCATGCAGGGCATGCGGTCATGCAGTGTCGCGATGCCGGCGACGGGATCGCGCACGATGATCGTGCAGCTGATGATTTCCTGCCCGGTCTCCGGGTCCTTCCAGCGTTCCCAGAGCCCGGCAAAGGCGAGCAGGGCGCCGTCGGCGGCGCTGATGAAATGCGGGGTCTTGTCGCCCTTCGGGCCGGTCCATTCGAAGAAGCCGCTGGCTGGGATGATGCAGCGCCGGCTCCTGAAGGCCGAGCGGAAGGTCGGCTTCGTCGCGACCGATTCGACGCGAGCATTGAAAGTGGCGCCGACCTCGTTCGGCCTGCCCTTGTGCCAGGGCGGAATCAGCCCCCAGCGCGCCGGGATGAGTTCGCGGCCGAGCGGCGTCCTGACGATGATCCGCACCGTGTCGGTCGGCGCGAGATTGTAATGCGGCTGGAGATTGGCCCGCTCGGTCGGCACCGTCAGCGGCTGGCTGAAGGCGACGATCTCCTCCCAGGTAAAGGCCTGGCTGAAGCGTCCACACATGGCGTCATCCTCCCGACCGGGGAGGGGCAGGATGATGCCGTGGCGGTGGCGCTGTAAAGCGCGACGCGCTCGCACCCGTTCAGATCTTCTTGTCGGTGATCACGCCGGTCCGCATGGTGCCGCTTGCTTCCAGCTGCTTCTTGATCTCGTCGCGGATCTTGTCGGCGATCTCGCCCTTGGCCTTGGGATCGAGCTGGTCGAACTGTTCCTTGGTCAGACCGAACTTGGCGAGCATGGCGGTGTGCATGCGCTCGGCCGGCGTCATCTGGGCGTGCTTGAGGAAATCCGTTTCCGCCGTCTTCTGCGCGGCGGACTTGTCGGCGACCTTGGCAACGGTCTTGAAGGCATCGGCAAGCGACGTGGCCGGCTGGGACGACGAGATTGAAATCGACATGGCAACCTCCGGGCTGGTTGCACGCGTCACGCAAGGGGCGGGCCAGAGACGCTTCCGGAGAAGTCTTTGTTTCTCAATGCTATATTGATTGTCTTCGGTGCTGCTGCACGCGCAATCCCGGCAGGCGGGAAGAAACTGCCGGGCAATTCCTTCCCGGGACGGTGCGAGGACACCTCTCCAGTATCGAAGTCGGATGTTCCCGATTTCGATACTTCCGAGAGCTGATCTCGGGCAGGCCCGAGATCAGGGAGAGGGGAAGCGGGGCGCCTTGCGCCTGTCTCAGACGCCCTTCAGCTTGGTGTTGCACTTGCTGTAATAGCCGCCGCCCTTCTGGATCCATTTCAGGTCGCCATTGCCGCCATTGGCCTTGTTGATGTTGTACTGGTCGTTGCAGGTCTTGAAACGCTGCTTGCCGGCGGTCTCGGAAGCGTATTTCGGGTCGATTTTGGCCGGAAAGACAGCATTGCCCATGGCGGCTGGCATGGCGGCTGGCATGGCGGCGTGCGGCTTCGCCTGAGCCGGCGCGGCGGCGGGCGCTGCCATCTGCGGCTTCGGCTGGGCGGCGGCTGGTGCGGCGGTCGGGGCAGCAGCCGGCGTTGCGGCGGCCGGCGTGGCGGCATCGCTGCACTGGCTCTTGCGGAAGTCGTTCCAGGATTGGCCACCCAGCGTATTGCCGGTCTTGGCGGCGTTATATTTCGTGCTGCATTCCTTCATGGTCAGGGCCTGGGCCGGTGTCGCGGCCGGCAGGACGAAGCCGCCCGCGAGCGCAAACAGGCCGAGGGCAAGCGCAGTGCTGGTCTTGGTCATGGTCATCGCCTCCTGACGGGGCATGCCCGTCGGCGGAACCTGGGCCGGGCGAGCGCATCCCATCCCGGTCAGATCTCCGGAAAAGAGGATATTCCTCGTAAAATGAACGGTCCATGAGGGATTTTGGCCCTGACGATCACGGTTTTGAGGTTGGCGGCCCATGCGTCGGATGCGGCTGCGCCCGAGACGAGGTCAAGCATGGTGGGAAGGGGCCGGCGCTTCGCATCTTCTCCGGCCAGAAGAGAGGCGCCGGGGTCCATCGTTGTGCCACCGGGCTTGACCGCGCCGCTTCCGTCTCGTCCATGGGGCCAAACCAGCAGAGGAACCGGAGACGGACATGGCCAGGAAGACGCCGGAGCAACTCACCAAGGAGTTCGAGGGCCGCAAGGCGAAGGGGCTGGCCAAGGGCGGTGCCGCCTATTGGCCGAATGTTCTCGCGAACGCGGTGCTGAAGCTCGCAGCGAGCGGCAACGAGGTCAGCCTCGCGGCGCTGAGCGAGCAGCTCTCCAGGGATGCCGAGGCGCAGGACGTCACGCTGAAGGCGGGCGCGGCCGAGGCGATCGCGCGGCTGGGCCAGGCGGTGGCGCGGGCAGCGGAGGGCTAAGCGGCCTCAGCGGTTCCCGCCCGCGAGCCTGCTTGCCTCGGGAAGCCGGCGTAGCCGCCACATGGCCCAGCAGCCGGCGGCGGGGCCGAGCGCCAGCACCGAGAAGGCCGCCGTCCACCCGAAGGCCGAGACGAAATGCGGCACGAGGTGAATCGAGACAAGCGTCACCAGGAAGCCGGCGCAGGTCTGCGCCGTGATCATGGTCCCGACCAGCGAGGGCTCAGCGAGCTCGGCGACGCTGGCCGAGAACTGGGCGGAGTCGGCCACGGCCGAGATGCCCCAGAGGATCGCGACGACAGCCAGCATGACAGGGGCTGCGGCGAGCCAGCCGATCGCAAGCGCGCAGGCGCCGCTCAGCGCCATGGCGCCGATGGTGACAGCGGTGCGGCCGAGCCTGTCGGCCAGCCAGCCGCCGAGCCAGGCGCCGAGCGCGCCGGAGGCGACGGCGAAGAAGGTCAGCACTGCGGCTGCGCCGTGCCCGGCCTGCGGACCGCGGCCGGCGATGGTCTGCTGCAGGAACACGCCGAGCCAGGCCCACATGGCGTAGAGCTCCCACATGTGGCCGCAATAGCCGGCATTGGCGAGACGCAGCGCAGGGTTGCGCCAGGCCTGGGCGAACTGGCCGAGAGCGAGACCGGCGCGTCGGACGAGATGGGGCCCGAGCCCGGCAAACAGGATGAGGACGGCGCCGCATAGCGTCGAGGCGGCGGCGCCGAGATAGATGCCGCGCCAGCCTATGCCCTCGAAGGCACCGAGCAGATGCGGGCTCGCCGAGCCGATGACGAGGGCGCCGACCAGGAGGCCGATCAGCAGGCCGAGGTCCCTGTTCGCCCAGGTCGCGGCGATGCGCATGCCGACCGGATAGATGCCTGCCATGCACAGGCCGGTCAGGACCCGCAGGGCGATCGTCACCGGCCCGGCCGGCGGCAGCAACGCGAGCGCAGCGGTCAGCGCAGCCGCTGCCGCGCCGGAGAGAGCAAAGAGGCGGCGCGGATCGAAGCGGTCGGCCAGGCCGAGCAGGCTGCTCGCGAGCGTGCCGAGGACGAAGCCGGCCTGGACGGAACTGGTGAGCAGCACTTCGCTCAGCGGGTCGAGCGGCTGCTCCCACCGGATCGCCACGATCGCCGCGGCCGAGGCGAACCAGGCCGCCATTGCCAGGGTTTCGGCGAGGAGGAGGAGCGCAAGCGAGCTCGCCTTCGCGGCATAGGGGGTGGTGGTCCCGCCGGGCGTTCGGAGTCCAGGATGCATCGCTCACCGGCCTTCTGCGCCCGTGCGGAACCGTCCGAAGGCGCTCTGTCGTCTCCTATAGTATACCTATGGCTTCTATAGAAGACGATTCAGGCATGAGGCATCATTTTTCGGGTCGAGCCTCTTGAGCGGACGGGCGAGACGCGGAAGAGCTTAGGATCCGCCTCAGAAGCTGACCATCGAGAGTCCATGCGTTCCCAGAGCCCAGACGACCCCAATCAGGCCATCGCCGCCCGCATCCGGATCGAACGGGACACGCGCGGCTGGTCGCTGGCCGATCTCGCCGAGCGTTCAGGCGTCTCGAAGGCGATGATCAGCAAGATCGAGCGCGGCGATGCGAGCCCGACGGCAACCGTGCTCGGGCGGCTGTCGGGAGCTTTTGGCCTGTCGCTCTCGGTGCTGTTGGCCCTGGCCGAGCGCTCGGAAGACCGCATCAGCCGCCATGGCCATCAGCCGGTCTGGCAGGACCCGGAAACCGGCTACGTTCGCCGGACGATCTCGCCGCCCTCCGGAGATATTCTCGAGCTGCTGCAGATCACGCTGCCGCCCGGTGTGCGGGTGCCGTATCCGGCCGCCGCCTTCCTGTTCCAGCGCCAGCAGATCTGGGTTCTGCAGGGCGAGCTCGAATTCCGCGAAGGCGGCGTCACCCACACCCTGCAGCAGGGTGACTGCCTGCAACTCGGGCCGCCGGCGGATTCGTCCTTCTTCAACCCGGGCGCGGGCGAGAGCGTCTATCTCGTCGCCCTCGTCCGGAGATAGGGCAGGGTTCCTAGGCTGCCCGGTGCCGTGCCGCCGCGCGCTGCTCCTGCGTGCGGAAAGCTGCGACGAGCTGGTTCAGCCGCTCGATCTGGCTGAGCAGGGTCCGGGCCGAGGCTGCGCTCTGTTCGGCGAGAGCCGCGTTGCTCTGGGTGATCTCGTCCATATGGCTGACGGTCTGGCTCATCTCGTCGATGCCATTGGCCTGTTCGCCGGACGCCACCGCGATCTCGTTGACGGTGCGGGAGACGCGCATCGAGGCATCGACGATCTTCTCCAGCGTGCCGCCGGCGAGGCGGACGAGCCGGACGCCTTCGGCGACCTCGGCATCGGAAGACCCGATCAGCCCGGTGATGTCCTTGGCGGCCTCAGCCGAGCGCTGGGCTAGCGCCCGGACCTCGGCTGCCACGACGGCAAAGCCGCGCCCGGCATCACCAGCGCGCGCCGCTTCGACCGCGGCGTTGAGCGCGAGAAGATTGGTCTGGAAGGCGATGCCGTCGATCACCGTGGTGATCTCCGAGATCTTCTTCGAGGCCTGCTCGATACGGGTCATGGCATCGATCGCGTCGCTGACGATGGTGCCGCCGGTGCGGGCGACGGCGGCGGCGTCATCGGCCAGCGCAACCGACTCGCGCGAAGATTGGGCCGAGGTCTTGACGGACGCGGCGAGTTCTTCGGTCGTCGCTGCCGTCTGCTCGAGCGCCGCGGCCTGTTCCTCGGTGCGTCGCGACAGGTCGTCTGCGCCGGATGCGATCTCCTGCGAGGAGGTGGCGATCGAGCCCGACGTCGCCTGGATGGTCGTGACCATCTCGCCGAGCTGTTCCATGGCGTGATTGAAATGGCTGCGCAGCAGTGCGTATTCGGGCGGCATCTCCGCATCCATGCGGAAGGTCAGGTCGCCCTTGGCGAGCGCGGCCATGCCTTCGCTGACCAGGCTGACGACCCTGTCGCGCTCGTCCGCCTTGGCCTGTTCGACGGCGCGGGCCTCTGCCTCGACCTTGAGACGGGCCGCCTCGGAAGCCTCGAGATAGACCGAGATGGCATAGTCCATGTCGAGCAGAGTCGCCTTGACGATGGCGGTGATCTCGGCGGCACGGTCCTCGGCGCCTTCGATCTTGCCGCCGAAGCGGCCCTTCGGCCAACGCGCCTCGAGCACCTTGCCGATCAGCTGCTCCAGCAGCAGGGCATAGCCGCCGATATACCAGCGCGGCTCCAGCCCGATCCTGGCGTGGACCTTGCCAACCGTGGTGACGGCGGCGACATAATCCTCGTCGAGCTGGCCCCGGGCGATACGATCCCAGTAGCCGAGCTGCTTGCTCTTCGCGTGCTCGATATGGGCGTCGCTGCCGAAGAAAACGCGGGTTTCGGGGAAGGCGCGGACCTGTGCATAGAAGGCGCCGAGCGCATCCGGCAGGGCCTCCAGCAGCGTGTCCTCGACATCGTGGATGCGCCGCAACGCGTCCGGACCGAGCTTCATGAAGTCGCGCCGCCGGGCGAGATCGTCGGATGGTGCCATAGCCGTTTACTCAAGCCTGATGCGCCGAGCCCCCTCGGCACGCCGGCCGAAACTCGGCGATGGCTGGTTAATATCCGAAGAAGATTGCGGCTCTTGCCTGCAGGACGGAGCGTCTGTGGTCCTATGCCGCAGGATTGTCAGTCGCCAGCGGTTCACCGCAGGCCTTCATAGCGCTCGAGAAAGGCTTCGACGGGCAGCGTCCGGAAATCGTCGAGTGCGGTCCGCAAGGCGGCATGATCCCAGTCCCACCAGGATAGCGCGATCAGCCTCTCGGCGATGTCTTCGGGAAAGCGCCTGCGGATCGGCCTGGCCGGGTTGCCGGCGACGATGGTGTAGGCTGGCACGTCCTTGGTGACGACGGCGCCGCCGGCGACGACTGCGCCCGTGCCGATCGAGCGGCCGGCCAGCACGATCGCGCCATGGCCGATCCAGACATCGTGGCCGATCGTCACCGGCGTCGAGCGGCGCCAGGCGAAGAAGGGCGCGTCGTCCTCGGCATCGTCAAAATAAGCGCTGGCGCGGTAGCTGAAATGCGACTGGCTCGCCCGCTGCATCGGGTGGTTGCCGGGGTTGATGCGGGTCATGGCCGCAATCGAACAGAATTTGCCGATTGTCGTGTAAATGACATTCGAGTCGTTCACGACATAGGAGTAGTCCCCCATCGTCGACTCGACGAAGGAGGTGCGCGCGCCGATTTCGGTGTAGCGCCCGAGCGTCGCCTGCCGCACATGAGCGGTCGGGTCGATCACAGGTTCAAGTCCGAGTTTCTTGCCCGCCATGTCATCATCCTCTCAAGATCTGCTGGAACCCTCTGCAGCCATGACGGCCGCAGGATCGGGAGTCCTGGTGCTGGTGGTTGGCCCGTCCGGAGCGGGCAAGGACACGTTGATGGAGGCCGCCCGTGCCGCGCTGGCAGGTGATGGCCGCTTCGCCTTCGTCCGCCGTCTGATCACCCGCCAGGCCATGGCCGGCGCGGAGGACCATGACAGCTGCAGCGAGGCTGAATTCGACGCGACGGAGGCGCGCGGCGCACTCGCGCTCAGCTGGCGCGCCCATGGCCTTTGCTACGGCATTCCGGCCGCGGCGCTGGCTGGCATCGCGAGCGGGCAGGTGGTCATCGCCAATGGCTCGCGCCGGGCCGTTCCCGCGGCCGAGCGTCTTGCCGGCCAGGTGACGGTGGTCAACATCACCGCCCCGAACGAGGTTCTTGCCAGGCGGCTGGCAGCGCGTGGACGCGAAAGCGAGGCCGATATCCGTGCCCGGCTTGCCCGTGAGGTGCCGCTGACGACCGAGCGCGCGCAACTGGTTTCGATCCAGAACGACCGGACCGTGGCCGAGGCGGCTGGCGAGTTCGTCGCCGTGTTGACCGCGCTCAGCCCGCATCGCTGATCAGGCCAGCGGGAAACTGTCGAGCAGGCGGAAGCGGCCTGCCCGCGTGTCCTGCTTGAACAGCGCGATGCGGTCGATCACGGCGGGCTTCGGCGGAACGGCCCGTGCATAGGCGTCGCTGAGGGCGAGTTGCACCGCAGCCCCCTGATCCATCGGCAGCGAGCCGGTCAGCGTCATGTGGAAACGGAAGGCGTCGCCGACATAGGGATAGCCATAGGCTTCGAGATAGGCGCGCTGGGCCGGGGTCAGCGGGTGCTTCAGCCGCCGCGCCATGTCGGCCTCGGCCAGCGGAGCGCGGAACGGCTCGAAGGCCTGGACGAGGGCGAAGGCGAAGTGCTGCAGCGCCGGGCTTTCGGCCGAAGGAGTCAGCGCGATGAAGGAACCGAGCGCAGTGAGACACAGGCCGTCGAGACGGACGCTCTCGAGGCCTGCCGCATAATTATGGGCGAAGGCGCGCAACTGGCCTTCGCTGCGACCGGCAGCCAGTTCGAAGGGCGCCTTCAGCGTGGCGTGGAAACCGTAGCGGCGCGGCTCCTCAGTCAGCGTCGGCCACTGGCTGTGATCGCAGCCGGGCGGCACGAGGGCGGGGACATCCGCGCCGGTGACGGCGTCATAGCCCAGCACGGCGCTGCCGAAGCGCCAGAGGGCGCTGTCGGCGGCGGGGGCGTAATAGAGAGCGTAGCGCGGCGTGCTCAAAATGCGCGCTCGCCCTTCGACCAGACGGCGGCGATCACCGGCGTCGCACCGAGTGCCTTGAAGCGCACCAGGTCGGCGCGCAGGCCGGTCTTGAGATGGCCGCGATCCTTCAGGCCGAGGATGTCGGCGACCTTCCAGGTCACCATGCCCATGGCGTCGGGCAGCGCGATGCCATGGCTGGCATGCAGCTTCAGCACCGCCTGCAGCAGGCTTGCCGGCACATAATCCGAGGAGAGGCCGTCGAGCAGGCCCTTCTCGGCCAGTTCGGAGACCGAGACGCCGCCGGAATGCGAGCCGCCGCGCACGACGTTCGGTGCGCCGGCGATGGTGGCAAGTCCACGCTGTTTCGCGGCAGCCGCCGCCTCGATCGTGGTCGGGAATTCCGAGATCACGGCGCCCGATGCGACACCGGCCTCGACATGGTCGACCGTGGTGTCGTCATGGGTTGCGATCGGGATGCCGCGCGTCCGGAACATCTCGACCACGGCGCTCCAGTTGCTCGGCACATTGGCCGTGCCTTCGGACTGGCGGACGGCGACGTCCTCCTCGAACTCGGCCTCGGTCTTGCCGTTGCCGAGCGCATAGGTGCGCAGGTGCTGAATGTCGCGCCACTGGCGCTGGCCGGGCGTGTGGTCCATCAGCGAGACGAGCTGGACGAGATCGTCCTCGCGATAGGGCTCGATGTCGCGCATCAGGTCCGGGCTGGTCAGTTCGCAGCGCATGTGGATGCGGTGGTCGATGCGGAAGACGCCTTCGGCCTTGCCTTCGCGCAGCGCCTTCATCACGTCGGCGAAGATGTCCTTGCGGTAATCCTTGGCCGAGAAGGGCGTGCCGGCGCAGACCGCGTCATAGACGGTGGTGACCCCGGAGGCCGCCATCTGGGCGTCATGGACCAGCGCGGCTGCAAGCCCGTTCGGCCAGAACACCTTGGGCCGGGGCATGAAGTGCTTTTCCATGTTGTCGGTATGCATCTCGACGAGGCCGGGCGCGACATAGTCGCCGCCGATGTCGATCGCGCCCGGCAATTGTGAGCGGCCCTGGTCGACAGCGGTGATCCCGGTTGCGTCGAAGGCGATCGTGCCGGTGACGACCTCGTTCTCCAGGATCAGCTTGGCATTGGTGAGAACGGTCTGCATCAGGCGGCCTTCCGGAATGCGGTGATGTCGAGATAGCGGGTGGCGACGCGCTCGCGCACCGCCTCGTCATGGAAGATCCCGACGATGGCGGACCCGTTTGCGCGCGCCTCACCGATCAGGTCAACCACGACGTCGCGATTGGCGGCATCGAGCGAGGCGGTCGGTTCGTCGATCAGCAGGATCGGCGCCGGATCGACGAAGGAGCGGGCGATGTTGACGCGCTGCTGCTCGCCGCCGGAGAAGGTGGCGGGCGCGAGGTGCCAGAGGCGTTCCGGCAGGTTCAGCCGAGCGAGAATCGCCTTGGCGCGCGCGCTGGCCTCATCAGGGGAGACGCCGCGTGCCAGCAGCGGATCGCGGACGATGTCGAGCGCCGAAACGCGCGGGATCACGCGCAGGAACTGCGAGACGAAACCGAGCGTGCGGCGGCGGATATCGAGCACGGTACGCGGCACGGCCGCGACGATGTCGATGGCCCGGCCGGCATGGGTGATGTGGATATGGCCGGAGCTCGGCCGGTAGTTGCCGTAGAGAATGCGCAGCAGGCTCGACTTGCCGGCGCCGGAGGCTCCGGCCAGGACGAGCGCCTCGCCGGCGTCGACGCTGAAATTGATATTGTCGAAGACAGGCAGCCGGACCCCGCCCTGATTGTGCAGGGTAAAGGTCTTGGCGACGTTCTCGACGTGAATCATCGTGGTCATGGTCGGGATGCCTTGCGCGGTTCCGGTGACGCGATTGTGACGCTCATACGCTCAGCA
This sequence comes from Allobosea sp. P4_E12, assembly GCF_056401655.1. Taxonomy (NCBI): domain Bacteria; kingdom Pseudomonadati; phylum Pseudomonadota; class Alphaproteobacteria; order Hyphomicrobiales; family Alloboseaceae; genus Allobosea; species Allobosea sp. P4_E12. The sequence goes on along the minus strand of NZ_JBFUIY010000002.1, from coordinate 311,816 downwards.
CCGCCGAGGTGAGCAACTGCGTGTAGGCGTGATGGGGGTCGTCCAGGACCTGATCGGTCAGTCCCTGCTCGACGACGCGGCCGTCCTTCATCACCATCAGCCGGTCGGTGAGCAGGCGCGCGACGGCGAGGTCATGCGTGACGATGATGGCGGCCAGACCGAGATCACGGACCAGCACGCGCAGCAGATCGAGCAGCCGCGCCTGCACGGAGACGTCGAGGCCGCCGGTCGGCTCGTCCATGAAGACGAGTTTCGGCTCCGAGACCAATACGCGGGCGATCTGCAGGCGCTGCTGCATGCCGCCCGAGAACTGGCGCGGACGATCGTCGATGCGGTTCTCGGCGATCTCGACACGGGTGAGCCAGTCGAGCGCGCGCTCGCGGATCTTGCCGTAATGCCGGTCGCCGCGGTCCATCAGGCGCTCGCCGACATTGCCGCCGGCCGAGACGTCCATGCGCAGGCCGTCGCGTGGGTTCTGGTGCACGATGCCCCAGGCCGTGCGCATCAGGCGGCGGCGATCCTGCTCGGCGACCGAATAGATGTCGAGCGGCTCGCCGGAGCCGCGAAAGAGCACTTCGCCCTCGTCCGGTGCGTCGATGCCGGCAAGGCAGCGCAGCAGGGTGGATTTGCCCGAGCCGGATTCGCCGACGATGCCGAGCACCTCGCCCGGCCAGAGATCGAAGGAGACATCGGCGCAGCCGATGCGCTCGCCGTAGAAGCGGCTGACGCCGGAGACCGAGAGCAGCGGATCGGGATCGATGCCGAGATCCTGCGGGGAGACATGCTGGGTCATGACTTCGACACCTCGTCCTTGGCCTGCTTGTCGTCGACGAGATGGAGCGCCGATGCGTCGGCCAGCATCGCGCCGCGATGGCCGCCAGCGCGCCGCGTCTCGCAATGGTGGCTGTCGGAGCAGACGAACATGCGCCCGCCGCGGTCGTCCGTGATGACTTCGTCGAGATAGGAATCGGTCGCGCCGCAGAGCCCGCAGGGCTCGTTCCAGCTCTGGATGCGGAAGGGATGGTCCTCGAAGTCGAGGCTGCGCACGCTGGTATAGGGCGGCACCGCATAGATGCGCTTCTCGCGGCCGGCTCCGAAGAGCTGGAGCGAGGGCGACATATGCATCTTGGGATTGTCGAATTTCGGGATCGGCGAGGGCGCCATCACGTAGCGGCCATTGACGTCGACCGGATAGTCATAGGTCGTCGTCACTTCGCCGAAGCGGGCGATATTCTCGTAGAGCTTGACCTGCATCAGCCCGTATTCGGCCCAGGCGTGCATCTTCCGGGTCTCGGCCTCGCGCGGCTCGAGCTTCCGCAGGGGTTCGGGCTGCGGCACCTGGTAGACCATGATCTGCCCGGCCTTGAGCGGCGCTTCCGGGATGCGGTGGCGGGTCTGGATGATGGTGGCCTCGTCCGTCGCCTCGGTCGTGTTCGCATCGGCCGTGCGCTCGAAGAAGCGGCGGATCGAGACGGCGTTGGTGGTGTCGTCCGCGCCCTGGTCGATGACCTTCAGCACATCGTCCGGGCCAATGATCGCGGCGGTGATCTGGATGCCGCCCGTGCCCCAGCCGCGCGCCAACGGCATTTCGCGTGAGCCGAACGGCACCTGATAGCCCGGCACCGCGACCGCCTTGAGCAGGGCGCGGCGGATCATCCGCTTGGTCTGCTCGTCGAGATAGGCATAATTATAAGCCGGCTTCGTATCTTCGCCGGAGACGATCTGATGCAGGGTCATTCCGCGGCCTCCGGCAGGGTGTCTTGCGTCTCTCGGACCTGGGTCTCTTGGGTCTCGTCCGCCAGGCGCTGCTCGCGCTCGCGGCGGATGCGGCGGATCAGTTCGAGCTCACCCTGGAAGTCGACATAATGCGGCAGCTTGAGATGCTCGACGAAGCCGGCCGCTTCGACATTGTCGGAGTGGTAGAGCACGAATTCGTCCTGCTGCGCGGGATACTCTGCCGCCTCGCCGAACTCGCGTGCCTTGAGTGCACGGTCGACCAGCGACATCGACATCGCCTTGCGCTCGGCATGGCCGAAGGCGAGGCCATAGCCGCGCGTGAACTGCGGCGGCACGTCCTTGGTGCCGTTGAACTGGTTGACCATCTGGCATTCGGTCAGCGTGATCTCGCCGAGATCGACGGCGAAGCCGAGTTCCTCGGGCACGAATTCGACGCTGACCTCGCCGACCCGGACCTCGCCGACGAAGGGATGCGAATTGCCGTATCCGCGCTGCACGGAATAGCCGAGGCCGAGCATGAAGCCCTCATCGCCGCGCGCCATGGCCTGGAGCCGGACATCACGGTCGGCGGGGAAGGAGACCGGCTCGCGGGTGAGGTCGAAGGGACGCGGATCGCCCTCGGGCGGCTCTTCGGCTTCCATCAGGCCTTCGGCACCGAGAATGTCGGGCACGCGCGGCATGGTGGCGTCGAGCGGGTCGGCCGCCGCCGCTGGTACTGCGACAGGCGAGGCGCCATCCATCAGCGCGAAATCGAACAGGCGGTGGGTGTAGTCATAGGTCGGGCCAAGCACCTGGCCACCCGGCAGATCCTTGTAGGTGGCGGATACGCGGCGGCGGATCGCCATCTGCGCCGTGTCGACCGGCTCCGACGAGCCGAAGCGCGGCAAGGTCGTGCGATAGGCCCGCATCAGGAAGGCGGCCTCGATCGCGTCGCCCTGCGCCTGCTTCAGCGCCAGCGCCGCGAGATCGGGATCGTAGAGCGAGCCTTCGTTCATGACGCGGGCGCAGGCGAGCCCCATCTGCTCGCGGATCTGCGCGACGGCCAATTCGGGCACGGCCTCGTTGCCGCGGCGGGCTTCCGCGATGAGATCATGTGTGGCGAGGATGGCGGCCTCGCCCCCCTTGACGGCGACATACATCAGCGGGCCTCCAGGATCTGCGTCGAGCGCGGCAGGCCGATGATCGCCTCGCCATGGCTGAGGATAAGGTCGATGCCGAGGGGGTAGCGCGCGGCATTGGCCGTGACCTCGGTCCAGAAGCCGGGGCGCAGTCCCTTCGGTGCAATCTCGTGGCTGTCAGCAATGCCCGGGCCGGCCAGCGTCACGGCGTCGCCACCTGCGAGGCTGGCGCATTGTACGATCACGCTGGTCGAGCGATCCGGAAACTGGTCGGTGCCGGGGCTGAAGGCGGACAGCGCCGGAGCGATATCGGTGCCGTTCAGCACGGCGAAGGCGGCTTCATCAGGGCTTTCGACCAATGTCGCGCCGCAATGGAAGCGCAGCCAGGCGCCGGCGGGGCCGGCCCGCAGATCGGCCGGCAGCCAGATCGGCGTCTCGTAATCGGCAAGGGTCAGCAGGGCGATGGCGGTTGCCGGTTCCAGTCCTGCCGGCGCAGCAAAGCCGGTTGCGACGTCCTGGACGAGACCTGGCTCCGACAAGGCGGCGAGCAGGGCGCGGAAGGCGGCCTGGGACTGGAAGACCGGGTCGGAAAGGCCGGCGCCAATGAGTGTGTCGTTCTGCATCACGCGCCCCGGACCAGAGTGAAGAAATCGACCTTGGTGGCTGCAGCCTTGCGGGAGGCGAGGGTGCGCGCCGCCTGCTGGCGATCTGCGAGTTCGGCGACGCCGCTGCGGAGCGGCCCAGCCTCGCCTTCGCCCTGCAACAGCCCGTCGATCACGGCTGCGAGCCGCGCCTTGCGGCCATCGCGACCGAGAGCGTAGGAAAAGCCCATGGTGCCGTCGCCGAGGCGCACGACGCAGCGCGTCACGGTGGCTTCGCCGAGGTTGAAGCGGCGTCCCGCGCCGCCGGCGCGGCCCTCGACCATGACGGTCCCGGTTTCGGGCGCCTTCAGCACGTCATGGTCGGGCAGGGCGCCGAGCCCGCCGGCGAGACTCTCGATCTCGGCGCGTGAGGCTCGGGCGAGGATTGCCAGCCATTGCTGTCGTGGAGTGGTCCCGCTCATCTCAGGTCGCTCTCTGGTCAGGGCCTAATGTCTAGACTACGATAAGGTCGTCACGGGGAAAGGTCTATACATTTTGGATGAAGCTTTGATGACGGATGCCCATGCAGCCAGCCAGGCCGGCGAAGCCGCCACGGCATGGCGGCGTATCGCGGACGAGATCGAAGCGGCGATCGGGCGCGGCGAATATGAGACGGGCGCCACATTGCCCTCTTCGCTCGCGCTGGCTGAGCGCTATGGCGTGCACCGGCATACGGTTCGCCAGGCCTTTCGGCATCTCGCCGATCGTGGGCTGGTCAGCGTCTCTCGCGGTCGCGGGACGCAGGTCACGGCGCCGCGCTTCCCCTATCGCATCGGCCGGCGCGTCAGCATGCGGACCAATTTTGGTGCGGCCGGCATCACCGTGGCAGGCTCGATCCTGGGCGCCGAGATCGTCAAGGGCGCGGCGGAAACCTGCGCGGCGCTGCGATTGGAGGACGGGGCGCCGCTCTGGCGGATCGAGACGCTGAGCCTTGCCGGTGGCGTGCCGGTGAGCACCGGCGTGCATCTCCTTTCGGCCGAGCGCTTCCCGGATTTCGACAAGATGCTGAGCCGAGCCGGCTCGTCGATCTCGGCAGCCTTCGCCGCCTGCGGCATCCCGGATTATGTGCGACTCTCGACACGGCTTTCGGCGCGGCTCGCCAGCGAGCGCGAGGCGTTGCTGCTCAGGATCGAGCCCGGCGCCGCGGTCATGCTCTCCGCGGCTGTCGACGCGCTGCCTGACCTGACCCCGATCCATCTGGTCGACGGCATCTTTGCCGGCGAGCGGATGGAAATGGTGGTCGAGCCGTTCACGGAGTGAGGGCAGCCGCTCGTGCTCCCGGCGAGGTGCGAATGGTCGGGGCAGGCCCGGGCCATATGACGAGCCTGTCCGTCAGATGRCCCTTTTGCCGATGATAGCGAAGCGCAGCTTGCTGGACAGGAAGTCGATCGCGGTCACGGCGGCAAGCACGAGCAGGATCAGGAACGAGACCTGTTGCCATTCCAGGGTGCGGATGGTCTCGGCGAGATAGAGGCCGATGCCGCCGGCGCCGACAATGCCGATGATGGTCGAGGAGCGGGTGTTCGACTCGATATAGTAGAGCACCTGGCTGGCGATGACCGGCAACACCTGCGGGATCAGGCCGAAGCGGATCTCGTGGAGCTTGCCGCCGCCGGAGGAGGTCACGCCCTCGACGGGCTTGCGGTCGGCGGATTCGATCGCTTCCGAATAGAGCTTGCCGAAGGCGCCGAGATCGCTGGTCATGATTGCGAGCATGCCGGCGAAGGGGCCGAGGCCTACGACATTGACCCAGATCAGGGCCCAGATCAGGGCATCGACGCCGCGCACGGTGTCGAGCGAGCGGCGCGCCAGGAAATGGATGACGCGGTTGGCGACGACGTTCTTGGCTGCGAGGAAGCCGAGCGGGAAGGCGAGGATCGCGGCGAGGATGGTGCCGAGAAAGGCGATGGCGATGGTCTCGAACAGCGCTTTCACGAAGATCACGGCGCGGGCCGCAGAGCCGGGATCCGGCGGCAGCATCAGCACGACGAATGTGCCGAGATTGCCGATGCCGGTGATGATCTTCCAGAACGAGACTTCCAGTGTGGTCAGGCCATAGAGGAAGAGGCCGAGCAGGGCGGCAACGACCGCGATGGTGGTCAGGCGTGTCTTCAGCGAGCCGTCGATGGCGCCTTGGTGGCGACGGACGAGATCGGCGCGCTCGGTGGCGGTGAGGACGAGGCTCATGAGCGGTGCTCCAGGTTGAGCAGGGCGTGGCGCAGGCGCTCGGTGCCGTAGTCGATCAGCATGACGGTGACGATGATCAGCAGCAGGATGGCGCTGACATCGGTGAAGTAGAACTTGCGGATGGCTTCGATCAGATCCTGGCCGATGCCGCCGGCCCCGACGAAGCCCATGATCGAGGCGCCGCGGACATTGATCTCGAAGCGCAGCAGCGCGTAGCTGGCGAAATTGGAAAGCACCTGCGGGACGACGGCAAAGCGGATCGTCTGCCACCAGCCCGCGCCTGTCGCGGTGAGGCCGTCGACCGGCTTCATGTCGATGTTCTCGACCACCTCGGAGAAGAGCTTGCCCATCGCACCCATGGTGTGGATCGCGATGGCGAGCACGCCCGGCAGCGGGCCGAGGCCGAAGGCGATGACGAAGATCAGCGCGAAGACGATCTCCGGCACGGTGCGGCAGAATTCGAGGAATCGGCGGGTGGCCCAGCGCAGCCAGCCGGCACGGCCGAGATTGGCGGCGGCGGAAAAGCAGAGCAGGAAGCCGCCGACGGCGCCCAGCACGGTGCCGACATAGGCAATCAACAGGGTTTGCCAGAGCAGTTTCAGCCAGCCGTTCAGGCCCCAGTACCATTCCTTGAGATCGGCACCGAGCGTGGCGAGGTGCAGGGTCGGCAGGGTCTCGAGGATGTATTTCGGGAAACGCCAGGCGTTTGCGGCGAATTTCGCGAGATCGACCTCCGAGCCGATCGCGGAGAGGGTGACGCAGGCGATGAAGATGGCGGCGCCGAGCAGGGCCTGGCGGCGCTTTGCGCCCATCTCGCGCCGATAGAGATCGGCATGGCCGCGAATGGCGGGGTCGTTGCGATCGATCGTCAGGGTCATGTTGGTTCCGTCGCGGGGTTCGCCAGTCGCGGCGGGACGCCACTCCGTCACGGCCGGGACATGCCCGGCCATGACGGTCGGCGGGTAAGCGCTTACGAAGACTTCTTCTTGCGGAGCGCGTCGACGAACTTGTTCAGTTCGATGATCGGGTCGTAGGCCTTGTTGTCGACCGCGACGAGCGGGCCCTGCTTGCCTTCATAGATCTTGTCGAAGGCGACCTTGTCCTTGGTGGCGAGGTTGAGGACGGCGTCGCGGATCGAGGCCTTGAGCGGCTCCGGCAGGTCGGAAAGATAGGCCATCGGCGAGTTCACGATCTGCTCGGACTTGTAGATGATCCGGAAATCGTCGGCCTTGACCATGTTCTTGCGGGCCATGCGCTGCAGGTTGGATTCCTGCTCGTCGTTCCACCAGTTGGCGGCGATGTCGACGGTGCCCTGGCCGAGCGCGATGACCGCGTTCTCGTGGCTGCCGGTATAGACGACCTTGCCGAAGAAGGTCTCGGGCTCGATCTTCATGCCGTCGAGCACGAAGCGCGGCACATTGTTGCCAGAGGTGGAATTGGGATCGACGAGGCCGAGATTCTTGCCCTTCAGGTCCTCGACCTTCTGATAGGGCGAGTCCTTCTTCACGTAGAAGACGGAGTGGTAGCCCTTGGTGCCGTCGAGATTGGTCTCGATCGCGAAGGCATCGACCTTGGCGCCGGTCATGCGGGCGCGGGCGAAGGAGGCGGGGCCGTACATGCCGATATGGATGTTGCCGGCGCGCTGGCCTTCGATGATCGCGGCATAGTCGTTGGCGATGCGCAGCGTCACCTTGGTGCCGAGTTCCTTCGCGAGGTAGTTGACGAAGGGGGTGTAGCGCTCGACGACGCCAGACGCGTTCTCGGACGGGATGATGGCGAAGATCAGCTCCGGATACTTGGCTTTCCAGTCCTGCGCGAAGGCGGGAGCGGCGAGCGTCGCGGCCAGGCCGGCGGCGGCGAGCGTGAGGGTATGACGACGGGTCAGCATGGTTTGCTCCTGTTGAAGGCTGTTGGTGGTCTTTTCAGGCGTGAGTGGTCCTGGCCGGGCTTGAACCCGGCTCAGGCTGCGGTCTGCTTGGCGCGCTTGGCTTCGGCGATGGCGATGGCATCGAGCGCGTCGAGCGCCTCGGCGCCGGCATCCTTGGCCTCGATGCCGTAGAGTTCGGCCGCGATCTCGCGGGTCAGCGCCTGCGGCACGTCGTCGAACACGACCTTGCCGGCGGCCATGCCGATCAGTCGGTCGCAATATTTCGCCGCGATATCGAGATCATGCAGATTGCAGATCACGGTGATGCCGTCCTCGCGATTAATGCGGAAGAGCGCATCCATCACGACCTGGGTGTTGCGCGGATCGAGCGAAGCGATCGGCTCGTCGGCAAGGATGACCTTCGGCTCCTGGACCAAGGCACGGGCGATCGCGACGCGCTGCTGCTGGCCGCCCGAAAGGGTCTCGGCGCGTTGGGCGAGCAGATGGCCCATGTCGAGACGCTCGAGTGCGGCGATGGCGCGGATCTTGTCGTCCGGCGAGAAGCTCTTCACCAACGTCAGGAAGGCCGAGCGGTGATTGAGCCGGCCAAGCAGGACATTGGTCAGCACGTCGAGGCGGCCGACGAGATTGAACTGCTGGAAGATCATCGCGGTGTCGCGACGCCAGGCGCGCAGTTCGGCGCCCTTCAATGCGGTGACATCGCGCTCGTCGCTGATCAGGCGGCCGGAACTCGGCTCCGCCAAGCGGTTGATCATGCGCAGCAGGGTCGACTTGCCTGCGCCGGAGCGGCCGATGACGCCGACCATTTCGCCCTTCGGGATCGACAGCGAGACATTGTCCACGGCGGCTTTGCCGCTGAAGCGCTTGGTCAGGCCTTCGATACGCAGCATGAACGGTCTTCCCATCGAGGAGCGAGCATGGCGACATCCGGACATGGGCGAGGCGCAGTCCGGAGCTCATGCTCTCTTGCAGTGCGCAAACCGGTATCGGCGACAGATGACAGGGCCGTGACAGCAGGATCGGGGGCTGTGGGGCGGGGCGTCACGGAGGCTGTTGACTCGTCTGAGGCGGCGGAGTCATAAAGAACAAAATAGGAACATTTGGAGTGCCAAGACGTGAGCGATCATGCCGTCGCCGCGCTGCGGCGAAGCATTGCCGGTTTGGAAAGCGTCTCCGTCTCGCTGGGCGAGGAGGCGAGCTTCAGCCTTGGCCACGCGGCGGCCGATGCGGCGCTGGGGCCGCTGCGCCGCCATGCCCTGCACGAGATCGTGGCTGCGGCGCATCAGGCTCCAGCGGCGACGGGCTTCGTCGCCGGGCTGATCGCGCGGCTGGAGCGGCGGCCGGTCGTCTGGCTGCGGCAGGATTCCGCCGGCGCGGAAGGGGGCGAACTCTATGCGCCGGGGCTTGCGGCGTTCGGGCTCGATCCCGACCGGGTGCTTGCGGTGCGGGGGCGCGATCCGCTTGCCGTGCTGAAGGCGGCGGGCGACGCCTTTCCGCGCGGCAATGACCCGCGCTCGGGTATCGGCGCGGTGGTGATCGAGCTCGAAGGTGCGCCGGCCTGCCTCGATCTCACGGCCAGCCGGCGTCTCGTCCTGGCGGCGCGGGATGCCGGCGCGACGGCTTTTCTCCTGCGGCTGGGAAGCAGTCCTGCTCCAAGCGCGGCGACGATCCGCTGGTCGGTTTCGGCGGCGCCTTCGGAGGGACGGATGAGAGCGCATGGGCCGGGCCGGCCGAATTTTGCGGTCACGGTGCTGCGCAACCGGCATGGGGCGACAGGGCAGTGGGTGATGGAGTGGGACAGTCATGCGTATAGCTTCCGCGAGCCGCTTCCTGTCGCTCTGGTTCCCGCGCCTGCCCATCGACCGGATCAGGCGCAGCCAGGGCGCATCCGTTCGGGCAATATCGCAGAGGCCTGGCCCGCAGCCCGGCGGGCCAGCGGATGATCCTGGTCCTCTTGTTGTGGTGGGCAAGGCGAAGGGCGCCTTCCGGCTGACGAGCCTCGATGCCGAAGCCGAACGTCTCGGCCTTCATGCGACCATGGCGCTGGCCGATGCGCGGGCGATGATCCCGCGGCTGGTCGTGGTCGAGGAGGACAGGGCGGCCGATGCGGCCCTGCTCTGCGCCGTTGCCGACTGGTGCGACCGCTATACACCGCTGGTCGCGCTCGATGGTGAGGATGGATTGCTGCTCGATATCTCGGGCTGCACCCATCTCTTTGGCGGCGAGGCCGCGCTTGGCCGCGACTGCCTGCTTCGGCTGAAACGACAGGGCTTTACGCTGCGCGCCGCCATTGCCGGGACGGCGCGCGCCGCCTGGGGTGTCGCGCGCTATGGGCGCGGCGGCATCGTGCCGCCGGACGGGGAGAGCGAGGCCCTGTGGCCCTTGCCGACCGCGGCGCTTGGACTGGAGGCGGCACGGCAGCACGGGCTCGCGCGCATGGGCCTCACCCATATCGCCGATCTGGAGACGCGGCCGCGCGCGCCGCTGGCCGCCCGTTTCGGCCGCGACCTGCTCGACAGGCTCGACCAGGCGCTCGGCCGCCTGCCGCAGGCGCTGTCCCCGCGACGACCGCTGCCGAACTGTATGGCGGAGCGGCGTTTTGCCGAGCCGCTGGCGCATGAGGCCGGTATCCGGGCCGCCCTGGCCGGCCTGGAGGAAAGTCTCGCCGGCATGCTAGAAGCGCGCGGCGAAGGCGCAAGACTGTTCGAGGCGAGCTTTTTCCGCAGTGACGGGGCCGTGCGCCGTCTCGGCATCGAGACCGGGATGCCGTTGCGCGATCCGGCTGCGCTCGACCGGCTCTTCGCCCTGAAGCTGGATGCCTTGGCGGACCCGCTCGATCCCGGCTTCGGCTTCGACCTGATCCGGCTCTCGGCCGGTGCGACCGAGCCTTTCGCCGTCGATCAGGGAACGCTCGCCGCCGCGGGGAAGGAGGAGCCCGACGAAGCCGCTGCCGAGCGGGCATTGACGGAGGTCGCCGATGCGATCGCGGCCCGGATCGGCCCGGATCGCGTGCGGCGTTTCCTGGCGCAGGACAGCCATGATCCCGAGCGCGCGGCGCTGGCGGTGCCCGCCCTGCGTCATGGCGAGCTGGCAAGGCTCGGCCTTTCCCCGGACTGGCCGGCGCCGAGCGCTGTCCCGGAACGGCCCCTCCGGCTGCTGTCGCGGCCTGAGCCGATCGAGGTCCTGGCCGAAATTCCGGACGGACCGCCGACGCGTTTCCGCTGGCGGCGCGTGCTGCATGAGGTCGCCAAGGCGGAGGGGCCGGAGCGGATCGCCGCCGAATGGTGGGCGACGACGGGCAGGATCGCGCCGACCCGCGACTATTTTCGCGTCGAAGAGCCGGGCGGGAGGCGCTTCTGGCTTTATCGCGACGGACTCTATGGCCGCGAGGCCGCGCATCCCCCCTGGTTCATGCACGGGCTTTTCGCGTGAGCGGGCTCAATGGCAATCGCCTGCTCGAGGCTGCCCCGGGAGGACCAGCCGTGCGCTATGCCGAACTCGCGGTCACCTCCAACTTCTCCTTCCTGCGCGGAGCCTCGAGTCCGGAGGAACTGGTTGGCCGGGCGGCCGAGCTCGACCTTGCCGGAATCGGGCTCGCCGACCGCAATTCTCTGGCCGGCGTGGTGCGGGCCCATGCGGCGATGCGCGAGGCGGGTATCGCCACAACGAAGCTGACATTCGCGGTCGGGGTCCGCCTCGTCCTGTCCGATGGCACGCCCGACCTGCTCGCCTATCCCCAGGATCGCGACGCCTATGGCAGGCTCTGCCGCCTGCTGACCCACGGCAAGATGAAGGTCGAGAAGAAGGGCGAATGCATCCTCACGCTCTCCGACCTGCGCGAATTCGCGGAGGGCATGCTGCTGATCCTGATGCCGGAACGGCGGCCGGAGAGCGAGATCGCTACGGCTCTCGCGAGCGTTTCCGAATTTGCGCGGGGTCGGCTCTGGCTGGGTATCGACATGCCGCATCGCGGCGACGACCGGCGCCGGGCCGATGCACTGGCGCTGCTCGCGGCCAGGGCGGGTGTGCCCTGCCTTGCCGTCAACGACGTGCTCTATCATGTGCCCGAGCGGCGGCCCTTGCAGGATGTCGTCAGCTGCATCCGCGAGCATGTCTCGATCGAGCGGGCCGGGCGCATGCTGGAGGCCCATGCCGAGCGCCATCTCAAATCGCCGCGCGAGATGGCCCACCTGTTCCGGCATGCGCCGGAGATGGTGGCGGAGACGGTGCGCTTCCTCGAACGCTGCCGGTTCTCGCTCGACCAGTTGCAATATGAGTATCCGGACGAGCCGGTGCCTCCCGGGAGCACTCCGCAGGAGCATCTGGAGCGTCTCGCCTGGGAAGGGGCGCACAGGCGCTATCCCGAGGGCGTCCCGAGCAAGGTACGCGACCTGCTGCACAAGGAATTCGCACTGATCGCGAAGCTCGATTACGCGCGCTACTTCCTGACGGTCCACGATATCGTGCGCTTCGCCCGTGCACAGGAGCCGCCGATCCTGTGCCAGGGCCGGGGCTCGGCCGCGAATTCGGCGGTCTGCTACTGCCTCTGGGTCACCGCGGTCGACCCGATGGAGGGCAATTCGCTCCTGGCCCGCTTTCTCTCCGAACAGCGCAAGGAGCCGCCCGATATCGATGTCGATTTCGAGCATGAGCGGCGCGAGGAGGTGATGCAGTATATCTATGAGCGCTATGGCCGGCTGCGCGCCGGCATCTGCGCGACGGTGATCTGCTATCGGCCGCGTAGCGCCATTCGCGAGGTCGGCAAGGCGCTCGGCCTGAGCGAGGATGTCACGGCCGCGCTCGCCAACACGGTCTGGGGCAGCTGGGGCGACGGCCTGCCGGAAAACCATGTCCGGCAGGCGGGGCTCGACCCCGCCAATCCGATGATCGCGCGCGCGGCCGCGCTGGCGACCGAACTGATCGGCTTTCCCCGCCATCTCTCGCAGCATGTCGGCGGCTTCGTGCTGACGCGCGGGCGGCTCGATGAATGCGTGCCGATCGGCTGGGGCGGCATGAAGGACCGCAGCTTCATCGAGTGGGACAAGGACGATATCGACGCGCTCAGGATGATGAAGGTCGATGTGCTCGCGCTCGGCATGCTGACCTGCATCCGCAAGGCGCTCGACCTGATCGCCCTGCACGGGGGCAAACGCTGGGAGCTGGCGACGATCCCACCCAAAGATGGCGAGGTCTACGACATGCTCTGCMRGGCCGAYKCGRTCGGSGTSTTCCAGGTSGAGAGCCGGGCGCAGATGAACATGCTGCCGCGACTGAGGCCGAAGGAATTCTACGATCTCGTCATCGAGGTCGCGATCGTCCGGCCGGGCCCGATCCAGGGCAATATGGTCCACCCCTATCTGCGGCGGCGGAAAAATCCGGATGAGGTCGTCTACCCCCGGCCCGCGCCGGAACATGGGCCCCCCGATGAGCTGGAACAGGTTCTGAAAAAGACGCTCGGCGTGCCGCTGTTCCAGGAGCAGGCCATGCGCATCGCCATCGAGGCGGCGAAGTTCACCGAGGATGAGGCCAATGGTCTGCGGCGTGCCATGGCGACCTTCCGCCATGTCGGCACGATCCAGAATTTCGAGGCGATGATGGTCGAGCGCATGGTCGCGCGCGGCTATGACCGCGCCTTCGCGTCCGCGTGTTTCAATCAGATCAAGGGCTTTGGCGAATACGGTTTTCCGGAGAGCCACGCGGCCTCCTTCGCCCTGCTGGTCTATGCCTCGGCCTGGCTCAAGCATCACCATCCCGCCGCTTTCACCGCAGCGCTACTGAACTCGCAGCCCATGGGTTTCTATGCGCCAGCGCAGATCATTCGCGCTGCGCAGGACAACAAGGTCGAGATCCGGCCAGCCGACATCAACCTGAGCGATCATGACAACACGCTGGAGCGACGCGAGGACGGCGCACTCGCGATGCGGCTCGGTCTGCGCCAGATCGACGGGATCTCGAAGGCTTTTGGCGAGGCGCTCGTGACGGCGCGCGAGCAGGGTTATGACAGCGTCGAGGCCCTGGCGCGGGGCGCCAGGTTGCCCATGCGTGCCCTCGTTGCGCTGGCCGATGCCGATGCCTTCGGTTCACTCGGGCTCAGCCGGCGCGAGGCGCTCTGGGAGGTGCGCAGGCTCCCGGATGACAGGCCACTGCCGCTTTTTGCGGCGAGCGAGAGCGCCGAACTCGCCCAGGAGCCCGAGACCCTGCTGCCGCGTATGCGGGACTCCGAACAGGTCATCGCGGATTACCAGCATCTGCGCCTGTCGCTGAAGGGACATCCGATGCAGTTCCTGCGTCCGCTTTTCGCACGTGAGCGGGCCCTGAGCTGCGAGCAGGTTCTGGCAGCATCTGATGGCACGCGCTGCCGGCTGGCGGGCATCATCACGGTGCGCCAGCGGCCGGGCAGTGCCAAGGGGGTGATGTTCATGACGCTGGAGGACGAGACCGGCATCGCCAATGCGGTGCTCTGGCCAAAGACCTTCGAGCGTTACCGCCGGCAGGCGATGGGTGCGCGACTTGTCCTGCTCGCCGGCCGGCTGCAACGCAGTCCGGAAGGCATCGTCCATCTCGTCGTCGACAGGATCGAGGATCGCTCGGAGGAACTGGCGCGGCTGGCCGACGGGCTGCTGCACCGCACCCTGGCGCGGGCCGACGAGGTGCAGCACCTGCAATCCGACAGCCGCCTGCCACCACGCCAGCACACTCACCCGCGCAATGTCAGGGTGCTGCCGCGCTCTCGCGACTTCCACTAAAGGCTTAATTCGGCCACAGACCCCCGAAATCTGCCGCCAGCAGCCCATTCCGGACTTGTTTCGTGTCTTGGTTCCGGTCTTGCATGCGAAAAAGCCGGTTGGTTCACTAAACCGTCGCGGCCGTCATGAAACCACACTTACGGATTTGTAATTTGAACTGCATCGTCCAGTCCCATAGGGCTTGCGACGATACCGGAGCACCCTGACCTATGAAGCGGCTTGTCCTTGTCCTCCTGATCGCCGGCGTCGCTGGCGGCGGCTATTACGGCTACCGCAGCTTCAAGGCTGGCGCGCAGCCTGCGCAAGCGCGCGCGGTGGCGAACCCGCAGGCTGCCGGCGTGCCCGTCGAGGTCAGCCGGGTGGAGGCCGTAACGGTCAATGAAGAGGTCCAGGCGCTGGGCACGCTGACCGCGAATGAAACAGTGGTCATCGCTCCCGAGATCGCCGGCCGGGTCGTGGCACTGGGATTCAAGGAAGGTGAGCGCGTCACCAAGGGCCAGGAACTGGTCAAGCTCGACCGGGCGATTCTCGACGCCGAAGTGAAACTGGCCGAGGCGGATCTGCGGCTGGCGCGCGATACCTATGAGCGCAACCGGGCGCTGGTCGACCGTGGCTCGGGCACGCAGGTCGCGCTCGAACAGGCGACGGCGCAACTGGCCTCCAGCGAGGCCCGCCTGCAGCTCGCGACCTCGCGCCGCGCTCTGACCGCCATAAGTGCGCCCTTCACCGGGGTTGTCGGCCTGCGTTCGGTCAGCGTCGGAGACTATGTCTCGGTCGGCAAGGAGCTGATCACGCTCACCGCAACCGACCCGATGAAGGTCGATTTCCGGGTTCCCGAGATTTACCTGACACGGGTCAAGGTCGGGCAGACCATCCAGCTCAAGGTCGATGCGCTGCCCGACACCGGCTTCACCGGCACGATCTTCGCGATCGATCCGATCGTCGATGTGAACGGCCGTGCGATCCGGCTGCGCGCCACCATCCCGAACGGCGACGGCGTCCTGAAGCCCGGCC
Source organism: Allobosea sp. P4_E12 (assembly GCF_056401655.1). NCBI lineage: Bacteria > Pseudomonadati > Pseudomonadota > Alphaproteobacteria > Hyphomicrobiales > Alloboseaceae > Allobosea > Allobosea sp. P4_E12. Next base: position 296,485 of record NZ_JBFUIY010000002.1, on the reverse strand, counting down.
TGTTCGCGCGGATCAACATCATCGTCGACCAGCGCGAGAACGCGCTCGTCGTGCCGGAGACTGCCGTAGTCCCCGATGGCACCGGCAAGATGATCTTCGTGGTCGAGAACGGCAAGGCGAAGCGCATGCCGGTCGAACTCGGCAAGCGCCTTCCGGGCAAGGTCGAGATCGTGAAGGGGCTGACCCCGACCATGCAGATCGTCACGGCCGGCCAGATGCGCCTGCGTGACGGCTCGGCCGTTGCCGTCAAGAATGCTCCGGCTCCGGTGCAGACGAGCGACGCACGATGAGCCTGTTTGCGCTCTTCGTCCGCCGGCCGGTTCTCTCGACCGTCCTCAGCCTGCTCGTCATCCTCATCGGCATCGTCTCCTATGGCCGGCTGACGGTGCGCGAATACCCGAACATCGACGAGCCGATCGTCTCGGTGAACACGACCTATCGCGGCGCCAGCGCCGAGATCATCGAATCCCAGGTCACGCAGATCCTGGAGAACTCGATCGCGGGCATCGAGGGCATCGAGATCATCACCTCGAACAGCCGTCAGGAGCGCAGCAGCATCTCTGTGCGCTTCCGTCCGGACGTGGATCCGGATGTCGCGGCCTCCGACGTGCGCGACCGCGTCAGCCGCGTGCGTGGGCGCATGCCGGACGAGATCGACGAGCCGATCATCGCCAAGGTCGAGGCCGACGCCCAGCCGGTGATGTATCTGTCGCTGACCAGCACGCGGCACAGCCCGCTGGAGCTGACCGACTTCGCCGACCGCTTCATTGCCGACCGGGTGCAGAACATCACCGGCGTCGCCGAAGTGCGCATTCTCGGCCAACGGCAATATGCGATGCGCATCTGGCTCGATCGGGCCCGCATGGCCGCCTACAATATCACCGTACAGGAGATCGAGGCGGCGCTGCGGGCGCAGAATGTCGAGATCCCGTCCGGCCGCATCGAGAGCAACGACCGTGAGTTCACGGTGCTGTCGCAGACCGGCCTGACCACGCCCGAGCAATTCCAGCAGATCGTGATCAAGGATGTCAGCGCATTTCCGGTGAAGCTGAGCGATGTCGCGAAGGTCGAGCTCGGCGCGCGCGAGGAGCGTAACGCCGCCTGGTTCGCCGGCCGCCCTTCGGTGACGATCGGCATCGTCAAGCAGGCGACGGCCAATCCGCTCGATGTCTCCTCCGGTGTTCGTGCGGCGCTGCCGGAGATCACCGATGATCTGCCCGACGGCATGGCGATCGCGACCTCCTACGACACCTCGATCTTCATCGATCGCTCGATCCAGGCGGTGTACACCACGATCGGCGAGGCGGTCGTCCTCGTCGTGCTGATCATCTTCGTCTTCCTGCGCTCGCTGCGCGCGACGCTGATCCCGCTGGTCACGATCCCGGTTTCGCTGATCGGCTCCTTCGCGCTGATGTATGCGCTCGGCTTCACCGTCAACACGCTGACGCTGCTCTCGATGGTGCTCGCCATCGGCCTCGTCGTCGACGACGCGATCGTCGTGCTGGAGAACGTGCACCGCCATGTCGAGAACGGCATGGAACCAAGCAAGGCGGCGATCCGCGGCATCAACGAGATCGCCTTTGCGGTCGTCGCGATGACGCTGACGCTGGTAGCGGTCTATGCACCGATGGCGTTCTCGACCGGGCGCACCGGAAAGCTCTTCATCGAGTTTGCCCTGACCCTGGCAGGGGCGGTGCTCGTTTCCGGTTTCGTCGCGCTGACGCTGACGCCGATGATGTGCGCCAAACTCCTGAAGCCGCACGAGTCGCATGGCTGGCTCTACAACGTGCTGGAGCGCGGTTTCGATGCGCTTTCCCGCGGTTATCGCCGTTCGCTGCGTGGGGCGCTTTCGATGCGCCCGGTCATCGTGCTGCTGGCGCTCAGTGTTGCTGGCGGCAGCTATTACTTCTTCACAAACCTGCGCTCGGAGCTGGCTCCGGTGGAAGACCGTGGCACGATCAACGCCATCGGCGTCTCGCCTGAGGGCGCAACGCTGAGCTTCACGGCGAGCTATGCGCGGCAGGTCGAGGAGTATTTCAAGAATCTTCCCGAAGTCGAGAGCTATCTCGTCATCACCGGCTTCCCCGACGTGACGCGCGCCATCGCATTCGCGCGGCTGAAGCCGTGGGAAGAGCGCCACCGCAAACAGCAGGATCTCGTTGCCGAGATCAATCGCGGGCTGTCGCAGATTCCGGGCATCCGCCTCTTCGCGGTCAATCCGCCCTCGCTTGGCGGCGGCGGAGCCAACAGCAAGCCGATCGAGTTCGTGCTGCGCTCCTCGGATTCCTATGCCGAGATCAAGAACTATGTCGATGCGGTCATCGCGGAGGCGTCCTCCTCGCCGGTGCTGACCAACCTCGAATCCAACCTCATCCTGGACAAGCCGCAGATCAAGGTTTCGATCGATCGGCAGCGCGCCAGCGATCTTGGCGTCGGCGTCGACATCATCGGCCGGACGATGGAGACCTTGCTCGGTGGGCGGCAGGTGACGCGCTTCAACATGAACGGCGAGCAGTATGACGTGATGCTGCAGGTCGCCGGGGAGGATCGCAACACGCCTCAGGCGCTGCAGTCGATCTATCTGCGTGGTCGCAACGGCACGGTGGTACAGCTCTCCAGCCTTGTCAGCATCGAGGAGAACGTCGCGCCCAAGGAGCTGATCCGCTTCAACCAGCTGCGCTCCGCGACGATCACGGCGGTGCCGGCGCCGGGCTATTCGCTCGGCGATGGACTGGCCGTCCTGGAGCAGGCGGCCGCCAAGGTGCTGCCGAAATCGGTGCAGATCGACTATTCCGGCCAGAGCCGCGAGTTCAAGCAGGCTGGCTCCTCGATCGCGATCGTGTTCCTCCTGGCGCTCGGCTTCATCTATCTGGTGCTGGCGGCGCAGTTCGAGAGCTTCATCGACCCGGTGGTGATCATGGTCTCGGTGCCGCTCTCGATCACGGGCGCGCTGGCGGCTTTGTATTTCAGCGGTGGCACGCTCAACGTCTACAGCCAGATCGGCCTGATCACGCTCGTCGGCCTCATCACCAAGCACGGCATCCTGATCCTCGAGTTCACCAACCAGTTGCGCGAGGAGGGCAAGGACCTCGTCGATGCGCTGGTCGAGGCCGCGGAACTGCGCCTGCGGCCGATCCTGATGACGACGGGCGCGATGGTGCTTGGTGCGGTGCCGCTGGCGCTCGCCCATGGCGCCGGTGCCGAAAGCCGCTCTCAGATCGGCTGGGTCATCGTCGGCGGCATGACCTTCGGCACCCTGCTGACGCTCTATGTGGTGCCGGTCGCCTATAGCTATCTGGCGCGGGCGCATCGGCCCGTGCACGGCGAGGACGCGGCGCATGGCCAGACACAGGTCCAGCCCGCGGAATGAACTGTGCGGAAAGGCGATCCAGGCCGCATCGCCGGCGCCTGGATCGCTGAGTCCGCGCTGATGCCTTGCGCTACTGCAGCCTGACCGAGACGCTCTCGCTCGCGCCTGCGCCGTCGATCACCGAAATCCGGACAAAGCCCTTGCCGCCGGGCTGCCAGGCGGTTTCACGGCGGCGGGTCGGTGCGGTCACCGGCGCCCCGTCGACCAGCCAGGTATAGGGCGGGGCGCCCCCGGCGACCTTGAGGTTGAGCAGCGCGTGCCCGTCGACGGCCGACGCCGCGAGATCGATGCGCGCGCCTTCCGGCGGGAAGGCCAGCGTGAGGCCAGGGCGGGCCAGTGCGGTCAGCGTCTTGGGCACGTCCTGCCGGAGATGGCGCAGCGGTGGCGGCAGGTTCGATGTCGAGGATATGATGGCGTTCGGCGGCTGCAGGAATGGCGGCGGATCATGGCCGAGACGTGCGAAGGCATCGAACAGGATCGGTGCCGCGACGACGCGCCCGACGAGCCCCGGCACGGCTCCGTTATCGGCGCGGCCGACCCAGACGCCGATCGTGTGCTTGCGGTCGAAGCCGACGGCCCAGGCATCGCGATAGCCATAGGATGTGCCGGTCTTGTAGGMGATACGCCCTGGTGCGGCATTGAGCGGCGGCGGAGCGCCTAGGAGCGTGTCGGCGACATACCAGGCTGCGACGGGATCGACGAGGCGAGGCGCCTCTCCGGCCGGCTGATCGCCGGCCTTGACCTTGAGCGGCAGCATCTCGCCGCCGCGGGCGAGGCCGACATAGAGCCGCGTCAGGTCGGACAGGGTGATGCCGAGACCACCAAGGCCCACCGCGAGCCCTGGCGCACCGCCCTCTTTCGGCATGGCGATCGCGACGCCGGAATCGCGCAGCCGCGACAGGAAACGTTGCGGGCCGAGTGACGAAAGCAATTCCACGGTCGGGACGTTCAGCGAAAGCTGCAAGGCCTTGCGCGCGCTGACCATGCCCTGGAAGCCGTGATCGAAATTCTCCGGCACATAGAGCCCGTAACGCGCCGGCCGATCCTCCAGCATGGTCTCGGGATGGGCGAGGCCGTTATCGAAGGCGAGCGCATAGATGAAGGGCTTGAGGGCCGAACCCGGCGAGCGCAGGGCACGGGTGAGATCGAGCGAGCCGGCGCGCTCGGCTGCAAAATAATCGACGCCGCCGACCGAGGCACGGATCTCACCGGTCTCGTTGTCGACGGCGAGAACGGCAATCGAGACCTGCGGGGCGAGGCCGAGGCTGCGTTCGCGGGCAAGCTGTTCGAGATTGGCCTGCAGCCTTGCATCGATGGTCAGGTGGTGGCGGCGAACGGTCGGTGCCTCGGCCACGACCTGCTCGGCGACATGCGGCGCCAGATTGGGAAAGGCCCTTCGTGCGGTCGGAACCGGCTCATCACGCGCGGCCGCGACTTCGGACTGCGTCACGAGGCCTGCTGCCTCGATGCGGGCGAGCACCCTGTCGCGCGCCTTGCGGGCGGTCTCGGCGAAGCGGTCGGGACGACGTTGCTCCGGTGCTTGTGGCAGCGCGACGAGCAGGGCGGCTTCGGCCGTGGAAAGACGTTTCGGCTCGCGGCCGAAATAGGCGAAGCTTGCTGCTCGCAGGCCTTCGAGATTGCCGCCGAAGGGCGCGAGCGCCAGGTAGAGATCGAGAATCTGATCCTTGCTGAAGCGGCGTTCCAGCTCAATCGCACGCACGGCCTGGCGCAGCTTGGCGGCAAGCGAGCGCTCCTCGCGCGGTTCGAGCAGCCGCGCGACCTGCATGGTCAGCGTCGAGCCGCCGGAGACGATGCGGCCATTGATCAGCATCTGCCCGGCGGCACGTAGCATCGCGACCGGGTCGATCCCGGAATGGCTGTCGAAGCGCCTGTCCTCGAAGGCCTTCAGCATCGCGAGATAGCGCGGGTCGACATCCTCGACGCCGACCGGGAGCTTCCAGCGACCGTCAGCGGTGAGGAAGGGGCGCAGCAGCTTGCCCTCGCGATCGAGCGCCACGGTCGAGCGGTCATGCGCAGCCGAGACATCGAGTGGGGGGAGGGTCGAGGCGTAGAAGGCAACGGAGCCGGCAGCCAAACCCATGAGCGCAAGCCCGAGCGCCGATGCCAGCGCAACGGGTTTCAGCCAGCGACGTCGACCCCTTCCACCCTGCGAAGGGGAGGGAGGAGGGATGCCGCTTTGCTCGTCCTGCGTGATCACGAGCCTTCGTGCCCTTACCTGGCCGAGGCGATGTCGACCGTGCCGAAGGCAGTGCGGCCGAAGCGGTCGGGACGGTACATGTCCTCAATGGCGGCTGCGGGCGCGACATAGCGGCCGGGCGAGACGGCGCGCGCGATATAGGCGACCGTGAAGGAGAGCGGCTGGTTGGACGAGCCAGGCCGTTCGAAGGCTACGACATAGCGATCGTCGCGCGCTTCCGTGTGGACCGGCGTGACGTCCTGCTTCAGCCAGCTCAACCCCTGCGTCGATGCCCCCTCCGTGAGATTGGCATTCTCGATCTCGAGCCCGGCCGGCAGTGGATCGACCAGCAGCAGTCGCCCGTAGCGAACCGAGGGCTCGGTCACCCCCAGCACGACGACGTAGCGCTCGTTCTGGCGCAGACGCGCCGGATCAGCCTTCTCGCCCTTCATGGTGTAATAGGTCCGCTCCAGGGCAAAGCCCTGGTTCAGGGCGGGTTCGGCGGCGGTCGGAATGCCGGCAACGGTGATCACGGCCTGCGCGGAGGCGGCGCCGGGATTGGCGATGACGAGCGGCTTTGCTTCCAGCGCCTCATCCGAAAGCGTGCGGTAGAAGGCGCCCTTGCGCTCGGTGCCGTCGACGGTCAGCGCCATGCCCTCGGCCTCCTTGGCCATGGCCTGAGCCGCCAGCACCATCCACATGTTCTCCTGGGTCGAGGTGTAGCGGGCGGAGCCGCGGGCGCTCTCGACGATTGCGGAAGCGCGGGCGATGTCGGCACGCTCGCCATTGGTTTCGGCGATCAGGGTCAGGACCGCCGTGCCGTCGCGCAGGCGCGAGCCGTAGTCGGGCCGTGACAGGCCGTCGTCACGCGCCTCCTGGAGGCCAGCAAGCGCGCTGGTGAAGGCGGCGCGACCGCGACCGCGATCGCCGAGCAGCGAGAGTGCCGCTCCAATCTGCGCGCGTGCCAGCGGCGAGGCGAACTCGGCCAGCTTGTTGTCGGCGAGATAGCGCAGGTCGCCCATCACGGGCCGGCCGTTGCGCGCGAGCACATAGAGCGCATAGGCGATGCCGGCGGCTTCTTCCTTGTTGATCTCGCTGGTGTTGACGACCTGATTGCGCAGCCGGTCGAGCGCGAGATTGAAGGCGATCTGCGGAACGTTGAACTGGCGCTCGCGGGCGCGGGTCAGGAAGTCCGTAACGAAGGCATCGAGCCAGAGGTCTTCGCCGCCGACACCCCAGAGCCCGAAGGAGCCGTTGCCGCCCTGGCGGGTGAGCACGCGCTCGATTGCGCCGTTGACGCGCTCGTCGGCGTTGGCATCGAGCGCGAGCTGCTCGAGACTGGCCAGCCGGTTGACATGCAGCAGCGGCAAGGCGCGGCTGACGGTCTGCTCGGTGCAGCCATAAGGGTAGCGGTCAAGCGCCTTCAGGATCGCCGGCACGTCGAGCGCGGCCAGCGGCGAGACGGAGACAGAGACCTGGCCGGAGCGCGGTACGAGATCGGCCAGGAGGTCCGACGACACGGTGATAGAGCCGCCATTGCCCGGGATCGGCCGGACGATGCGGCGGGCGATCGTGTTGGCCGAGGGCTGCACGCGCACCGCGAGGTTCTGCACGGTACCGACGCCGTTCGGGCCGCTGATCCGGACATCGAACTCGGCGCGGCCGAGACCCGCCGCCGTGACCGGGATCGTCATCTGGCTCTTGGCGCCGGCCGCGAGCGTCAGCGTGCGCCGTGTTGCATCGGCGGCAACGAGGACGGGCCCCTTCACGTCGAGATCGACGAGATAGGGGCCCGCGGGTCCCTCGACATTGTCGATCTGGAGATGGAAGCGCGACTGGTCGCCGATCGCGAGGAAGCGCGGCAGCGTCGCCTGGGCGACGATCTGGTCGCGCACGATGACGTCGGTGCTGGTTTGGCCGGTGCGGCCTTGCGACCAGGCGACAGCCATGACGCGGACCGAACCGTTGAAGGCGGGCAGTTCGAAATCGATCTTCGCAGTGCCGTCCTGGCCGAGCTTGACCACCCCGGAATAGCGCGCGAGCGGCTCCTGCGTAGGCGCCTCGCCCTGCAATGCAGGGGCTGCGTCACCGCCGGAGCGGATGGTGCCGCGCACGCCCTGCATGCCGTCGATCAGATAGCCGTAAAGATCACGGAGTTCATGGCCGATCTGGCGCTGGCCGAAGAAGTACTTGCTGGCGTCCGGGCTTTCGAAGCGGGTGAGATTGAGGATGCCGACATCGACCGCCGCAACCGTGACGAAAGCCTCCTCGCCGGCGCGTGCCCCGCTGACCTTGACCGGCAGGGACAGCGTCGAGAGCGGGCGCACCAGATTGGGCGCTCCGAGGTCGACCTGGAGCGTGCGCTGTTCCTTGCCGATCGAGAACCAGGACAGGCCGATGGCGCGCCCGGGCAGGCGCTGGGCGGCGGTGTCCATCGGGCGGTGGGCCAACGCGACGAGATAGGCGCTCGCACCCCATTCCGCCTTGACCGGGATCGAGGCCGTGCTGCCGCCGGGAGCGATGTCGATCGTCTGGATCTCGTTCAGCTTGTCGCCGACGACGGCGAGCGTTGCCTTGCCCGCGAAGCGCGGCGAGAGCCTGACCTGCATGGTCTCGCCAATCGCATAGGACGGCTTGTCGAGCGCGACCTCCAGCACATCGGGCGTGTCGGCGGTCTTGTCGCTCTCATAGCCGACGGTGAAGGAGACGCTGGTCTCGGTCGCGTCGGAGCCATCGGAGGCGACGTCGAGCCGGTAATTGCCCCATTGAACCGGGGCAGCGATGCGGGCCGCGGCCGTCTCGCTGACGGCGACCTCGCCATCGGCGACGCGGCGCGTCGTCTTCACTCCCTCATAGTTCCAGCGACCATCCTGGAAGAACCACTGATAGTTGCGATTGACCTTGGACAGCGTCCATTTCACGCCCGGCTTGGCAAGGCGGCGGCCGTCGCCATTGGCCATGATGACGTCGAAACTCGCCGTTTGGCCATTGCCGAGCTCGCCATCTTTGAACAGGGGCTTCACGCCGATGGCGGCGCCCTTCGGCACGATCGGCAAGGTGACGGAGCGGGCGATGGCGCGGCCGCCCGGCTCACCGACGCGCAAGGTGATCTCGACCTCGAGCGGGCGGTTGGTCTCGGGCTGCTGCACGCCGGCCGAGATCGTGGCCTTGCCTGCGGCGTCGGTGGTGGCGCTCTCCTCGAGGTCGCTCTGGATCGACTCGAAGGCCTCGTCGGTGAGGCCGACCTGAAACTCGGCGAAGCCCGGGATGGCGGATTTCGCGGCGGCGCGGATCGTGGTCGAGCCGTTGACGTCGAGCTCGGAGCCCGGCGCGCCGTAGAGATAGTGTGCATTGACATCGATCTCGGCCGGTTCGCCGGCCTGGAGCACGGGTGATTTCGGCGCGAGCGTCAGCTCGAGGCGCTCGGGCACGTAATCCTCGACGAGGAAGGAAACCTCGCCGATGGCTGCGCCCTTCGGGTCGGCATAGGCCTGGACGCGCCAGGTGCCTGTCTGCGCGCCGGAGATCAGCGGGATGGAATGAGCCCGCCCGCCGGCACCCTGATCCTCGACCTGACGGCGGCGGTACTCGACACCGTCCGGTCGCTTCACCACCAGAGTCAGCGGCAGGCCGGTGACGGCAGCGCCGGCGGAATCCCGCAGCAGGCTGGTGAGATAGACGGTCTCGCCGGAGCGATAAACGCCGCGCTCGGTATAGAGATAGGCGTCGAGGCCGGCCGGGGCGACGCGGCCCTTCACGCCACGATCGGAGAGATCGAAGGCAGTCTGCTTCAGGTCAAGGAAGCCATAATCCTCGTCGAGCAGGGCGGTGACGAGGCCCGGCGCATTGCCGCCCTGGCCCTTGGCAAGGCCGGCATCGAAGCGGGCATAGCCCTTCGCATCCGTGCGGGCGGTGGCGAGCACCTCGTTGTTGCGGGCGATGAGGCGCAGCACCGCATTCGGGATCGGCGCTGCGTTGGCGAGCGAGCGCGCCAGCACATGCACGCCATCGGGACCGGAGAAGGAGGTCAGGCCGAGATCGGAGACGACAAACCATTGTGTCGCGCGGGTCGAGCCGTCGTCATAGTCGCCGTCGCCCGAGGGCTGCGCGGCCTGTCCGCCCGTCGGCTTGGCAAACATCACGTAGACMCCGGGCTTGAGCTGCCCGACCGCTTCCAGCACCGGGAAGGCGGTGATCACATCCTTGTTGAGCTCGGACTTGACGTCCATCGCGCCGGCCCAGACGCGCTGGCCCTTGTCGGACGCGATCTGGCCCGCGTTGTAGCTGCCGAGCTGGCTGAGGAAATCGTCGGAATGGACGGAGTTGATCAGGTTGCGGTCGCCGATGCGCATGACTTCGAGGTCGAGCTTGTCGGCATTCACGGAGACGACCGGGATGCCCTGCTGACCGGTGCGCGGCAGCACATAGTTCTTGCCGGTGAAGCGCACTGACGGTGTGCGATCGCGGACATAGACCTCATAATCGGCGGATTTCAGCAGCTTCTCGTCGGGGAGTGCGGAAGGCACACCCTGGCGAATGACGAACGCGTAGCGTTCGCCGTGGCGCAGGCCGTCGACGCAGATCTGGCGCTCCTCGGCGCTGACGGCGAAATCGCCCTTGCCGCCGGAAATCGCGACATAGGGCGCGAAATCGATGCGCCCGCGGGCGAGCGGCTCGGAGAATTCGAAGCAGGCGCGCGGGCTCGCCGCATCGGCATCGACCTTGTTGGAGAGCAAGCGGAAGCCGCGCTTCTCGCGCAGGCCTTCATAGGCGGTGCGCAGTTGCGCATTGTCCTGGAGATCGAGGCTGAGACGATAGGCGGTCAGGGCCGGGCGCCAGAGTTCGTTGCGCTCGAAGGTGCGGGCGAGCACCGCGAGCGAGGCTGCTTCGTCCGGGCGGGAGGTTGCGCGCTGATAGGCGAGGTAGGCTGCACTGATCGCGCGTTCGCGCAGTTCCCAGCGCTCACGATAGTCACGCGGCTCGATCGCATTGGCGGCGCGTGCCATCAGGCGCCAGCCGGCGGAATTCTGGGGATCGGCGACGACGGCGGCATTGGCCTGGGGCAGGGCGGCACGGGCATCGCCTCGGGAGAGCGCAGCTTCGCCGTCACGCAGCGCGACCGCCGCGGGGCGTGTGCTGGCCGAGACGTCGCGCTTCAGGCGTTCCTCGAGCCTTTGCCCATCAGCCTGGAGATCGTTGCGGATATAGGCCTTCTGGGCGAGTGCCGGGGTGGCGGCGAGGGCAAGACCGAGAATCAGCGCGAGCCGGGAGAGCAAGGTCATGATCAGTCCCTTCGGCCGGTCCGGCCTGTCGTCATCGATAGTGCTGCGCAGTCGCAAGGGCGGCACGGTATCACCAAAGGCTAGCATCCGTGCTCGCCGGTGCAACGTGAAAGCTGATGACGGAGTGTCTGCAGCATAGGCGGAGCCAGCCGCGCATCCGCTGCCTGAGGCTCTGAACCGGCACGCATGGCGGGCCTCCTTGAAAGCACGCGTCCTGCGCCTCAATTGGTGCGGATGCGTTCCGCCGGGCTCATCTCGGCACAATCTCCCTCGACCGTAGCAAGCCTGAACGGACATGTGCATGACACAGCCTCTCGAACTGGGCCTGGACACGTTTGGCGATGTCACCTCCGGGGCGGACGGCCAGCCGTTGCCGCACGCAGAGGTCATCCGCAACCTGATCGACGAGGCCGTGCTGGCCGATCAGGTCGGGGTCGATTTCTTCGGTGTCGGCGAGCATCATCGCGCGGATTTCGCCATTTCCTCGCCGGAGGTCGTGCTTGCGGCGATAGCCGGGCGCACAGAGCGGATCCGCCTCGGCTCAGCCGTTACGGTGCTGAGCTCCGACGATCCGATCCGGGTGTTCCAGCGTTTCTCGACGCTCAACGCGGCGTCGGGCGGACGGGCAGAGGTCATTCTCGGCCGTGGCTCCTTCACCGAGTCCTTCCCGCTCTTCGGTTATGAGCTGCGCGATTACGAAACCCTGTTCGAGGAGAAGCTCGAAATCTTCGCGGCACTGATCAGCCAGGATGCGGTGACGTGGTCGGGCACGACGCGGCCGCCGCTCAAGAACCAGCGCGTCTTTCCCTCGTTGGAAACCGGGGTGCTGAAGACCTGGATCGGGGTTGGCGGGAGTCCCGAATCCGTCGTTCGTGCCGCCCGCTACGGCCTGCCGCTGATGCTCGCGATCATTGGCGGCGATCCGGCGCGCTTCCGGCCCTATGTCGATCTCTATCACCGCGCCTTTGCGCAACTGGGGAAACCGGTGCCGCCGGTCGGGGTGCATTCGCCGGGCTATGTGGCGGAAACGGACGAGCGGGCGCGCGAGGAGTTCTTCACGGACTACAAGCGGATGCGCGACCGGATCGGCGGTGAGCGCGGCTGGCCGCCGATGAATCGCGCCGAGTTCGATCAGGAGATCGATTTCGGCTCGCTTTATGTCGGGTCGCCGGAGACGGTCGCGCGCAAGATCGCCGCGACGGTCAAGGCGCTCGATGCGGCGCGCTTCCAGATGAAATACAGCGCCGGGCCTCTTAGCCATGACAGGCTCATGGGCTGCATCGAGCTCTATGGACGCAGGGTCGTGCCTCTGGTCCACGAAATGCTTGCCTGACGAGACCAGTTGCGGATGCGCCGGCAATGACGCTTCAATGCTGCCGATTGCAGGGGAGCGCGTGATGGCGACGGGGTTGAGGTCTTCGCTTGGGACAAGGGGGCTGCTCGTCGCTGCCGGGCTGCTGTTCTTGCCGGCGCTCGCGCAAGCCCAGCCGCAACCTGCGGCGAATCCGCAACTTGCCGCGGCGCAGGCTGCCTTCGACGCCTTGCCCGAGCTCGAACGCAAGGCGATCCAGAACGACCTGATCTGGGCGGGACATTTCAACGGCGCGGTCAGCGGCTCCTACGGGCCGCTGACCTTTCGTGGCATCAACGCGCTGAAGGCCGGCTCGCGCGGCATGCCGGACGGCATCCTGACGCCCGTCGAGCGCCGGGCATTGGCGCAGGCGGCGGGGGCGGCGCGCGAGGCGGCGGGCTTCCGCGTCATCACCGACGAACGCACCGGTATCCGCATCGGCATTCCGACCAAGCTGCTGCCGCGCCGCGAGGCGACCGCGACCGGCGGCGGCCGCTGGCAGAGCGAGGATGGCAGGGTGACGCTCGACACGAGCACGGCACCGGCAGGGGATACTGTCGAGGCGCTGTTCGAGAAGGCCACGAGCGCGGCCGTTCCAGGGCGGAAAATCACATACAAGCTGCTCCGGCCGGATTTCTTCGTAGTCACTGGCGAGACGCCGTCGGGGCGGTTCTACCGGCGCCTGTCGTCGGGGCCGGGCGGCTTGCGCGGCTTCTCGATCGGCTACGACAAGGCTCTCGCGCCGAGCATCGACAAGCTCGTCATCGCTATTGCCAGCAGCTTCGAACCCTTTCCGACCGGGCCTGCGCCTGCGACGGCGGGTCCTGCGGTCGCGAGCGTGCCGACACCAGGCGCGGCGCCTCCGGTCGTGGTCGCGGCAAGGCCGACGGAGCGCTTCGGTGTCGGCCTCGCTGTCTCGGACAAGCTCGTCCTGACGGCGACGGCGGCGATCGACCCCTGCAAATCGCTCAAGGTTTCCGGTCGGCCGGCGCGGCTGCGCATCAAGGACGATGCGAGCGGCCTTGCCTTGCTGGATGTCGACGGCACTGCGGCCGGAGCTCCCCCAGGCCTTCGGAGTGGGGCGCTGGTGGCGCAGGAGAGCGTCGTGCTGATGGCTTTCGGCGATTCCGGCGGGCAGCGCACGGCGATGGCCCTGCCGGGACAATCCGTGCGCCTCGGCGCCGGCGAGGCGGTGTTCGCGCCGCTGCAACCCGGCCAGGCGGGCAGCCCGGTCTTCGATCGCCGGGGTCGTCTTGCCGGGTTGGTGACGTCCAACCCCTCGGACAGGGTGCTGATTGCAGGGGTCGCGCCGCAGCGCGCCTACGCGATTGCCGCCGGGGCTGCCATGCAGGCGTTGCTGGGCAAGGCAGGCGTAACGCTTCAAGCCGCGACGTCGGGGCCGGAGATCAGCACCGGGGCGGTGGTCGAGAAGGTCGGAAAGGCTGCATTGCCCGTCGCATGCGGACTGTGAACCCGTCTTCAAAGAGCAGTTGTTTCCGTTACGACAATCGACTCAGATAGCGTCGGACTGACAAGGGAGCCCCGCATCCGCGGAGAAGCATCCCGGACCTAAATCGATTAAGCGGAGGGAACACGGGAATGACGGACGGCATCAACAGACGTAAGCTTTTGAAGGGTGCGGCAGCGGCAGGCGCGGCAAGTCTGATCGTCAAGCCGGCAATCGCGCAGGCACAATGGCCGAGCCGCCCCCTGACGATGATCTGCCCCTGGGGCGCAGGTGGCGGCACGGACGCGACGGCGCGCATCGTCGCTTCGCTCCTGGAGAAAGATCTCGGCCAGCCCTGCAACGTCGTCAACCGCACCGGCGGCTCGGGCGTCGTCGGCCATTCGGCGATCGCGACGGCGGCTCCCGACGGCTACAATATCGGCATGCTGACGGTCGAGATCTCGATGATGCATCATCAGGGTCTCACCGATCTCACGCCGGCAAGCTATACCGCGCTGGCGCTGATGAACGAGGATCCGCCAGGCGTGCAGGTCAGCGCCTCGAGCCCGCACAAGGACATCAAGGCTCTTGCCGAAGCCATCAAGGCTGCGCCTCCCGGCAAGCTCAAGGCCTCGGGAACAGGCCAGGGCGGTATCTGGCACCTCGCGCTGGTCGGCTGGCTGGTGGCGATGGGGCTGAAGCCCGATCATGTCGCCTGGGTGCCGTCGAATGGCGCAGCACCCGGCATGCAGGACCTCGCAGCCGGCGGCATCGACATCGTCACCTGCTCGGTGCCCGAAGCCCGGGCCATGATCGATGCCGGCAAGGCGAAGTCGCTCGCCATCATGGCGACCGAGCGCAATCCGCAGTTCAAAGACGTTCCGACGCTGAACGAGACACTCGGCGTCAACTACTCGGTCGGCGCCTGGCGTGGCATCGGCGCGCCCAAGGGGCTGCCGGCCGATATCCAGGGCAAGCTCGCCGCCGCGCTGAAAAAGGCCTTCGACTCCAAGGAATACAAGGACTTCATGAACGCCCGGGGCTTCGGCATGAAGTTCGCCGACCCGGCAGGCTTTGCTTCATTCATGGCCGAAGGTGACAAGGCCATGGCGTCCGCGATGAAGGCGGCGGGCCTGGCCAAGGCCTGAGGCGGCAAACGGTTGGCGGAAGGGTGAGGCAGCTTCATCCTTCCGCCGCTTCTCGATCTTTCAGACTGTGCCTGAAATGAGTGCGGGAGATGCGGTCGCTCGCGCTCATGGCGCCGCCCCGGCACGGATCAGCGGACGTTTCGCGATGCTTCTATCCGACAAGATAACCGGGGGCGTGATGGTGGCGCTCGGCGCCACTGCCTTCATCTATGGATCCACACTTCCGCCGGTCCCTGGCCAGCAGGTCGGCCCCTCCGCCTTTCCAATGGCCGTCGGGGCTGCCCTCGTCCTCTGCGGCACGCTGATCGCCTTCGGTATCGGGCGGCATTTCGAAGAAGTGGCCGAGGCGGATGTCGCGAGCCATAGTGCGCCGGAACTGCTCGAGCCCTTGCCGGCCTGGCGGAACTGGCTTGCATTGCTGCCGCCGGCCCTGCTCGCCTTCTATGCGCTTGCGTCCGAGGCATTGGGCTTTCTGCCGACGGCAGGGATCATGGTTGTGATCGCGAGCCTCGCCTTCGGGGCGCGGCCGAAGCTCGCGGTGCCGTTGGCGCTGATCGCGCCTTTCGTCATCAACCTGATTTTCCTGAAGCTGCTGCGCGTGCCCTTGCCCGGCGGCCTTCTGCCTTTCCCGTGGTGAGCCGATGAATACCGTCATCCAGGCCTTCGGATTGGTCTTCCAGACCGATGTGATGATCGCGATCGTCGCTTCGGCCTTCTATGGCCTGACCGTCGGTGCATTGCCGGGGCTCTCGGCGACGATGGCGACGGCGCTGCTGGTGCCGATCACCTTCTATCTGTCACCGATCGCGGCCATTGCCACCATCATCACCGCATCGGCGATGGCGATCTTCTCGGGCGATATTCCGGGCTGCCTGCTGCGCATTCCCGGGACGCCGGCTTCCGCGGCCTACACGGACGAAGCCTATGCAATGACCCGCAAGGGCCAAGCCGAGACGGCACTCGGCATCTGCCTGTGGTTCTCGGCGCTCGGCGGCATCGCCGGCACGCTGTCGCTGATGCTGATCGCACCGTTGCTGGCCGAGTTTGCGCTGTCCTTCTCGACCTACGAGAATTTCTGGCTCGCCATGCTGGGGCTGATGTGCTCGACGCTGGTGGCCCGCTCCTCGCCGATCAAGGCTATCGCCGCGATGCTGCTTGGCCTGCTCATCACCTGCATCGGTATCGACAATCCCGGCGGCGTCCCGCGCTTCACCTTCGGCTCGACCGATCTTCTTGGCGGCATCGAGCCGATACCGGCGCTGGTCGGCGTCTTTGCGCTTGCCGAGGTGATGCGCGCCCTGACCGAGCGCGAGCCGCCGAAGCTGGAGCACCGCCGGCTCGGCAGCATCCTCAAGGGGCAGATCGAGCTGACCAAGAAATATCCGAAGCAGCAGACGCGCGGGAACATCGTCGGCATCATCATCGGCGTCCTGCCCGGTGCCGGTGCCGACATGGCTGCCTGGGTCAGCTATGCGATGTCCAAGCGCTTCTCAAAGACCCCGGAGAAATTCGGGACCGGCCATCCCGAAGGTTTGATCGAGGCTGGCGCAAGCAATAACGCCTCGCTCGCGTCGGGTTGGGTTCCGGCGCTGCTCTTCGGCATTCCCGGCGACACGATCACGGCGATCGCCATCGGCGTGCTTTACATGAAGGGGCTCAATCCGGGCCCGACGCTGTTCACCGAGCAGGCGTCGAGCATGTATGCTCTCTACATCATCTTCCTGCTCGGCAACATCATCATGATCCCGTTCGGCATCATCATGATCAGGCTGGCGAGCCGTGTCGTCGGGGCTCCGCGCTCGGCGGTCATGCCGGTGATCATGATCTTTTGTGCGGTCGGGGCCTTCTCAACGGCGGGCAACAACCTGTTTGCGGTCTGGTGCGTCGCGATCTTCGGCCTGCTCGGCTTTGTGATGGAGAAGAACGGCTATCCCGTTGCTGCCATGGTGCTCGGCATCGTCATGGGCACGATGGTGGAGCAGAGCTTCGTCACCTCGTTGATCAAGTCGGACGGTTCCATCCTGCCCTTCTTCAGCCGCCCGGTCTCGATGGTGCTGTCTTCGATGACGATCGCGGCACTGCTCTGGCCGGTCTTCATGTGGTCCCTGGAGAAACTGCGGTCGAGACGGGCGGTCGCCGCGTAGTTGCGGCGGGCGCGCGGCGTCAGGCTATTACGTCGCGCGCCTTCAATGCGTCCAGACGCTCGGCAGGCAGACCGAGTTCGTCCGCGAGGACTGCCCAGGTGTCATGGCCCAGCGCCGGCGGCATATGGCGCACCGGCAGCCGTTCGCCATCGAGGCGGTAGGGCGGAGCGAGTACGGCGGGTGCGCCGGCATTGTCCCCGTCCTCCACCAGCATGCCGGCCCGCCCAGCCCGCTCCGAGCGCAAGGCGCGGTTGAGGCCGAGCACCTCGCCGCTGGGAATGCCGTTCGCCGCCAGTTTCGTGAGCAGTTCGGCGCGCGGGCGGGCGCGCAGCTCCGCCTCGATGAGCGGCAACAGTTCGGAGCGGTGGGTGGTGCGCTGGAGATTTGTGGCGTAGCGCGGGTTCTCGGCAAGGTCGACCCGGTCGATCACCGAACGGCAGAAACGATCATATTGAGCGTTGTTCCCGACCGTGAGGACGAGCGCGCCGTCCGCCGCATCGAACACGCCATAGGGCACGATCGAGGGATGGGCGTTGCCGTAGCGCGGCGGGTCCCCGCCGAGCGCCAGGGCCTCCAGCCCGTAATAGGAGGTGACCGAGAGGCCGCAATCGAACAGCGCCATCTCGACATGCCTGCCCTTGCCGGTGCGTCCGCGCTGGACGAGAGCCGCGAGCACGGCCTGCGCCGCATATTGGCCGGTGAAGAGATCGGCGATCGCGACACCGAATTTCAGCGGGGGCTGGTCGTCATTGCCGTTCATGGCCATGAGGCCGGATTCGCCCTGGATGACGAGATCGTAGCCGGGTCGTGCGGCCTCCGGTCCATCGGAGCCGTAGCCGGCAATGGAGCAGTAGATCAGGCCGGGGTTCCCGGCGCTGAGCGCGGCATAGCCAAGGCCGAGCTTGTCGGCGCCGCCGGTTTTGAAATTCTGGATCAGCACGTCGCTCTTGCGCGCGAGCTCAAGGATGATGGCGAGGCCCTCGGGCTGGCCGAGATCGATGCCGATCGAGCGCTTGTTGCGGTTGACGCTGTTGAAATAGCAGGTGTTGCGCTCTCCGAGCCGCATGCCCCAGTCGCGCGTATCGTCGCCGCGCTGGGGATGCTCGACCTTGATGACATCGGCGCCGAGATCGGCCAGGACCTGGCCGCACCAGGGGCCGGCGAGGATGCGCGAGAGATCGAGAACGCGAATGCCGGCGAGGGGAAGGTCGGATGCGATCACGAACCCATCACTCCTTCAAGACTGGCTGCCAGCGCGATCAGGCGCGGCCGGACGTCCTCGAGCAGGAAACCGGGATCGAGGATGACGGTCGGCGCGCCGCAATTGATCGTCATCGGCGGCAGGCCTCCACCGGGGTGGAAGGCCACTGCGATCGCGCTCACCGTCGGCTGCCAGTCGCCGAAGGAGCGGACGCAACCTGTCATGCGATACTCCTCGAGCGCCTGTTCAATGCCCTCGCGCAGACTCGGCCAGGCAGCGTCGTCGACGGAGCGGAAATCGTCCATGATGGCCTGGCGCTCGGCCGGGTCGCAGGCGGCGAGATAGGCCCGGCCCATGGCGCTGCGTGCCATCGAGATGCGCGAGCCGGTATCGATGTTGAGGGCGATCGCGACCTCGCCCCGGCAGCACTCGATATAGCGCATGCTCAGCCGGTCGCGGACGCCGAGGCCCACCGAGGCCTTGGCGAAGTCGGCGAGTTCCTGCATGCCGGGCCGTGCGATCTGGCGCACATCGAGCCCGGCAAGCGCGGTGGCGCCGAGTGCGATCAGCGCGGTGCCAAGCCGGTATGCTCCGCTATGCGGGACATGATGGAGATAGCCCAGCTTGGTCAGCGTATAGGTCAGCCGCGAAACGGTGGAGCGGGCAAGTCCGCAGCGTGCTGCGATTTCCGAGTTGGCGAGCGCATCCTCGTTGCGCTTGAAACAGGCGAGCACATCGAGCCCACGCGCCAGGGCGGTGACGAAATGCCGGTCTTCCTTCGGCCCGGCTCGTTCGCCGCGTTCGGGGGCGTCCGACAGCTGCGCCGCCATGGCCTCAGCGTTTCATCAGGAACGCGGCGAAGGCGGCCTGCGCCTCGGCCGAGACCAGGCGCTCGCCGAAATGCCTGGCTTCGAGCGCGATCGTTTCGGCCACGGCGGCGGCATTGCCGCGCTTCAGCAGCGTCTTCGTCAGGGCGACCGATTGCGGCGGCAGGGCAGCGAGCGCCCGCGCCTTGTCGAGCGCGATCGAGAGCGCTTCGCCTTCCGCCACCACGGCATTGACGAGGCCCGCTTCGGCTGCCGTCTCGGGAGGGAAGGCCTCGCCCAGCAGCAGCAGTTCCGCGGCGCGCTTGCTGCCGGCAATCATCGGCAGCAGATGGCTCGATCCGCCTTCGGGGCAGAGCCCGAGCGTAACGAAGGGCAGGCGGAAGCTGGCGCTACCCCCGGCGAAGGCAAGGTCGCAATGCAACAGCATGGTGGTGCCGATGCCGACGGCAAAGCCTTCGACCGCGGCGACGATCGGCTTCTTCGCCGTCGAGATCGTCGTCAGGAAATCGATGGCGATGCGCGCACCGTCGCCCGAGGCCGCGGCGAAATCCTTGATGTCGTTACCGCTGGTGAAGCACCCGGCCGCGCCGGTGAGCACCAGCGCGCGGACAGCCTCATCAGCTTCGCCTGCGGTGATGGCCGCGATCAATCCGCCATAGGTTGCGCGGTCGAGCGCGTTGCGCCGGTCGGGGCGATTGATGGTGATCTGGAGGACGCCGGGAAAGGGGCTTTGAGTCAGAACGGTCGCGGTCATCCCTTGCCTATCCCCTGTCGATCTTCACGCAATCCCAGCAGCGCTGTTCTGCCTGTCGGAAGGATGCGCCGTGATGCTGGATTCGCAGGAACGATCCGTCCTAGCGTCGATCCGTGCAAGGCATGACATGCAGCTTCCGGAGCGGTCAAGTTGTGGGCGTTCATTCTGCAATGCAGTTCCCGCTTGTGGCGCCGCCGGCGCCGTCCTGCCCATTCTTGACAAGCCGTGGCCAGTCGCCTCTCTAGTCCGAGAAATGCAGCATTCAATTCTGCAGTGCAGACTGAAAGCGTGAGGAACATGCCCATGGAGACCGTCCGGCTCTCGCAGCGCGGCCCGGTGGCGATCGCGACCATCGATAATCCTCCGGTGAATGCCCTGAGTGCGAGCCTGCGGGCCGCTCTCGTCGATGCGCTTTCGCGTGCGGCTGCCGATCCGGCGGTCGAGTCTATCGTGATCGCGGCCGCCGGGCGGGCCTTCATCGCCGGTGCCGATATCAGCGAGTTCGGCAGGCCGCCGGTCGAACCGACCTTGCCTGGTGTGCTCGCGATTATCGAAGGCTCCGCGAAGCCGGTGGTGGCTGCCATTCAGGGCGTCGCGCTGGGCGGGGGGCTGGAACTCGCGCTCGCCTGCCATGGCCGTGTGGCGGCACCAGCGGCAAAGCTCGGCCTGCCCGAGATCAAGCTCGGCATCATTCCGGGTGCCGGCGGAACCCAACGCCTGCCGCGCGTGATCGGTGCGGCGAAGGCCTTTCCCCTGATGCTGAGCGGAGAGGCCATCTCTGCGGAGAAGGCGGCCGCACTCGGCCTCGTCGACCGGGTCGTCGAGGGCGACATCGTCGCTGCGGCCATTGCGCTGGCGCAGGAGCTGGCGGCCAAGGGGGCCCCCGTGAAGACCGGCGAGCGCGCGGACATGCTGACATCATCCGACCGCGAGGCGTTCGAGGCTTTGGCCAAGGATGCGGCAGCCAGGTCGGGCGACATGCCGAATGCGCTGGCGCTGATCGAGGCGGTGCGCGGCGTCTTCACCCTGCCATTTGGCGAGGGGCTTGCCGCCGAGCGCGCGCTGTTCCTCAAGCTGGTCGTCGATGACCGTTCCAAGGCCCTGCGCTACGCCTTCTTTGCCGAGCGCGAGGCGGCCAAGGTCCCGGGCATCGACGAGGGCAAGGGGACGCGTCAGATCCGGCAGGCGGCCGTCATTGGCGCCGGCACGATGGGTGGCGGGATCGCGATGTGTTTCGCCAATGCCGGCATCCCAGTGACCGTGATCGAGACGACGCGGGAGCAACTCGACAAGGGCTACGCCCGCATCCGCGACACCTACGGCTTCTCGGTCAAGCGCGGTTCGCTGACGGAGGCCGCGCGTGACCAGCGTATGGCGCTGATCACGCCGAAGCTCGGGCTCGAGGCGGCAGCGGAGGCGGATATCGTGATCGAAGCCGCCTTCGAGGAGATGGGCGTCAAGCAGGAGATCTTCGGCGCGCTCGATGGGATTGCGAAGCAAGGCGCAATCCTGGCCTCGAACACCTCCTATCTCGACCTCGCGACGATCGCCATGGCAACGAAGCGGCCGCAGGATGTGATCGGGATGCATTTCTTCAGCCCGGCCAATGTCATGAAGCTGCTTGAAATCGTGCGGCCGGCCTGCGTTGCGGATGATGCGGTGGCCACTGCGATTTCGCTCGGACGCAGGCTCGGCAAGGTGCCGGTCGTGGTCGGGAACTGCTTCGGCTTCGTTGGCAACCGCATGCTGGAACAGCGCACGCGGGCCGCCGAGCGGCTGCTGATCGCCGGTGCGCTGCCGCATGAGGTCGACGCGGCGCTGACCGGTTTCGGCTTCAAGATGGGGCCATTCGCGATGTCGGATCTCGCGGGCAACGATATCGGCTGGCGCACGCGCAAGTCGCGCGGCAAAACCGCAGCGGTCGCGGACGCGATCTGCGAGCGCGGCTGGTTTGGTCAGAAGACCGGGCGTGGCTACTATCTCTATCCAGAGGGCGCGCGCGCCGGGCAACGCGACCCGGAGGTCGAGGCGCTGATTGCGCAGGTTTCCAAGGAGCAGGGCGTTGAGCGCCGGGCGATGAAGCCGGACGAAATCCTGGCGCGCCTGCTCGATCCGATGGTCAATGAGGGTGCGAAGATCCTCGCGGAGGGGATTGCTGCGCGGCCGGGCGATATCGATACGATCTGGATCAACGGCTATAACTGGCCGGCCTGGCGCGGTGGGCCGATGCACTGGGCTGACTCTGTCGGGCTCGACGTGATCGTCAAGCGTCTGGAAAGGCTCGCAGCGGAAAGCGGTGATGCCGCGCTCGAACCGGCGCCGCTGCTGCGCAAGCTCGCGGCCGAGGGCAAGGGCTTCGCGGACCTGAAGGCCAGGGCGGCGTGATCCAGGCAGCGCGCCCGATCTGGCAGGAGCGCTTTCCGCAGGCCTGCGACTGGGACGCGGCAGTGGAAACCGGTACGGTGCCGGACCTGCTCGTGCCGGCCGTCGCGGCGCGGCCGGACGCGGTGGCCATCGCGTTCCGCGAGAGCGAGCTGAGCTATGGCGAACTCGACAGGCTGGCCACCCGACTCGCGGCGGGGTTGATCGCCGATGGCGTCAGGCAGGGCGACCGGGTGGCGCTGTTCCTTCCCAATACGCCCTGGCATCCCGTCGCGTTCTTCGCGGTCGCGCGCTGCGGCGCGACCGTCGTGCATCTCAGCGCGCTCGATGCCTTGCGGGAGCTTGAGCACAAGCTCGTGGCGACGCAGCCGGTCCGCCTGATCACCACGAACCTTCCAGGCTTCCTGCCGCAGGTGCAGGCGTTGCGTGCGGCGGGCTTCGTCGATCGCGTATTGGTCGGCGAGGATGCGCGCTGGGGACCGGGGGAGGCCGAGCCGCAGGATCTGCCGCCTGGTGGCGGCTTCGCCTGGCTCGACGACCTGATGACGGCGCCTGACCCGGCGAACTGGCCGGTGCTTTCACCCGACGATGTGATGCTGCTGCAGTTCACCGGCGGCACGACAGGGGCGCCGAAGGCAGCGATGCTGACGCATGGCAATCTTGTCTCGGCGGTGAACATCTACCGTCTCTGGACTGATGGCGAACCGTTGGAAGCCGGAGCGCAGACCGCGATCGCGGTGCTGCCGCTGTTCCATATCTACGCGCTGACCACGATCCTGCTGCGCCATTTGCGGGACGGCAACCGCATCCTGCTGCGCCAGCGCTTCGATGTCGAAACCCTGATCGAGGATATCGGGATCCGTCGCGCGACGATGTTCTCCGGTGTGCCGACGATGTGGTTTGCCCTGCTCAACCGCAAGGGCGTCGAGACGGTCGATTTTTCGTCGTTGCGCTCCTGCGTCTCGGGCGGCGCGCCCCTGCCCTTCGAGGTCCAGACCCGACTCGAAGGCATATTGGGCGTCAGGCTGAACAATGGCTGGGGCATGACCGAGACCGCGCCCGCCGGCTCGCGCCTGCCGAAGCAGGCGAAACCTCGGCCGGGCGTGATCGGCGTACCGCTGCCAGGCCTCGAGATGAAGATCGTCTCGCTCGACGTCGGGCGTGCCGATTGCCCGCCCGACGAAATCGGTGAGATCGCCATTCGCGGCCCCAATGTCTTCAAGGGTTATTGGAACGAGGCGGAGGCGACGCGCGATGCCTTCCACGAGGGCTGGTTCCTGACCGGGGATCTCGGCCGGATGGACGCCGACGGGCTGTTCCAGATCGTCGACCGGCGCAAGAACATGATCATCTCGAGCGGCTTCAACGTCTATCCGGTGGCGATCGAGAATGCGATCTACGAGCATCCGGCGGTGCAGGAAGTGCTGGTGATCGGCATCGACGACGATTATCGCGGCCAGGCGGCGAAGGCCTTCGTCGTGCTCAAGGCCGGCATGCCTGCCTTTACGCTCGACGAATTGCTGCACTTCCTCAAGGATCGCCTCGGCCGGCACGAGACGCCGCGCGCGCTGGAATTTCGCGAGAGCCTGCCGCGCAGCGCTGCCGGGAAGCTGCTGGCGAAGGTGTTGATCGCCGAAGAACAAGAGAAGCGGGCCAAGCCCGCTTCGCCCGAATCCGCTGCATAGGACCTGAGAAAATCCATGACCGAAGCCGTCATCGTCTCCACCGCCCGCACGCCGATCGRCAAGGCCTATCGCGGTGCCTTCAACCAGACCCGCGGTGCCGATCTTGCGGCGCACGCGATCAAGGCAGCCTATGAGAAGGCCGGGATCGAGCCGGCGGCGATCGAGGAGATCGTGCTCGGCTGCGGCTATCCGGAGGCTGCGACCGGCGGCAATGTCGCCCGTCATGCCGCGCTGGTCGCCGGCATCCCGGTCGCGTCTGCCGGTGTCACCGTCAGCCGCTTCTGCGCTTCGGGCCTCGAGGCGATCGCGCATGCGGCGCGGCGCATTGTCATGGACGGCGTGCCGGTCGCGATCGGCGGAGGCGTCGAGTCGATCAGCCTGGTGCAGCCGGTGGTGCGGCGCGAACTCACCCAGAACGACTGGCTGATGAAGCACAAGCCCGAGATCTACACGACGATGATCGAGACCGCCGACAACGTCGCCGAGCGCTACGGCATCTCGCGCGAGGCGCAGGATCTGTTCTCGCTGGAAAGCCAGCGCCGCACCGCCGCGGCCCAGCAGCGCCTGCTGTTCGACGACGAGATCGTGCCGATGAGCGCAGTGATGTCCGTCACCGACAAGGCGAGCGGCGAAACGCGGAACGAGCAGGTCACGCTCGCCAAGGACGAGGGCAACCGGCCGGACACTACGCTGGAGGGACTTGCGAAGCTGAAGCCGGTGCGCGGCGAGGACAAGTTCATCACCGCCGGCAATGCCAGCCAGCTCTCGGACGGTGCGGCTGCGAGCGTCGTGATGTCGGCGAAGGAGGCTGCGCGGCGGGGCCTGTCGCCGCTCGGCATCTTCCGTGGCTTCGCCTCGGCCGGCTGCGAGCCGGACGAGATGGGCATCGGCCCGGTCTTCGCCGTGCCGCGCCTGCTCGAGCGCAATGGCCTGAAGGTTTCGGATATCGATCTCTGGGAACTCAACGAGGCCTTCGCCTCCCAGTCGATCTATTGCCGCGACACGCTCGGCATCGATCCCGAGAAGGTCAACGTCAATGGCGGCGCGATCTCGGTCGGCCATCCCTTCGGGATGAGCGGGGCGCGGCTGGTTGGCCATGCATTGCTGGAGGGGCGCCGCCGCAAGGCGCGCTATGCCGTCGTCACCATGTGCGTCGCCGGCGGCATGGGCTGCGCGGGGCTGTTCGAGATCAATCAGGGCTAGCCATCATGGACCTGCGCTTCACGCCCGAGGAAATCGCCTTCCGCGATGAGGTGAGGCAGTTCTTCCGCACGGAGATCCCGGCTTCTATCCGCAGGAAGGTCTCCGAAGGCCTCGGGCTGGCGCGGGAGGATTATGTCACCTCGCAGCGGGTCATGAACGCGCGCGGCTGGGCCGTACCGCATTGGCCGAGCGAATGGGGCGGGCAGGATTGGAGCCCGATCCAGCGCTATATCTTCACTGAGGAGATGCTGCTCGCCGCCGTGCCGCTGCCGCAGCAGTTCAATTGCTACATGGTCGGGCCGGTGATCGCGGCCTTCGGCTCCCAGAGCCAGAAGGAGAAGCACCTCGCGCGTATCGCCAATCTCGACGAATGGTGGTGCCAGGGCTTTTCCGAGCCCGGCGCGGGTTCGGACCTCGCCTCGCTGAAGACGCGGGCCGTCCGCGATGGCGATCATTACGTCGTCAACGGCCAGAAGACCTGGACCACGCTCGGGCAGCACGCAGACTGGATCTTCTGCCTCGTGCGCACCGACCCCGCGGCGAAGAAGCAGGCCGGGATCTCTTTCATCCTGATCGACATGAAGACGCCCGGCATCACCCTGCGCCCGATCATCACGCTCGAGGGCCGGCACGAGGTCAACGAGGTTTTCTTCGACGATGTCCGCGTGCCCGTCGAAAACCTCGTCGGCGAGGAGAACAGAGGCTGGGACTATGCCAAGTTCCTCCTTGCCAACGAGCGTGTCGGCATCGCCCGGATCGGCCTCTCCAAGGAACGTCTTGCCCGGATCAAACGGCTGGCGAAGGAGATGCCGGCCGGCGACGGTGTGCTGTGGGATGACGCCGATTTCCGCGAACGGTTTGCGCTGGTCGAGATCGAACTGAAGGCGCTGGAAATCACCCAGATGCGGGTGGTCGCAGCACAGGGCAGGCGCGATCCCAACAAACCCGATCCTGCCTCCTCGATCCTCAAGATCAAGGGCTCCCAATTGCAGCAGGCGACGACGGAACTGCTGCTGGAGGTGGCCGGGCCATTCGCGCTTGCCGCGCCGCTGCGGACGGGCGACCTCACCAATGACTGGCCCTTCGAGCCTGACTGGGCCGATGCGGCTGCAGCGAGCTATTTCAACAACCGCAAGGTCTCGATCTATGGCGGCTCGAACGAAATCCAGAAGAACATCATCGCCAAGGCGGTGCTGGGGCTTTGACGATGAGGCTTGGCGCCCTGCCGCGTCCTGGCCGGGCTTGTCCCGGCCACCCCCGTCTTCCCTTCACGCGCGTCGCAGGACGCAAGAGCTCGCCACAAGGGCGAGCATGACGCGGTGGCTAGCGCCCCGCCAGGCTGGATGAAACCCGATGGATTTCGACCTCTCCTCCGAACAGGCCCAGCTCAAGGACAGTGTCGAGCGGCTGATCGGCGCGGCCTATGGCACGCTCGACGCGCGGCAGGCCTTGGCGAAGGAGCCGCTCGGCTTCTCCGAGAAGGGTTGGGCGCAGCTTGCGGAGCTGGGCCTCACCGGCATCCCGTTTTCTGAGGAGGAGGGCGGTTTCGGCGGCGGTCCTGTCGAGACCATGGTGGTGATGGAGGCGCTGGGCAAGGGACTGGCGCTTGAGCCCTATCTTGCGAGCATTGTGCTGGGTGGCGGCGCCGTCCGGTTCGGCGGTTCGGCTGAACAGAAGGCGCGGATCATTCCGGGCATCGTTGACGGCACCCTACGCCTGGCGCTGGGCTTCACCGAGAAGCAGTCACGCTACGATCTCTTCGACGTGGCGACGAGCGCGCAGCGCACGGAGACAGGGTTCGTGCTCGATGGCGCCAAGAGCGTCGTGATCAATGGCGACAGCGCGCACCGGATCGTGGTGAGCGCCAGGACAGATGGCGGCCGGCGCGACCGGACCGGTATCAGCCTCTTCCTCGTCGATGCGGCGGCGCCCGGCGTGAGAACCCGAGGCTACCCGACACAGGATGGCGGACGCGCTGCGGAGATCGCCTTCTCCGGCGTCGTGCTCGGCCAGGAGGCTCTGCTGGGATCGCTCGGCGCAGGGCTGCCGATCCTCGAGCGTGTCGCTGACCACGCCATTGCTGCGCTCGCCGCCGAAGCTGTCGGCATCATGGATGCGCTGCACGGCCTGACCGTCGACTATCTCAAGACGCGCCAGCAGTTCGGCGTCGCGATCGGCCAGTTCCAGGTGCTGCAGCATCGCGCCGTCGACATGCTGATGGCGCTCGAACAAGCCCGCTCGATGGCGCTCTATGCCGCGATGATGGTCGGCCATCCCGATGCGGGCGAGCGGACCGCCGCGTTGTCGGCTGTGAAGGTCCAGATCAATCGCTCCTGCCGGCTGGTGGGGCAGGAGGCGGTGCAGCTCCATGGCGGCATCGGCATGACGATGGAATATCTCGGCGCGCATTATTTCAAGCGCCTGACCATGATCGAGAGCCTGTTCGGCGATACCCCCCATCATCTGCGGCGGGTCGGGCAGGCTGGCGGGCTGGTCGCTGCCTCCTGAGGCGACTTGCCGGACGGAGGCGCCCCTTGTCATCTTCGGGGCCGCGTCGTTGACTGGTTTGGCCCAGTGCGTGTCCCCGGAGGTGCGATCGTGAGTTCCGGCCTTGTCGCCCTGCTCGACGATATCGCGGCGCTTGCGAAGGTCGCTGCGGCGTCCCTCGACGATGCCGCGAGCCAGGCGGCGAAGGCGAGTGCCAAGGCTGCCGGCATCGTCATCGACGATACGGCCGTGACGCCGCGCTATGCCGTCGGGTTCAGCGCGGATCGGGAACTTCCGATCATCGGGCGGATCGCGCTGGGCTCATTGCGGAACAAGCTGGTATTCCTGCTGCCGGCGGCGCTCCTGCTGGCGCTGTTCGCACCCTGGGCAATCACGCCGCTGCTGATGCTGGGCAGCCTCTATCTCTGCTTCGAGGGAGCCGAGAAGGTCCTGGAACTGGTCCGGCCTCATGGCGCTGATGTCGAAGGCGAGGGCGCCTCGGCGGGGATCGACGCCACCCAGTTCGAGAACCAGAGGATCAGCGGTGCAGTGAGGACCGACTTCATCCTCTCGGCGGAGATCATGGCGATCACGCTCGCAAGCGTGTCTCAGTCCTCGTTCTGGACGCAGGCGCTGGTCCTGGCCATCGTCGGCATCGGGATGACCGCCTTCGTCTACGGTCTCGTCGCGCTGATCGTGAAGGCCGATGATGCCGGCGTTGCTCTGGCGCAGAACGATCACCCCATCTCAAACCTGCTTCACCTTGGGCGTGGCAAACGCCCCGCCGAAGCCGAGCCCAGCATCGTCGACCGCCTGCTGCGGCCCCTGTCCAAGGGATTCGGGCGGGGGCTCGTGGTGAGCATGCCCGTGCTGCTCTCGATCCTCAGCGCTGTCGGAACCGTTGCCATGCTCTGGGTCGGCGGCGGCATCCTGATCCACGGTTTCGAGGGCTATGGCTTCAGTGCGGTGGGGCACCTCATTCACGATGCCGCCGTGGCATCGGCCCGCCCCGTCCCCGGCCTGGGTGCGGTTGTCGAATGGCTGGTGACGGCGGCGCTGTCGGCGGTCGTCGGGCTGGCCGCGGGCGTGGCAACGATGATCGGCATTCACTTCGCCGTTGCGCCAGTGCTGAAGCTGTTCGGCAAGAGCAGGCCGAAGCTGGTGTAGCTCCTGCCTTCAGTCGAGCCAGGTGGTGAAGGTCTCGACCGGCTCGCGCTCCGGCACGAGCCGGTTCGCAGCTGCGTCAGGGTCGGCATGGCCGATCGCGATGCCGCAGACGACGACCTCGCTCTCGGGGATCGCCAACGCATCGCGCACGACCGGATGAAAGCGGGCAAAAATCGCCTGCGGGCAGGTATCGAGGCCATGCGCCTGGGCAGCGATCAGCAGATTCTGGATGAACATGCCGAGATCGAGCCAGGAGCCGATTTCGAGGTCGCGGTCGATCGTCACCATCAGCGCGACCGGCGCGCCGAAAAAGCGCAGGTTATAGGCCGTCTGCCGCTTCATGCCCTCATGGTCACCCCTGGTGACGCCGAGCAGGCCATAGAGGTCCCAGCCGACCTTGCGGCGGCGCGACTGATAGGGCTCGGTGAAGGTCTGCGGGTAGTAGCGGTACTCCTCCGCCGGTTTGAAGTCGGGATCGTCCAGCGCAGCGAGCAACCCGGCTTCCAGCCGTGCCCGGCTCTTGGGGCCGAGCACACGCGCCTTCCAGGGCTGCATATTGGTCCCGCTCGGCGCTTGGGCGGCGAGTTCGAGCAGGAGCCGCACCAGCGCAGGATCGACCGGATCCGGCAGAAAGGCACGCACCGCGCGGCGACTGCGGATGGCCTGTTCGACCATATCCGGTGCAAGCGCGGTGCGTTTGTTCATCCCCGTGCGGCCTCACGCGCCTTCAGGAAGGCGTGGTGCTCGGCGAGCAGGTCGCCGGCGAGCGCCTTGGCGATCAGCGCGCGGGTGTTCTCGATGCCGTAGATCGCAGCGAAGGAGCCGAAGCGTGGGCCTTTGGGCTCACCGAGCAGGATCTCGTAGAGCGTGTTGAACCAGGCGAGCGAGACGCCGGCCGAGCCGTCCTTCTGCACGGTCTTGTAGGGATCGCGTCGGCCGATATCGTAGACCGCGTCCTGGATCGTGCCGGCATCGGTGACGCCTGCAGCCGAGAGTTCGCCGAGCCTGGCTGAGAGATCCTCCAGGGCCTGCCGCTCCTCCAGCGTCGCCGGACGGTATTGCTTGGCTGGCTTCACGAAATCCTGGAAATAGCGGATCGCGTAGCCGACCAGCGCGTCGAGACGCGGATGTGTCGCAGGCGAGGCACCCGGCGCATAGCGGCGCAGGAAGCCCCAGAGTACATCCTTGTCCTCGGCATTGGCCACGGCGACGAGGTTCATCAGCAGCCCGAAGGTGACCTGCGTCTTGGCGGCGTTATCGCCTTCGCCCGAGGCGATCACCTCCGGCGCCGGCGGGTTGCCGTTATGGATATGCCAGACGGGATTGCCGAGCCGGTTCTTCCAATCCTGCCGCTCGTAGCCGCCGAGGAACTGCAGATATTCGTCAGCCGCACGCGGAATGACGTCGAAATGCAGCTTCTTGGCCTCGCGCGGACGCGAGTACATGAAGAGCGCCAGGCTCTCCTGCGAGCCATAGGAGAGCCATTGCTCGATGGTCAGGCCGTTGCCCTTCGACTTCGAGATCTTCTGGCCCTGCTCATCGAGGAAGAGCTCGTAGTTGAAGCCGTCCGGCGGCGTCGCATCGAGGGCGCGCGCGATGGCCGACGAGACCTTGACGGAATCGATCAGGTCCTTGCCGGCCATCTCGTAGTCGATGCCGAGCGCGACCCAGCGCATCGCCCAATCCGGCTTCCATTGCAGCTTGGCATGGCCGCCGGTGACAGGGGTCTCGAAACGCTCGCCGCTCTCCGGGTCGGTCCAGGTGATGGTCCCCTTCTCGACATCGCGCGCCTCGATCGGCACCTGCATGACGATGCGGGTCCTGGGATGGATCGGCAGGAAGGGCGAATAGGTCGCGGCGCGCTCCTCGCGGAGCGTTGGCAGCATGATCTTCATCACCGCGTCGTAGCGCGCCAGCAGCTTCAGCAGGGTCGCGTCGAACTCGCCCGCCCGATAGCTGTCGGTCGAGGACTTGAACTCGTAATCGAAGCCGAGCTGGTCGAGGAAGGCACGCAGGCGGGCGTTGTTATGCCGGCCGAACGAGTCATGCGTGCCGAAAGGATCGGGGACCTCGGTCAGCGGCCGTCCGAGATGCTTCGCCAGCAATTCCTTGTTCGGGACGTTGTCCGGCACCTTGCGCAGGCCGTCGAGATCGTCGGAGAAGGCGATCAGCCGCGTCGGCACCGTGTCGTCGGTGAGCACGCGGAAGGCGTGGCGCACCATCGAGGTGCGCGCGACCTCGCCAAAGGTGCCGATATGCGGCAGGCCCGA
This sequence comes from Allobosea sp. P4_E12, assembly GCF_056401655.1. Lineage (NCBI taxonomy): Bacteria > Pseudomonadati > Pseudomonadota > Alphaproteobacteria > Hyphomicrobiales > Alloboseaceae > Allobosea > Allobosea sp. P4_E12. Next base: position 265,570 of record NZ_JBFUIY010000002.1, on the reverse strand, counting down.
GGGGCCGTATCCGGTCTCGAAGAGCACCTCTTTCTTGCCCGATTTCTCGATCCGGGCCACGAGCTTGCGTGCTTCCTCGAACGGCCAGGCGGCCGAACGCTGGGCGGCATCCACGAGCGTGGGATCGAAAGCGGACATTTGCGGCGGGTCCTCGTCTGTCTCAAGGTTTTCGGAAGCTCCGGCTTTGACAGATGAGAACGGGCGGCGTCAATCGGTGCCGGCTGTCCTGGGGCGTTGCCTGCCCTGCACCGCATTCATTGCCTGCCCGGGTCGCGTTCGGTCGAATTGCTCTTGCGGCGCATGCGTATAGGCTCCGCTCCGCGATTGGCTCTGTATCGGATACCTCATGGATCACGCTCTCCTCGAAACGCTCAAGACGTGGCGACGACATCTCCACGCGCATCCCGAACTCTCGCTGAAGGAGAGCGCGACGGCCGCCTTCGTTCAGGAGAAGCTGACCGAACTCGGCATTCCCTTTACCGCCGGCATTGGTGGCCACGGCGTCGTCGCGACGCTGAAGCGCGGCAACTCGGACCGCAGCGTCGGATTGCGGGCCGATATGGACGCCTTGCCGATTCTCGAGGCGAATGACCTGCCCTATGTCTCCACGAACAAGGGCGTGATGCACGCTTGCGGCCATGATGGCCACACGACCTCCCTGCTCGGAGCCGCCGCCCTGCTGGCGCGCGACGAAAGCTGGAGCGGGACGGTCCATCTGCTGTTCCAGCCTTCGGAGGAGAATGGTGCCGGCGCCCGGGCGATGATCGCCGACGGTCTGTTCGAACGCTTCCCGATGGAGCGCGTCTTCGGATTCCATAACTGGCCCGGCCTGGAAGCCGGCACGGTGGCGGTTCATCACGGACCGGTTATGGCCGAGCCCGGCCGATTCCGGATCACCCTGCACGGCACGGCCGGCCATGCCGCCAAGCCCGACCTGACGCGCGATCCGATCGTTGCGATGAGCCATCTGATCGTGGCTCTGCAGACGATCGTCGCCCGCAATGTCGATCCGCTCGACAGCGCGGTCGTCTCGGTCGGCATGGTGCATGGCGGCCAGGCGCCGAACCAGATCCCGTCCAGCGTCACCATCGACGGCACTTTCCGGACCTATCGGCCGGCGGTGCGCGATCGCGTGATCGGGAGCCTCAAGCGCATTGCCAACAGCACGGCCGAGGCCTTCGAGATGCGGGCCGAGATCGAGATCATCACTGGCGGTCGCGCCACGGCGAATACCGAACTGGAAGAAGAGATCTCGGTCGCGGCAGCGAAGCAGGCTGGTCTGACGGTTCGGCGCGACGTGCCGCCGAGCACCGCGAGCGAGGATTTCTGCCATTTCATGGCGGACAGGCCGGGCGCCTATGTCTGGATCGGCAATGGCCCGGTGACCGACGGTGGCGAGCTCCACAACGAGCGCTACAACTTCAATGACGATATCCTGCCCGCCACGGCTGGCTGGATGGCAAGCGCGGCCCGCCTGGCGCTCGAGGGCGAGCTCTCCAATACGCGCCCCGCGCGATGAAACGGGAGGGAGGCGGGTCCACGGGCTCACCTCCCTCCTGATTCTGCGTGGGGCAACCGAACCTGACGAGATTGGGGCGGCAGCGAGCCTTCGGGGAACCGGGTAGGCCGGGCGCCGATTGCGAGCGCTCCGGACACGAGATCGGCGAGGAGCCTGGGTTGGCTTCCCTTCAGAACGGGCTCACCGGAAAGAACCGCAGATAGAGCCTGGCATAGGTGCCGTCGTCCCAGAGCGATTGGAGCGCATAGTCGATTGCGCGTATCAGGGTCGGGTCATCCTTGCGCGTGAGGAAGCTGACCCCCTCGCCGAAATAGCGGCTTTCCAGGAAGGGGCCGCCGCTGAAGGCGAGCTCGCCGCCGTTGCGGCCGGCGAGCGTGAGTGCAAGCGCGACGCCGTCCCCGAAGACATATTCAACCTCGCCGCTGCGCAATGCGGCAATCGCTGCCGTCAGGCTGGGGGCTTCACGGCGCTGGGCGAAGGGCATCAGACGTTCGAGGAAGGCCTGATGCGCCGAGCCGCTGATGACGGCGATCCGCTTGCCCTGCAACTCGCGGCTGTCGAGTTCCGGCTGAGCACTGCCGCGGGTCGTGACGAAACGGGCAGGGGAGCGGAAATAGAGATGGCTGGCGCTGAAACGGGCGCGGATCTGCGGCGTCACCGCCATCGCTGCCGCCAGGACGTCGCCGCGCCCTTCGGCCAGGGAATCGAGCAGCGTGTCGAAGCGGCGGGCCTGAACCGTGCAGGTCCACAGCATCCTCTCGCAGACCGCACGGGCGAGCTCGACCGAGAAACCGGTCAGCGCGCCGTCCGGCGCAGCAAAATGTAGCGGCGGATAGTCGTCGTCGGTCAGGAAACGAACCACGCGTGGGGGCCCGGGCTCCGGCCGATCGAGCCTGATCTTGCCATCCCAGAAATTGGGGACGGTCGCGGGAGATTGCGCCGCAGCTGTGCCGGCTATCAGGAGGCCAAGGCAGAATGTGGAGGCAAGGAGGGCGAGCCGCTTCATGGCCGCATCTGGCGACAGGGGGCGAGCCTGATCAAGAGGTTTCGCTATTCGCATGTGGAACCCTGTCCCTGCAGGAGAGGGTTCCGCATGCGCTGTTGCTTTCCGGGCTTCGGCCTCAGGCCGCCAGCGCCGCCGCCGTTGCCTTCGCGCCCTGCGAGAACAGGCTATCGAGCTGCCGGGCGACAGCCTTGGTGAAGGCCGTCTCGCGCGGCAGATCGCTACCGAAGATCGCTTCGATGCCGAGAAGGCCGCTGCTCAGCGCCTGCGCATTCCGGCCCGCCTGCGTCGCGATGCGGGCGAATTCGCCCGCCAGCGGGTCGCGGACATCGATGACGGTGCCCGTCTCGTCCGTGCCGGTGACGTAACGCATCCAGGCTGCGACGCCGAGCGCAAGGTGATCGATCGGCGCACCGGCCTTGAGGCGTTCGCGGATCGTGCCGAGCAGACGCTGCGGCAGCTTCTGCGAGCCGTCCATGGCGATCTGCCAGGTACGGTGGCGAATGGCGGGGTTGCGGAAGCGGGTGAGCAGCGCGCCGGCATAGTCGGTGAGATCGACGCCTTGCGGAGCGGGCACGGTCGGGATGATCTCGGCCCAGAGCCCCTGCAGGAAGCGGGCGAGCACGGGATCGCCGCTCGCCTCGGCCACGGTCTCGTGGCCGGAGAGATAGCCGAGATAGGCGAGGCTGGAATGGGCACCGTTGAGCATGCGCAGCTTCATGAACTCGAAGGGCGCGACCTCGGAGACCATCTGGGCGCCGACTTCGTCCCATGCGGGCCTGCCACTGGCAAAACGATCCTCGACCGCCCATTGCCGGAAGGGTTCTCCGATCACCGGTGCGGCGTCTTCGACACCGAGCAGGCCGGCGGCCTCCGCGATGTCGGCGTCGGTGGTGGCGGGCACGATGCGGTCGACCATTGTCGCCGGGAAGGCTCCATTCGCTTCGATCCAGGCTGCAAGCGTATCGTCCTGCAGAGCTGCGAAGTCGCGCACCAGGCCGCGCAGGACCTTGCCGTTATGCGGAAGGTTGTCGCAGCTCAGCGCGGTAAAGGGAGCGAGGCCTTCGGCCTTTCGCAGCTTCAGGGCGGCGACGATCAGGCCAATGGCCGAGCGCGGGGCATCGGGATGTTCCAGATCGTGAACAATGTCGGGATGATCCTGCCGCAGTCGGCCGGTGGCCGGGTCGTGGCAATAGCCCTTCTCGGTCACGGTCAGCGAGACGATGCGCGTTTCGGCGGCGGCGAGACGTGTGACGAGAGCGGCGGGATTCTCGGGCGCGACGAGCACATCGAGCACGGAACCGATGATGCGCATCTGCGGGCCGTCTGGAGCCCGCTTCAGGAAGCTGTAGAGACCGCCTTGCGGCTTCAGCCTGTCGCGCTGGTCGGGGCGCTGCAGGCTGGCGCCGATGATACCCCAGGCGCCGAAAGCGTGCTCGAGCGCATCATCCGTATATTCGCAGAGATGGGCGCGGGCGAAGGCGCCGAGCCCGAGATGCACGATGCCGGGCTTCAGCCCTGCGCGCTCATAGGATGGACGGCGGACAGTCTTGGGCAGGCTGCCAAGGGTTTGCGGCGACAGTCTGGTCAATGGAACACTCTTGGCAGCCAGAGGGAGATTGCAGGGACATAGGTCACCAGCAGGAGTACGGCAACGCTGGCGCCGTAGAAGGGCCAGATCGTCCGCATCGATTCCCCGATCGAGACGCGCCCGATGGCACAGGCGACGAACTGTACCGATCCGACCGGCGGCGTGTTCAGGCCGATGCCGGCGTTCAGGATCAGGATCACGCCGAAATGCACGGGGTCGACGCCAAAGGCCTTCACAACCGGCAGAAAGATCGGCGTGCAGATGATGATCATCGGCGCCATGTCCATGAACGTGCCGAGCACGAGCAGGATGAGATTGATCATCAGCAGGATGACGAGCGGGTTGTCCGAGACCGCCTTCATCGCGCCGATCGTCGCCTGCGGCACCTGCAGGAAGGCCATCAGCCAGCCGAAGGCGCCGGCCGTCCCGATCACCAGAAGCACCATAGCCGTGGTGCGAACCGCGCCAAGGGTCGCTTCGACAAAGGCCGTCCAGGTGAGCTGGCGATAGACGAAGATGGTGACGAGGACGGCGTAGACGACAGCCACGCAGGAGGATTCCGTTGCGGTGAAAACGCCGGACCGGACCCCGCCGAAGATGATGAAGATCAGCAGGATGCCGGGCAGCGCCAGCACCATGTAGCGGCCCACCGCAGCAAATCCCGGAAACGCCTCGCGCGGATAGCCGCGCCGGACCGCGACGGCCCAGGCCGCAACCATCAGCGCAGCACAAAGCATCAGCCCGGGGATGATGCCGGCGGTAAACAGATCGGCGATCGAGATGTTTCCGCCCGCCGAGAGCGAATAGATGATCATGTTGTGCGAGGGCGGGATCAGCAGCGCGATGATCGCCGCATTGGCCGTGACATTGACCGCATAGTCCGCGTCGTAGCCGCGTTTGACCATTTGCGGGATCATCAGGCCGCCGACGGCGGATGCATCCGCGACGGCCGAGCCGGAAATGCCGCCGAACAGCGTGCAGGTGACGACATTGACCTGTCCCAGGCCGCCGCGCAGATGGCCGACGAGACTCGAGGCCATCTGGATCAGGCGCTCGGCGATGCCGCCGCGGATCATCAGGTCGCCGGCATAGATGAAGAACGGAATCGCCATCATGGCGAAGGCGTTCATGCCGGAATTCATCTGCTGGAAGACGACGACCGGCGGCAGGCCCATATAGACGACGGTGGCGATCGACGACATGCCCAGGCAGAAAGCCACGGGCACGCCGATCAGGAGAAGCAGCGCGAAGGTGCCAAAGAGGATCCAGAGTTCCATCGCTCAGACTTCCTGTGCGCTGCCGAAATGCGTAAAGCCGAGCGGGGCGGATTTTGCCTTGGTGAGAAAGAGCATGAGCTTTTCGAGGGAGAAGAGGGCGATCAAGGCGCCGCCGACCGCGATGGGGACATAGTCCCAGCCGCGCGAGATGCCGATGATCGGCAGGCGGTCGCTCCAGGTCCCGATGGCAAGCTGTGCGCCATAGACCAGCATGGCGAGGCCGAAGGCCATCACCAGAAGCTCGGTCAGGATGATCAGCCCGTTGCGCAGCGGCGGTGGCGACATGGCGAGGCCGACCTCGAAGCCGAGATGATCGCTCTCGCGCACGCCGACCGCGGCGCCGAGCAGGATGAACCAGGACATCAGGAAGAGGGCGCTGGCCTCGACCCAGATCGGAGTGTCGTTCAGCACATAACGCCCGAAGACGCCCCATGCGACGATCACGGTCATGGCGACAAGACCTGCCCCGGCGATAACCAGTGCGATGAGGCAGAGCTTGGCGCCCAGCCGGGTCAGGATCTGTGCAAGGAGAAGCATCAAGACGCTCCGGCGCCGCGTGAGGCGCATTTTCCCGGGTGGTGCTGGCTTGTTCCAGTTTCGCCGGCGGTGAAGACCGCCTGCGAAGCCGGATCGTCAGAACCGCTCCACCCGGGGAAGGCCGAAAAGGAGACGCAAGTGACTGGGCGCGGCCGGAAGGGCCGCGCCGGCCTTCACTTCACCGCCTGGATGGCAGCAACCATCTCCTTGAGCTTCGGGTCGGTGACGAACTTGTCGTAAACGGGCTTCATCGCGTCGATGAAGGGCTGCTTCTCGACCGTGTTGATCTGGGCGCCGCCAGCCTTGACCTTGGCTTCCGACTCCTTCTCGCGCGCATCCCAGAGCTCGCGCATCTTGGCGACGGATTCCTTGGCTGCGGTCTTGATCAGCGCCTGGTCCGCCGCGTTGAACTTGTCGAAGCTGCGCTTCGACATCACCAGCACCTCCGGCGAGAGCGAGTGCTCGGTGGTTGAATAGAACTTCGAGACCTCGAAATGGCGGGTCGACTCGTAGGACGGCCAGTTGTTCTCGGCGCCGTCGATGACGCCGGTCTGCAGCGCCGAATAGACTTCGCCGAACGGCATCGGGGTGGCATTGGCGCCGAGCGCCGAGACCAGGGCCACGAACATGTCGGACTGCTGGACGCGAATCTTCATGCCCTTCATGTCGGCTGGTGAGCCGATCGGGCGCTTGCCGTTATAGAAGGAGCGCGAGCCGGAATCGTAGAAGGCGAGGCCGATCAGGTCGTGCTTCTCAAAATCCTTGAGCAGGTTGTCGCCGATCGGGCCGTCCATGACCTTCCGCATGTGATCGACCGAGCGGAAGATGAAGGGCAGCGAGGGTATGTTGGTCGCCGGGATCAGGTTGTTGAACGGCGCCATGTTGATGCGGTTCATGTCGATGACGCCAAAGCGCGTCTGATCGATCGTATCCTTCTCCTGGCCGAGCTGGGCGGAGTGGAAGACGTTGATCTTGATGCGTCCATTGGTCCGCTGATCCAGCAGCTGGCCCATGTATTTGACCGCTTCGATGGTCGGATAGCCGTCAGGGTGGATGTCGGTGGAGCGCAGGGTGACGTTCTGCGCCTGAGCCGCGCCGACGGTCGCTGCGATGAAAGCCGCGCCGACGAGCGCGGAGACTGTCCGTCTTGTAAGCATGTTCCTGTTCCTCCCGTTTGAATAGATCGCCGGATTTTCCCGGTCGTTCTTGCCCCGTGTTCGGGAGCCGTGCCGCCCCATGCCGGCTTCGGCCTTAGAGAAATTCCCTCCGCATCGGCGTGAAGGAATCGATCAACTGCCCGGCCTCGATGGCGACGACGCCATGGACGAGGTTTTCGGGCACGAAGAAGCTGTCGCCGGCCGCTAGCCTGCTGGTCCTGCCGTCAATCGTGACGTCGAACACGCCGCTCTCGACATAGGACGCCTGACGATGCGGGTGCTGGTGCGCCTTGCCGATGGCTCCGGCCTCGAAGACGACGCGGACGATCATCAGGTCGGGCCCATAGGCCATGATCTTGCGCTTCACGCCGGGCTCGGTCGCCTCCCAGGCGAAGTCGCGCTCATGCTGGAAGAAGGAGTTGAGACGCTCGCTCATCGTGCCAGCCAGCCTCCATCGACGGGGATGATCGCACCATGCACGTACGCCGCCGCGTCACTCGCGAGGAAGACGGCGGCCCCGCCGATATCCGAAGGCTTGCCCCAGCGACCTGCCGGGATGCGGGAAAGGATGGCGGCGTTGCGGTCGGCATCCTCGCGCAGGGCCTGCGTGTTGTTGCTCTCGACATAGCCGGGGGCGATCGCGTTCACATTGATGCCCTTGCCCGCCCATTCGCAGGCCAACAGCCGGGTCAGGCCGGCAAGCCCGCTCTTGCTCGCGGTATAGGAGGCGACGCGGATACCGCCCTGGAAGGAGAGCAGCGAGGCGATGTTGACGATGCGCCCGCTGCGGCCGGCCGCGAGCGCTGCCTTCGCAAAGGCCTGGGACAGGAAGAAACTCGCCTTGAGGTTCACGTTCATGACCTCGTCCCAGTCGCTCTCGCTGAAATCGAGAGCGTCGGCGCGGCGGATGATGCCGGCATTGTTGACGAGGATATCGAGCGGGCCGGCGGCTTCGGCGGCTCTGGTGACGGCCTCGGCTGCGATCCCGGGTTGCTGCAGATCGACGGCGAGCGGCAGGCAGCGTCCGCCGGCATTGGTGATCTTTGCCACCGTCTCGGTCATGGACGAGCGGCCGGCGGCGACGACCGTGGCTCCGGCCTCAGCCAGCGACAGCGCAATGCCCTGGCCGATGCCGGTATTGGCACCTGTGACGAGCGCCGTGCGCCCGACGAGATCGAAGGGCGCACGCGCAACCATCAGCGCAGCATCTCGACGGGCGCGGCGTCCATGTCGGTGAACTCGACATTGTCGCCGGCCATGGCCCAGACGAAGGCGTAGTTCGAGGTGCCGCAGCCGCAATGGATCGACCAGTTCGGCGAAATCACGGCCTGCTCGTTGGCGACGAGCAGATGCCGGGTTTCGGTCGGTTCGCCCATGAAATGGAAGACGCGATGGGCCGGGTCGAGGTTGAAATAGAGATAGGCTTCCATCCGCCGCGTATGGGTGTGGCAGGGCATGGAGTTCCAGACCGAGCCGGGCTCGAGTGCCGTCATGCCCATGACGAGCTGGTTGGTGCCCGTCGTGTTCGGCATGATGTATTGCCGGATGGTGCGCTTGTTCGAGGTCTCGGCCGAGCCGAGATGCAGCGTATTGGCATCCGACTGGCGGATGAGCTGATGCGGCGCCTCGCGATGGGCGGGGGCGCTGGTCAGGTAGAACTTGGCGGGGTTGGCCGGATCGGCGCTGGAGAAGCTGACCTCCTTCGCGCCCAGTCCGACATAGAGCGCGTCGAGGTTCGGCAGTTCGAACTGCTTACCGTCGACGGTGACCGTGCCGGCGCCTCCGATATTGATCACCCCGAGTTCGCGGCGCGCCAGGAAGAAGGGCGTGCCGGTCGGGGCGAAGGGGTCGAGCGTCAGCGGCTTGCTCACCGGGGTCGCGCCGCCGACGATCATGCGGTCGTAATGGCTGTAGGTCCGCGTCAGCTCACCCGGCACGAAGATGCGCTCGACCAGGAAGTCCTGACGCAGTGCCTCGGTGTCGTAGCGCTTCACATCGCGTGGATGCGCGGCCTGGCGTTCGTCGATCGAGCTCGCTGCGCTGGTCACAGGCGGTAGGCCTCCTTGGCCAGGCGATAGGCGAGGTCGTAGGCCACCTCCGCCGCCTCGTCCTCGCCGAGGCGATGCTCGGCGACGAGCTTGGCGAGATAGGTGCAGTCGCAGCGGCGAGCGACGTCGTGACGGGCTGGAATCGAGAGATAGGCGCGCGTGTCGTCGTTGAAGCCGACGGTATTGTAGAAGCCTGCGGTCTCCGTCGTGAGCTCGCGGAAGCGCAGCATGGCTTCCGGTGCATCAAGGAACCACCAGCCGGGTCCGAGCTTCAAAGCGGGATAGTGTCCGGCGAGCGGCGCGAGTTCGCGGGAGTAGACGGTCTCGTCGAGGGTGAAGGCGATGACCGTCAGGTTGGGTTCGTTGCCCACCGCATCGAGCAGCGGCTTCAGTGCCGAAACGTAATCCACGCCGCGCGGGATATCGCAGCCCATATCGCGGCCGAAGGTTTCGAACAGCATCGGGTTATGGTTGCGGACGGAGCCGGGGTGGATCTGCAGGACGAAGCCGTCATCGAGGCTCATCTTCGCCATCTCGGTGAGCATCTGACCGCGGAACAGGTCGGCATCCTCGGCCGAGAACTTGCCCTTCAGGATCTTGGCGAAGAGCTTCTCGCTTTCGGCCTGCGAGAGATTTGCCGTGCGCGCGGTGGCGTGGCCATGGTCCGAGGAGGTCGCCCCGCGCTGTTTGAAATAGGCCCGGCGAGCGCGGTGGGCCGCGAGATAGCCGGTCCAGTTCGTGACATCTTCGCCGGTCAGTTCGCCGAACTGTGCGAGATTGTCCTTGAAGCCCTCGAATTCGGGGTCGACGACGCTATCCGGCCGATAGGCCGTGACGACCTTGCCGCCCCAGCCGGATTCCCGGATCATGTCGTGCCATTTCAGGTCGTCGAGCGCGCCCTCGGTGGTCGCGATCGCCTCGATGTTGAAGCGCTCGAACAGGGCGCGGGGACGAAACTCCGGCTGCTCGAGCTTTTCGGCGATGCGGTCGTAGATGCGGTCCGCATTCTCCGGGCTCAGGCGCTCGTTGATGCCGAAGACCCCGGACAGGGCATGCTCGAACCAGAGCCGGGTCGGCGTGCCGCGGAACAGCCGCCAATGGCTGGCGAAGAGCCGCCAGATCGCACGGGGATCGGTCTCGACCGGGCCGCCATCCTTGCGGGCGATGCCGAGCTGCTCGAGCTTTACGCCCTGCGAGTAGAGCATCCGGAAGATGTAGTGGTCGGGCTTGACCAGCAGCGTCGCCGGATCCGGGAACGGCTTGTCCTCGGCGAACCAGCGCGGGTCGGTATGGCCGTGTGGCGAGATGATCGGGAGATCGCGAATCCCGGCATAGAGACGGCGCGCGATGCCTCGCGTCACCGGATCGGCAGGAAACAGGCGATCATCGTGCAGCAACATCAGCAATCTGTCCCGATAGGCCCGCGACTGTACGGGCGAGAAGCGTATCGGATCAATATACTAATATACTAGTATGTCAAAGGTGATTGTGGTAGCGCCTAAGGAGGGTGGCGCTCACAGGGCTCAGGCCGGAGCGTTCGGGAGACATGGGTGGCTGGGACGGGACGATGAACGAGCTCGCAGGCGGCCGCGGCCATGCGGCGGATAATCGACGCGAGCGGCGCCCCCTGGGGCGGGCCGTGGCTCCCGCCGGGCGCTCGACGGCCGCTTCACTGGTTCAGGACGATCTCCGACGCGCCATCCTCGCCATGGAGCTGAGGCCCGGCGTGCCGCTCTCCGAGAAGGAGCTGACGGCGCGCTTCGGCGTCAGCCGTACCCCGGTCCGCGAAGCGCTGATCCGTCTCAAGGAAGAGGGGTTGGTCGAGATCTTTCCGCAGGCGGGGACTTTCGTTGCGCGCATCCCGACCGGGGCTATTCCCGAAGCGGTCTTCATTCGGCAGGCGCTGGAATGCGCGACCGTGGAACTGCTTGCCCGCATCGCGACGCCGGAGGCCATCGCCCGACTTGATGCCACGATCGCGCGCCTGCACGAAGCCTTCGATATCGGCGATCAGGAGAATTTCCATCTCGCGGACGAAGCCTTTCACGAGACGCTGGCCGATGCCGCCGGGTATCCCGGTATCTGGAAAATCGCACAGGCGGCGAAAAGCCAGATCGACCGCTGCCGACGCATGACCCTGCCGGTGCCCGGGCGCATGGCGATGGTGATCCGCGAGCACCTGTCGATCGTCGATGCCATCCGCAAGGGCCGCGCCACCGAGGCGGTTGCGGCGATGCGCACCCATCTCGGCACGCTCCTTCCCGATCTCGTGCATCTTCAGGCAAAGCATCCGGATTACTTCGTCTGACGCGATCGATCTGTCGCGTGGACGAAACGGAAGAGCCGTCTTGCGCCGGGCCCATCTCCCGCGCCATCTTGCGCCGCGACATGCATGGGAGTGGCTGATGACGACGCGGCGTGACCTTCTTGCCGGAGCAGGCGCAGCCGCGCTGGCGGCCCAGTTGCCTCTCGTTGCTCTGGCGCAGGCCAAGGACAGCGTCATCATTGCGATGACGCTGGAACCGCCGACGCTCGACCCGACCTCGGGCGCGGCGCAGGCGATCCGCGAAGTCACCTTGCAGAACATCTTCGAAGGCCTGGTCAAGATGGACCGGACCGGCAAGATCGTGCCCTGCCTCGCCGAAAGCTGGGAGATCGCACCCGACAATATCACGTACAGCTTCAAGCTGCGGCGGGGCGCGACGTTCCATGACGGCACTCCGTTCAGCTCCGAACAGGTCAGGTTCTCGTTCGAGCGGGCCGTCGCTCCGGAATCGACCAACGCCCAGCGCCAGCTGTTCACGCCGATCGCCGAGATCGCGACGCCTGATCCGGCGTCCGTGGTCATCAGGCTGAAACAGCCGACGGCGAATTTCCTCTACGGTCTCGCCTGGGGCGATGCGGTGATCGTGGCGCCAGCGAGCGCCTCCAACAACAAGACCAATCCGGTTGGCACCGGCCCGTTCAAGTTCGTGCGCTGGAATCGTGGCGACAGGCTCGAGCTCGAACGCTTCGACGGCTATTGGGGGGAGAAGCCGACACTCGCCAAGGCGACCTTCCGCTTCATCGCCGACCCGCAGGCGCAGGTCGCCGCGTTGCGCGCCGGGGATGTCCACGCGCAGACCAATCTGGCGGCCCCTGAAGCCGTGCCGCAGCTCAAGGCTGATCCCAAGCTCAAGGTCAGCTTCGGCAAGACGGAGGGCGAGGTCATCCTCGCCATCAACAATGCCAAAGCGCCGTTCAACGATCTGCGCGTGCGTCAGGCGATCGCTCATGTGCTCGACCGCAAGACGATCGCGCTCGGGGTCTACGGTTTCGATGTCGACCTGATCGGCAGTCATTTCTCACCATTGCATCCGGCCTATATCGACCTGACCGGCACCTATCCGGTCGATATCCCCAAGGCCAAGGCGCTGCTGGCCGCGGCCGGCTTCCCGAACGGTTTCTCCTGCACGCTGAAACTGCCGCCGCCGACCTATGCCCGGCGTTCGGGCGAGATCATCGCGGCATTGCTGGCGCAGATCGGCATCAACGCCTCGATCGAGCCGCTCGAATTCCCGCAATGGCTGGAGCGCGTCTTCCGCGGCAAGGATTTCGACCTGAGCGTGATCGCCCATACCGAACCGCTCGACATCAATATCTATGCCCGCGACGACTACTACTTCCAGTACAAGAACCCCGAGTTCAAGGCACTGATGGCGAAGATCGACGTCACCCTCGACGAGGGCCAGCGCAATGAGATGTACAGGCAAGCCCAGCGCATCCTGGCGCACGATGCGGTCAACGGCTTCCTCTTCATCCTGCCGAAGATCACGGTGACGGCGGCCGGGCTGGACGGGATGTGGACGGATTGGCCGCTCCCGATCACGCCGCTCGCCGAGGTGCGCTGGCGCTAGGTCGTGCTGTCGTTCCTGGCGCGCCGGTGCGTGGCGCTTGTCGCCACTCTGCTTGGTGCGGCGCTGGTGATCTTCATCGCGCTCGAGGTGCTGCCGGGCGATCCGGCTGCCGTGACGCTTGGGCTCAATGCGGCTCCCGAGGCGCTGGCGGCCCTGCGCCTGGAGATGGGGCTCGACAAGCCGGCGCCGGTCCGTTTTCTCGCCTGGATCTCGGGTCTTCTGACCGGCGATCTCGGCCTGAGCTACACCTATCGTGTGCCGGTGGCCCAGCTGATCGGCGAGCGGATGGCTGTCACCCTGCCATTGGCGCTGGCGGCGATCATGCTAGCTACATCGATCGGCGTTCCACTTGGCTTGCTCGCCGCAGCCAATCATAATCGGCCGACCGATGCGGCCGCGATGGTCTTCGCGCAGCTCGGGCTGGCTGTTCCGAATTTCTGGTTCGGCCTCTTGCTCGTGCTGCTTTTCGCGATCGGGCTCGGCTGGTTTCCGGCCGGCGGTTTCCCGGGCTGGCAGGCCGGGCCGGCTGCTGCCGTGAAGGCGCTGCTGCTACCGGCCTTCGCGCTCGCCCTGCCGCAGGCGGCGATCCTGGCCAGGGTGACGCGCTCCTCGATGCTCGACACGCTGCAGGAGGATTTCGTCCGTACCGCTCGCGCCAAGGGACTGGCAGAACCGGTCACGGTGGTCAGGCATGCACTGCGCAACGCCTTGATTCCGGTCGTTACCATCATGGGGCTGCAATTCTCGGTGCTGATCGCCGGCGCGATCATCATCGAGAATGTCTTTGCGCTGCCGGGGCTCGGGCGCCTCGTCTTCCAGTCGATCACCCAGCATGACCTGATCGTCGTGAAGGATCTGGTGATGCTGTTTGCCGGCCTCGCCATCCTGGTGAATTTTGCGGTCGAGCTCGTCTATGGGCTCATCGACCCGCGCCTGAGGGAGGCGTCGTGACACCGGCCGGTGCGTCGGCCCCGGTCTCGGCGAAACGCTGGTGGACGGGCCCCTCCTTCCTGATCGGTTTCGCGCTGACCGGGATCATCGTTGCGGGGGCGCTGCTGTCCTATGTCTGGACGCCCTATCCGCCGACGCAGATGATGATCCTGAATCGCCTGAAGCCCCCTTCGGCGACGAACTGGTTCGGGACCGACCAATTCGGTCGCGACGTCTTCTCGATGATCATGGTGGGCGCCCGCAACTCGCTGGCGGTCGGGCTCGGCGCGGTCGGGTTCGGTCTGGTGCTCGGCACAACGCTCGGTCTGCTGGCCGCGATCCGGCGCGACGGCTTCCTCGACAACCTGATCATGCGCACGGCCGACTTCACCCATGCCTTCCCGGCGGTGCTGACGGCGATCATGATCACGGCGATCGCCGGGCCGGGCATGCTCAACGCCATCGTCGCGATCGGCATCCTGAACCTGCCTTATTTCGCGCGCCTGGCGCGCGGGGTGGCGATTCAGGTCTGGACGCGGGATTATATCCAGGCGGCGCGGGCGGCCGGGCTCGACAATGTGCAGATCAGCGTCCGCCATGTCCTGCCGAATGTTGCTGGCGTCATCGTCGTACAGGCGACAATCCAGTTCGCACTGGCGATCCTGGCGGAGGCGGGGCTGTCCTATCTCGGGCTCGGCACGCAGCCGCCGAATCCGTCCTGGGGACGCATGCTGAACGAGGCGCAGACCTTCATGGCGGTGCAGCCATGGCTCGCTATCTTTCCCGGCGCCGCGATTGCCATCGCGGTGCTCGGCTTCAATCTGCTCGGCGACGGCCTGCGCGATGCCATCGACCCGCGCCTGCGCCGAAGCCGCTGAGTGACGATGAGGATGAGACGATGACCGATCTTGCCGATCTGAGCGCGACGGAGCTTCTCGCCGGCTATGCCGCACGGACATTCTCGCCGGTCGAGGCGACCGAGGCGGTGATCGCACGGATTACCGCATGGGAGCCGCAGCTCAAGGCGCTCTATGCCTATGATCCCGCCGCGGCGCGGGCGATGGCGAAGGCCTCCGAGATGCGCTGGCTGAAGGGGGAGGCGCTGGCTCTCGACGGGGTGCCCGGCACGATCAAGGAGAACATCGCGACCAAGGGCGTGCCGGTGCCGCTCGGCACGGCCGCGCGCGATCTCGAGCCGGCATCGGCGGACGCACCGCCGGCGGCGCGGTTGAGGGAGGCCGGCTGCGTCATCCTCGCCAAGACGACGATGCCGGATTACGGCATGCTCTCCTCGGGTTTGTCGAGCTTTCACGAACTCGCCTGCAACCCCTGGGACCTGACCAAGAATCCTGGCGGCTCCTCGGCTGGGGCGGGTGCGGCGGGAGCTGCGGGCTATGGGCCGCTTCATGTCGGCACCGATATCGGTGGCTCGATCCGCCTGCCGGCCGGCTGGTGCGGCTTGGTCGGCCTCAAGCCGAGCTTTGGCCGCGTGCCGATCGACCCGACCTATTACGGCCGCGTCGCCGGGCCGATGACCCGCTCGGTCGCGGATGCGGCGCTGATGATGCGGGAACTGTCCCGGCCGGACAGGCGCGATGGCATGAGCCTGCCGCCACAGGAGATCGACTGGCTGGCGCTGGAGTTTGACGTCAAGGGCTTGCGGCTGGGGCTCCAGGTCGATGCCGGAGTCGGGCTTGCCGTCGAGCCGCATACCCGGGCTGCGATCGAGGCGGCGGCCAGGGCCTTTGTGGCGGCTGGCGCGATTGTCGAGCCGGTTGCGCCCTTCCTGACCCGCGAAATGCTGGACGGGCTTGATGATTTCTGGCGGCAGCGCGCCTGGGTCGACATTGGCGGCCTGTCGGATGCCAGGCAGGGACGGGTTCTGCCCTATATCTACGCCTGGGCCGAGGGCGGCCGGAATCTGAGTGGCGAAAGAGTCTATCGCGGGATGAGCCAGATGCTGGCGATGCGCGATGCGGCGCTGAAAGCCTGTGCACCGTTCGATTTCGTGCTGTCGCCGGTTTCCCCTGTGCCGGCCTATGCGGCTGAGCTGGCCTCGCCCATCCACGACCCTGAGCGGCCCTTCGAGCACATCGCGTTCACGGTCTCAGCGAACATGTCGGATCAGCCGGCGGTCTCGGTCCATGCCGGGCTTACTCCCGAGGGGTTGCCGATCGGCTTGCAGATCACCGGGCGGCGGTTCGACGATCTCGGCGTGTTGAGAATGGCGCGGGCCTGGGAAATTCTACGCGGCAGCGAGGTGCCATGGCCTGCGCCGCCACAGACCGTGTGAGGGTTCAGAACAGCGCGGTCGGCGCGAACTGCGCCACCAGCATCAGGGCGAAACTGATCACGCCAAGGCCGGCGCCGGTGAGGGCCAGCATCGTCACGCCGGTGATGATCGCGGCCGAGGAAATCACGATCGCGATCTGAAGCAGGCCTGAGACGATGTCGTATTTGTCGTCGCGGGCCGCTGCGATGTCACGCACGGCCTCGGCCGTCTTGGCGCGCGCGACCAGTTCCTTGCGGCCTTCATTGGTCTCGGGCTCCGAATCATAGCGCGCAATCGTCTGCTTCCAGCCGTCGATGCGCTTCTGCATGCGCTCGCGGGTGGCGGGGTCCGTCGCGGCTGCGAGATCGATCTCCATCGCCTCCGCGGCCGTGCGCAGTGTGGTGCCGCGGATCGTCTTGGCCTGGAAGAATGACCAGAGATTCGAAGCCTCGATGTTCTTGGCGATCGATTCCTGCTCGGCGTTCTTGCCGCCGATTTCTGAGAAGGCCAGCATCAGGGCGAGCATCGCGATGAGCAGGGCGATGCGCTTGTTGCTGCCGCTGGTGGCGGTTTCGGTGACGTCGGCTGCTGGCGAAGACATGCGATTCTGGTTCCCCCCGGAGACGGCGGGCAATGGCCGGGTTCCGCGGCGGAATCAAGGGGGCTCGCTCGCCTTGGGCTCTTATCGTTGGGCGCGGGGATGGGCCGCATCATAAGCCGCCATCAAACGGGCCGAATCGATGCGGGTATAGATTTGCGTCGTCGAGAGGGACGCGTGCCCGAGTAGCTCCTGGATGGCCCTTAAATCGCCGCCACGCCCGAGCAGATGGGTCGCGAAGGAATGGCGCAGGCTATGCGGGGTCGCAGACGAGGGCAGGCCGAGCGCGCCGCGCAGGCCCTCGACCGCGAGCTGGATGATGCGGGGCGAGAGCGGTCCACCCTTGGCGCCGAGGAAGAGCGGGCCCTCCGGCGGCAATCGCCAGGGGCAGAGCGAGAGATACTCCTCGATCGCGGTGACCACGACCGGCAGAACAGGCACCATGCGGGTCTTCTGGCCCTTGCCGATCACGGTCAGCGTATCCGATGCGCTCCTTGGTGCCTGCGCGCGCGACAACCCAAGCGCCTCGGAGATGCGCAGGCCGCAGCCATAGAGCAGGGCGAGCACGGCTGCGTCTCGTGCCAGGATCCAGGTTTCGCGGTCCTCGCCGGCGCGGATATCGGCCTGCATCACGGCCTTTGCGGCCTTGGCATCAAGCGGGCGCGGCAGCGATTTTCCAATGCGCGGCCCGCGCGTCGCGGCAAAGGCCGAGGCCGTGAGCTTGCCGGTGCGTTCTCCGAAGCGGGCAAAGGAGCGCAGCGAGGCAAGCTGGCGCATCAGTGTGCGGTTGCCGACGCCGTCACGCCGACGCTGGCCGAGAAAGGCGCGCAAGTCGAGCGGCTTCAGCGCTGCCAGATCCTCGAGGGTCGGCTTGCCGCCGAAATGGCCGTCGAGAAAGGTGGAGAACTGCGCAAGGTCGCGGCCATAGGCCTCGAGCGTCTTGGGTGAAAGACGGCGCTCGCTGGCGAGATGGACGAGCCAGTTTTGGCGCAGGGTCTCGAAATCGGTCATCGGCGTCCCCTGTGGTCTGAGCCGAGCATGACGCCCCTGCCTTAACAGGGACCGAATCGATGCTAGACACGGGCGCATGAGCGAGGTTGAGACAGGCATCGAAACAGGCGGCACGGTCGACGTGCTGATCCCGCTCGCGCTCGATCAGGCGTATAGTTATGCGGTTCCAGACGGGCTCGCGCTCAAACCCGGCGATATCGTGCAGGTGCCGCTGGGCCCGCGCGAGACTGTGGGCGTCGTCTGGAGCCTGGGCTCGGGGCGTGGTGGCAACCTGAAGCGCGTCAGCGCCAAAATGGACATGCCGCCGCTCGATCCGGCCCTGATGAAGCTGGTCGACTGGGTCGCTTGGTACACGCTTGCGGCCAAGGGTTCGGTGCTGGCGCTTGCGCTGCGGCGCCCGCCCGATGATACGCCGGAACGACCGAAGATGGGCGTCCGACTCGTCGGGCCGCCGCCCCAGCGCATGACGCCGGCCCGGGCGCGAGCCATCGCGGCGGCGGAGGGCGGCCTGCTGATCGCGAAATCGGCGCTGGCCGAGACGGCCTCGGTGAGTGGGGCGGTGATCGATTCGCTCGTCGATGCGGGGACCTTTGCCATCGAGGCGCTGCCGCGCGGTGAGGTCGTCGACATTCCCGACCCGGATCACGCGCGACCGGCCCTGTCGGCGGGACAGGCCGCGGCGGCGACGGCACTGGTTGCGTCCGTCAAGGCGGCGGCCTCCGGCGTGACCCTGCTCGAGGGCGTCACGGGGTCGGGCAAGACGGAGGTCTATTTCGAAGCTGTGGCGGAGGCGATCCGGCTCGGTCGCCAGAGCCTGATCCTGATGCCGGAAATCGCGCTGACGGCGCAGTTTATCGACCGCTTCGAGGCCCGGTTTGGCGTGCGGCCCGGGCTTTGGCACTCGGCAGTCTCGGGGCGGCGGCGGGAGCGGCTGCAGGCGGCGATCGCAAGCGGCGAGGCGAGAGTGGTGGCGGGCGCGCGCTCGGCCCTGTTCTTGCCCTACCGTGATCTCGGGCTGATCGTGGTCGATGAAGAGCACGAGGCCGCCTACAAGCAGGAGGACGGCGTCAGCTATCACGCCCGCGACATGGCGGTGGTGCGCGGCATGATCGAGAAGGCGCCGGTCATCCTCACCTCTGCGACGCCATCGCTGGAAACGCGCGTCAATGCCGAGCGCGGGCGCTATGCCTATCTGAAACTGCCGGAACGTTTTGGCGGGCGGGAACTGCCGACGCTCGATCTCGTGGATCTCAAGCGCGACAAGCCTGAACGCGGGCGCTGGATTTCGGGCGCGCTCGTTAAGGCCATCACGACCAATCTGGAGGCGAAGGAGCAGTCGCTGCTGTTCCTCAACCGCCGCGGCTACGCACCGCTGACGCTCTGCCGTGATTGCGGTCACCGGTTCCAGTGCCCGAACTGCTCGACCTGGCTGGTCGATCATCGCTTTCGGCGGGCGCTGGTCTGCCATCATTGCGGCCATGTCGAACGCCGGCCGCACGAGTGCCCGGCCTGTCATGCGCCGGAAAGCCTCGCGGCCTGTGGACCCGGTGTCGAACGGCTTGCGGAAGAGGTCGCGACGCTGTTCCCCGATGCGCGTTCGATCGTGCTCTCCAGCGATTTCCCCGGTGGTACCGAACGGCTGAAGCAGGAACTGATGGCAGTGGCGGAGGGGGAGTTCGATATCGTCATCGGTACCCAGCTCGTCGCCAAGGGGCATAATTTTCCGGGGATGACACTGGTCGGCGTCGTCGATGCCGATCTCGGCCTGACCTCGGGCGATCCCCGCGCGGCCGAGCGAACCTTCCAGGTCCTGCGTCAGGTGACGGGGAGGGCAGGCCGGGGCGAGAAGCCGGGCCGAGCTCTGCTCCAGACCCATGATCCCAGCCATCCCGTGCTCAAGGCGCTGGTCTCGGGCGACCCGGAGCGGTTTTATGCCGCAGAGGCGGCGTCTCGTGAGGCTGCCGGCCTGCCGCCCTTTGGGCGTCTGGCCGGACTGATCGTCTCCGCCAACAGCCAGGCGGAGGCCGAAAATCATGCCCGTGCACTGGCGCGCTGCGCGGCACCGCCGGACGGAGTCGTCGTTCTGGGGCCCGCAGAAGCCCCTCTTGCCGTGCTACGGGGGCGGCATCGCATGCGTTTGATCGTGAAAACGGCACGTGAGGTCAATCTGCAGGATTACCTGCGTGCCTGGCTGAAGAGCGCTCCGCGAGCGAAGGGTTCCGTCCGGGTTCAGGTCGATGTCGACCCGCAAAGCTTCCTGTGAGTGCAGGGCCCGGCTGCGGAAAACGGCCCTGTTGATCGCGATCTACGGATTGCGCCCCCCAAAGCCTCATGTTAGTGCACCGCCACATTTCGGACGCAAGGTGCGCACTCGCGCGGCTTTCGTCTGTCTGAAACATCGCAGCGCCAGGACGATGCACTCCACCTTCATCAAGAAGGTCGCCGGTGCAGTCCATTGAACGAGAGATGTGAGCGTGGCTGAAGGCGGATCGCAGGATCAGACATTGGTGTCGGGCGTAGCCGGGCGCTATGCCACGGCGCTATTCGAACTGGCTTCGGAGGCCAGTGCGATCGACGCCGTTTCGGCCGATCTCGACGCATTCAGCGCGATGATCGCCGAGAGCGACGATCTGAAGCGGCTGATCAGCAGCCCGGTCTTCACGGCCGAGGAGCAGGTCTCTGCAATCACCGCCCTGCTGGCCAAGGCGGGCATCGGCGGTATCGCCGGCAATTTCATCGGTTTCGTCGCCAGCAAGCGCCGCCTGTTCGCGCTGTCGGGCATGATCCGCGGTTATCGTGCGCTCGTCGCCGAAGCCAAGGGCATCGTCAGTGCCGAAGTCACGGTCGCCGAGGAGCCGTCGGCCAAGCGCCTCGACGAGATCCGCGCGACGCTCAAGGATGTGGCGGGCAAGGATGTTGCCGTCGCTATCAAGGTCGATCCGGCCATCATTGGCGGTCTCGTCGTCAAGATGGGTTCGCGGATGGTCGACGCCTCGCTGAAAACCAAACTCAATTCAATTCGTCTTGCCATGAAAGAGGTCGGCTGATGGAAATCCGCCCCGCTGAAATCTCCGCGATCCTGAAGGCTCAGATCAGCAATTTCGGGTCGGAAGCCTCCGTCACCGAAGTCGGTCAGGTTCTCTCCGTCGGCGACGGCATCGCCCGCGTCTACGGCCTCGACAAGGTCCAGGCCGGTGAGATGGTCGAGTTCGAGAGTGGCGTGCGCGGCATGGCGCTCAACCTCGAGAGCGACAATGTCGGCGTCGTCATCTTCGGCTCCGACCGAGAGATCAAGGAAGGCCAGACCGTCAAGCGCACCGGCGCGATCGTTGACGTGCCGGTCGGCAAGGAGCTGCTCGGCCGCGTCGTCGACGCGCTCGGCAACCCGATCGACGGCAAGGGCCCGATCAAGGCAAAGATCCGTTCGCGCGTCGACGTGAAGGCGCCCGGCATCATTCCGCGCAAGTCCGTGCATGAGCCGATGGCGACTGGCCTCAAGGCGATCGACGCCCTGATCCCGATCGGCCGTGGCCAGCGCGAGCTGATCATCGGCGACCGCCAGACCGGCAAGACCGCCGTGGCGCTCGACACGATCCTCAACCAGAAGGCCCTGAACGAAGGCACGGACGAGAGCCAGAAGCTCTACTGCGTCTATGTCGCCATCGGTCAGAAGCGTTCCACCGTCGCGCAGTTCGTGAAGGTGCTCGAGGAGCGCGGTGCGCTCGAATACTCGATCGTCGTGGCGGCCACGGCCTCCGATCCGGCCCCGATGCAGTTCCTGGCTCCGTTCGCCGGCTGCGCCATGGGCGAGTATTTCCGCGACAACGGCATGCACGCCGTCATCATCTATGACGACCTGTCGAAGCAGGCCGTCGCCTACCGCCAGATGTCGCTSCTGCTGCGCCGYCCGCCGGGCCGCGAAGCCTATCCGGGCGACGTGTTCTATCTCCACTCCCGCCTGCTCGAGCGCGCCGCCAAGATGGGCGACGAGGCCGGCAAGGGCTCGCTGACSGCSCTGCCGGTCATCGAAACCCAGGCCAACGACGTSTCGGCSTWCATCCCGACCAACGTSATCTCGATCACCGACGGCCAGATCTTCCTCGAGACCGACCTGTTCTACCAGGGCATCCGCCCGGCCGTGAACGTCGGCCTCTCGGTGTCGCGCGTCGGTTCGGCCGCGCAGACCAAGGCGACCAAGAAGGTTGCCGGCAAGATCAAGGGCGAGCTCGCGCAGTATCGCGAGATGGCTGCCTTCGCGCAGTTCGGTTCGGATCTCGACGCGGTCACGCAGCGCCTGCTCAACCGCGGCGCCCGCCTGACCGAGCTCCTGAAGCAGGGGCAGTTCTCGCCGCTGAAGATGGAAGAGCAGACGGTCGTGATCTATGCCGGCGTGAACGGCTATCTCGACCCGCTGCCGGTCAACAAGGTTCGCGCTTTCGAGGACGGCCTGCTCGCGCTGGTGCGCGGCAAGCATATCGCCCTACTCAACGAAATCCGCGACACCAAGGATCTTTCGGACGCGAATGCCGCGAAGCTGAAAGAGATCGTCGCTGATTACGCCAAGTCGTTCGCTTGAGGTCGACCGGGGTTTCATCACCCCGGCAATATGAGGATCGTCGATGCCTTCATTGAAGGATCTGCGAAATCGTATCGCCTCAGTGAAGGCGACGCAGAAGATCACCAAGGCCATGCAGATGGTCGCGGCTGCCAAGCTGCGCCGCGCCCAGAGCGCGGCGGAAGCGGCGCGTCCCTATGCCGAGCGCATGGAGACGGTGCTTGCCAGTCTGGCTGCTGGTGTCGCCGGTGACGGCGCTCCAAGGCTGATTGGCGGCACGGGCTCGGACAAGGTCCATCTGCTCGTCGTCTGCACGGCCGAGCGCGGCCTGTGCGGCGCCTTCAACTCTTCGATCGCGCGTCTGGCGCGTGACAAGGCGCAGGCGCTGAAGGCCGAGGGCAAGACGGTCAAGATCATCTGCGTCGGCAAGAAGGGCTATGACATCCTGCGCCGGCAGTTCGAGCAGGACATCATCGAGTTGGTCGACCTGCGCGGCTTCAAGCAAGTCGGCTTCGTCAATGCCGAGACAATCGCGCAGAACGTCCTGGCACGCTTCGACGCCGGCGAGTTCGATGTCGCGACGCTGTTCTTCTCGAAGTTCAGGTCGGTGATCTCGCAGATCCCGACGGCCCAGCGCATCATTCCGGCCGAAATCCCGGCGGGGACCAAGACGACCGACGCCGTCTATGAGTACGAGCCCGACGAGGGCGAAATTCTCGACGTTCTGCTGCCACGCAACCTGACTGTCCAGGTGCTGCGGGCGCTTCTCGAGAATGCCGCTTCCGAGCAGGGCGCGCGCATGTCGGCGATGGATTCCGCCACGCGTAACGCCGGTGAGATGATCAAGAAGCAGACGCAGCTCTACAACCGCTCGCGTCAGGCAATGATCACCAAGGAACTCATCGAAATCATCTCCGGAGCGGAAGCGCTCTAACGCCTGAAGGGCCTGCGCGGCGCTTAAGCCCGCAGGCTTGTCCGTAAAGCTGAACGCTCATCGAGGTTCGACCATGGCCAAAGCCGCAACCAAGACCACCAAGACCAAGACCGAGAAGTCCGCCAATACCGGTACGGGCCGCGTCGCTCAGGTCATCGGCGCCGTCGTCGACGTGCAGTTCGATGGCGAGCTGCCGGCGATCCTGAACGCGCTCGAGACCACGAACCTGGGCAACCGCCTGGTTCTCGAGGTTGCGCAGCACCTCGGCGAGAACACCGTGCGCTGCATCGCGATGGATTCGAGCGAAGGTCTGGTCCGTGGCCAGGAAGTGAGCGACACCGGCGCGCCGATCGCGGTTCCGGTTGGCGACGAGTGCCTCGGCCGCATCATGAACGTCATCGGCGAGCCGGTCGACGAGGCTGGCCCGATCAAGACCTCCACCACTCGCGGCATCCACCAGCCTGCGCCGAGCTATGCCGAGCAGGCCACGGAAGCGCAGATCCTGGTCACCGGCATCAAGGTCGTCGACCTGCTGGCTCCCTACGCGAAGGGCGGCAAGATCGGCCTGTTCGGCGGCGCCGGCGTCGGCAAGACCGTTCTGATCATGGAGCTGATCAACAACGTCGCCAAGGCCCATGGCGGCTACTCGGTGTTCGCCGGCGTCGGTGAGCGCACCCGCGAGGGTAACGACCTCTATCACGAGATGATCGAGTCGGGCGTGAACAAGAAGGGCGGCGGCGAAGGCTCGAAATGCGCCCTCGTCTATGGCCAGATGAACGAGCCCCCGGGCGCCCGCATGCGCGTCGCTCTCTCGGGCCTGACCGTCGCCGAGGATTTCCGCGACCGCGGCCAGGACGTGCTGTTCTTCGTCGACAACATCTTCCGCTTCACGCAGGCCGGCTCGGAAGTGTCCGCGCTGCTCGGCCGTATTCCGTCGGCGGTGGGCTATCAGCCGACGCTGGCGACCGACATGGGCAACCTGCAGGAGCGCATCACCACCACCAACAAGGGCTCGATCACCTCGGTGCAGGCGATCTACGTGCCGGCGGACGATCTGACCGACCCGGCGCCGGCCACCTCCTTCGCCCACTTGGACGCCACGACCGTGCTCTCGCGCTCGATCGCGGAAAAGGGCATCTACCCGGCGGTGGACCCGCTCGACTCGACTTCGCGCATGCTGTCCGCGGCGATCGTCGGTGAAGAGCACTACAACATCGCCCGCCAGGTCCAGCAGATCCTCCAGCGCTACAAGGCGCTGCAGGACATCATCGCGATCCTGGGCATGGACGAGCTCTCGGAAGAGGACAAGATCTCGGTCGCCCGCGCCCGCAAGATTGAGCGCTTCCTGTCGCAGCCCTTCTTCGTCGCCGAAGTCTTCACCGGCTCGCCCGGCAAGCTCGTTGCGCTCGAGGACACCATCAAGGGCTTCAAGGGACTGGTCGAGGGCAAGTACGACCACCTCCCGGAGGCGGCCTTCTACATGGTCGGCTCGATCGACGAAGCAGTCGAGAAGGCCCAGCGCCTGGCTGCCGAAGCGGCGTAATCCGCTGGGGCAACGGCTATCCGGGATGGCGCAAGCCAGCCCGGGAGCCGCGCCCCAGCATCGACGACACAGGCCTTGGCCTGGATCCCGGCTCCACGCTGCGCTCCAGCCGGGATGACTGAAGCAGCGGGAGAGCCCTTGATGGCCACCTTCAAGTTCGAACTCGTCTCGCCGGAGAGCATCCTGTTCTCGGGCGAAGTCGTCAGCGTCATCGTGCCGTCGGTCGAAGGCGAGATGACCATTCTCGCCGGCCACGTGCCGATCGTCGCCGCGCTGAAGCCGGGTATCGTGCTCGCCCAGACGGGGCCGGGCAACGGCAAGGAATTCGTGGTTGGCGGCGGTATCGTCGAAGCCAATCCCACGGCCCTGACGATCCTGACCGAGAAGGCCGGCTTCATCGAGGACGTCGACAATGACGTGCTCGACGCCGAAATCCTCCGGGTCGAAACCCGCCTGGCGGCTG
Source organism: Allobosea sp. P4_E12 (assembly GCF_056401655.1). NCBI lineage: Bacteria > Pseudomonadati > Pseudomonadota > Alphaproteobacteria > Hyphomicrobiales > Alloboseaceae > Allobosea > Allobosea sp. P4_E12. The sequence goes on along the minus strand of NZ_JBFUIY010000002.1, from coordinate 240,236 downwards.
CGCCGACCGAAGACGAACAGCGTCGCCTGCAGGAGCTGCTGATCCAGCTTCATGAGTTCAAGGGCGTCTTCCAGCAGCGCAAGGCTGCGTGAGATCGCGTACCTGCCTTCCAGCATCGAGATGACATAAGGGCCGCGCGAGCGGCCCTTTTTTGTTGCACGTTGCGTCCCGAGATCAGGCCGGTCTGGCGAAATGCCCGAAGGCCTCGGCCACGCGCTCATAGGTCTCGCGCTTGAACGGCGTCACACGGGCCGGCATTTCGGCCAGCGGCAGCCAGGCCCATTCGGTGAACTCCGGTGGGGCGTCCCCGTTCGGGCGGCCGATGTCGATCGCCGCCTCGCTGCCCGTGAAGCGGAATGCGACCCAGCGCTGTTCCTGCCCCGCGAAACGATCGAGCCGGTGCGGCGGCCCGTCATAGGGCGGGAAGTCGTAGCGCCACCACTCCGCGGTGACGCCCAAGAGCGCGGCCTCGCTGATGCCGGTTTCCTCGGCCAGCTCGCGTCGCGCTGCTGCGACGATCTCCTCGGCCGGAGCGATGCCGCCCTGCGGCATCTGCCAGTCATGTCCGGGGTGGACGATCTCCGGGCCGTCGCTCCATGAGCGTCCGGCAAAGACGAGCCCCCGGGCATTGAAGAGCGCAATGCCGACATTGGGCCGATAGGGCTTGTTCACTCGCCCTGCCTTGCTCATTCGCCCATCGCGATCAGGCTGGCATTGCCGCCGGCTGCCGCCGTGTTGACCGTGACCGTCTGCTCCGTCGCGAAACGGGCGAGATAGTGCGGTCCGCCAGCCTTGGGGCCAGTGCCGGACAGGCCGTGACCGCCAAAGGGCTGCACACCGACGACGGCACCGATGATGTTGCGGTTGACGTAGACATTGCCGGTGGAGAGCCGCTCGGCAACCCGCTCGACCGTCGTCTCGATGCGCGAATGCACGCCGAGCGTCAGCCCATACCCGGTGGCCTCGATCTGGTTGATGACCTTGTCGAGTTCCCCGGCCTTCCAGCGCACGACATGCAGGATGGGGCCGAAATGCTCCTGGGTGAGGTCGGAGATGTCGTCGAGCTTGACGATATGCGGTGCGACGAAGGTGCCGCCGAGCGCCGGCGTGCTGCCGGCCCATTCGACCCGGCCCTCGGCGCGCATCGCCGCGACATGATTGTCGAGCCGGCTCTTGGCGGCGGCATCGATCACCGGACCGACATGAACGTCGATGGCGCGCGGATCGCCGAGCTTCAACTCCTTCCCGGCACCGACGATCATCTCGAGGATCTTGTCGGCGACATCCTCCTGCACCACCAGGAGGCGCAGCGCCGAGCAGCGCTGCCCGGCCGAGCGGAAGGCCGACATCACGACGTCGTCGGCGACCTGCTCAGGCAGGGCGGTCGCATCGACGATCATGGCGTTGAGGCCGCCTGTCTCTGCGATCAGCGGAACGATCGGCCCATCCTTGGCCGCGAGCGTCCGGTTGATGGCGCGCGCCGTTGCGGTCGAGCCGGTGAAGGCGACGCCGGCCACGGCTGGATGAGCGACGAGCCGGGCGCCGACCTTGCCGTCTCCCGGCACGAGATGGAGGGCGGAAGCTGGAATGCCGGCATCGTGGAGCAGGCGGACCGTAGCGGCGGCGATCAGCGGCGTCTGCGGGGCTGGCTTGGCGACGACGCTATTGCCGGCGACGAGCGCGGCAACGACCTGGCCCGAGAAGATCGCCAGCGGGAAATTCCAGGGCGCGATGCAGACGAACGGCCCGCGCCCACGCAAGATCAGGCGGTTCTCCTCGCCGGTCGGGCCGGGAAGTACCTGCGGCGTGGCGAAATGCGCTTCGGCTTCGGCCGCATAGTAACGGCAGAAATCGACGGCCTCGCGCACCTCCGAAATGGCATCGTCAAGCGTCTTGCCGGCTTCGGCCTGGAGCAGTGCGAGCAGCAGGCCGCGTCGGTCCTCCATCAGGTCCGCAGCCTTGCGCAGGGCGGCAGCGCGCGTCCGGGCGGGGGTGCGGTTCCAGCTGGTGAAGCCGGCCTGGGCCGCCTGGATGGCGCGATCGGCCAGGGCATCATCGGCTTCCAGGACGGTCCCGACCTGCCGGGCATCGATCGGGGACAGGACGGGGCGGGAGACGCCACCGGCCGGCTTGCCGTCGATGATCACCGTCGCCTCGGGGAACGGCTTGGCTGCTGCCTGGCCGATCTCCGACTGAAGCGCGACGAGGCTGGCCTCATGCCCAAGCTCGACGCCGGCCGAGTTCTTGCGCGAGGCGCCAAACATGTCGGCGGGAAGCGGAATTCGGCGATGGCGAGCCGCTGCCGAGGTGCCGATGATGTCGGCAGGGGGTACGAGCAGCTGTGCGACCGGTACGTCAGGGTCGCCGGACACGCTGACGAAGGAGGAGTTCGCGCCGTTCTCGAGCAGACGGCGCACGAGATAGGCAAGCAGATCCTGATGGCCGCCAACCGGGGCGTAGGTGCGGCAGGCGAAGCCGGAATCCTCCTGGAGCAACCTCTCATAGAGCGCCTCGCCCATGCCGTGCAGGCGCTGGAACTCGAAGCCCTGGGAGCCGCCCGCCATCTCGGCGACCGCTGCGACCGTCAATGCGTTGTGGGTGGCGAATTGCGGAATGATGCGTGGACGCAAGGCCAGCAGCTGCGCGGCGCAGGCCTCGTAGTTGAGGTCGGTCATCGCCTTGCGGCTGAACACGGGGTAGTCGGAGAGGCCGCGCTCCTGGGCGCGCTTCAGCTCGGTATCCCAGTAGGCGCCCTTGACCAGGCGCACCATCATGCGGCGGTTGTGGCGCTCGGCCAGGGCCGCGATATGGTCGATCACCGCCGAGGCGCGCTTCTGGTAGGCCTGGATCGCGAGGCCGAAGCCGTCCCAGCCGGCGAGCGTCGGATCTGCCGTCACCGCATCGATGACGTCGAGCGAGAGTTCCAGCCTGTCGGCTTCCTCGGCGTCGATCGTGAAGTTCAGGTCGTAGCCCTTGGCCTGCTGGGCCAGCGTGATGACCTTGGGCACGAGTTCGCTCAGCACGCGCTCGTGGCTGGTGGCCTCATAGCGCGGATGCAGGGCCGACAGCTTGACCGAGATGCCCGGCCTGTTCGGCAGAGGGTCATTGCCGGCCGAGCGGCCGATTGCGTCGATGGCCGCGGCGTAAGAGGCGAAATAGCGGTCGGCATCGGCCTGGGTGCGTGCGCCTTCGCCGAGCATGTCGAAGGAATAGCGATAGAGCTTGCCGGTGCCCGAGCGAGCGCGCTTCAGAGCCTCCTCGATGGTCTGGCCGAGCACGAAATGATTGCCCATGACACGCATCGCCTGGCGGGTGGCGGTGCGGACGGCCGGCAGGCCAAGGCGCTTCGACAGATTGCCGATGATGCTGGTCGGCGTCTCGCCCGGCTGGATGATGCGGGCGGTGATGCCAAGCGCCCAGGACGAAGCCGAGATCAGGAAGGCATCCGATTTGGATTCGTGATGGGCGAAATCGCCCTGGCCGAGCTTGTCCTCGATCAACTGGTCGGCGGTCGTGGAATCCGGCACGCGCAGCAGCGCTTCGGCCAGAACCATCAGCGCAAGTCCCTCCTTGGTCGAGAGCGAGTACTCGCGCAGGAGTTCCTCGATGCCACCCAGGCCGACCTTGCGGGTCCGGATGGCCTCGATCAGCCCGGTCGCGCGCTGGTCGATCCTCGCCTTGGCTGCGGGTTCGCGCCTGGCGCCGGCAAGCAGCCGTGCCGCAATCGTCGTATCGTCTTCGGCATAGGGCGCGCGGAAGGCGTGGCGAGCGGACGGGGCGACCGGACGGGGGGCAGGAGCGGCCATGGTGCGATTCCGAATGAATGACGGGATGATTTCAAGGATCGCGCTTGCGTGGCCGGATATCAATGGCCATTTTCCGTGATAGCCTTTATCTATCTTCGAATATTCCGGAGCTTTTAGAGAATAATCCCGTGCTCGATCGAACCGACCGGCGTATCCTCGCCATGCTGCAATCCGACGGGCGCATCGCCGGCGTCGAACTGGCTGAAAAGGTTGGCCTGTCGCCAACCGCGACCGGTGAGCGACTGAAGCGGCTCTCGCGAGACGGCTACATCACGGGCTATCGCGCGACGCTCGATCCGCTGAAGCTGGGGCTGCATCTGCTGGTCTTCGTCGAGGTCTATCTCGACAAGACGACGCCCGACGCCTTCGAGCGTTTCGCAACCGCGGTGAAACGGGCGCCCGAAGTGCTGGAATGCCACATGGTGGCCGGCGGTTTCGACTATCTCGTGAAGACGCGGGTGGCCGATATGAACGCCTATCGTCGTTTCCTCGGCGAAGTGCTGCTGGCGCTGCCGGCGGTGCGTGAGACGCGGACCTATGCCGTGATGGAGGAGGTCAAGACCGACGGAGCGCTGCCGCTTTAGCCGATCGCGATCGGGCCTGGTGACGTCGCGTTATATTTTAGGCGCAGTGCATGCATTTTCGGCGCTATGCGCTTGACCTTGTTTTGTATTCGGCCAGTTTGAGCATAGGACGCCACGGCATGGGATTTGCTGGTCGCGTTCCGTTCGAACGGGTCCTGCCGACCCGCCTGCATGTGATGATCCGGAGCTGCCGATGTCGACGAACCCGTTCCGCCCCACGATGCTCTCCCGGCGTGGGATGAGCCGTGCGCTGGGCGCCCTGGGGCTCGCCGCAGCCTGCCTGACCGGCGCGGGTCCCTCCTTCGCTCAGACCGCCGTTCGCTTCACGCTCGACTGGCGCTTCGAGGGCCCGGCTGCGCTGTTCCTGATGGCGCAGGAGAAGGGTTATTTCAAAGCCGAGGGCCTCGACGTCACGATCGACACGGGCAACGGCTCGCGCGAGGCGATCCCGCGGGTGGCGTCCGGCACCTACGATGCCGGCTTCGGCGACGTGAATTCGCTGATCCGGTTCCGCGACGAGAATCCCAGCGTCGATCTGAAGGCGGTGATGATGGTCTATGACCGGCCGCCCTTCTCGATCGTCGGCCGCAAGAGCCGGGGCATCAGCGCAGACGTGAAGAGCCTCGAGGGCAAGAAGTTCGGCGCGCCGGCGGCTGACGCGGCCTTTGCGCAATGGCCGATCTTCAAGACCGTCAACAAGCTCGACGACAGCAAGATGCGGATGGAGAATGTCGGCTTCCCCGTGCGTGAGCCGATGTTGGCCTCAGGCGAGGTCGACGCGGTGTTCGGCTTCGCGAACTCCTCCTATATCAACCTGAAATCACGCGGCGTTCCCGTCGACGACATCGTCACTCTGCTGATGTCGGATTACGGCGTCGAGCTCTACGGCAATGTCGTGATGGTCTCGCCGAAATTCGCGGCCGAAAAGCCCGAGGCCGTGCGTGGCCTGCTTCGGGCGATCACCAAAGGCGTTCGCGACACGGTGGCCGACCCGGAACTCGGCGGCAAGCTCGTGATCCAGCGCAACGATGTCGCCAAGCTCGAGGTCGAGGTCGAGCGCCTCAAGATGACGATCGCCCAGAACGTCATGACGCCAGCAGTCAAGGCCGATGGCTTTGGCGGTATCGACAAGGCGCGCTGGGAACGGGCGCTGGACCAGATTGGGCTGACCTTCACGTTCAAGGACAAGGCGAAGGCCGGGGCGGCTTTCGACGACAGCTACCTGCCGCCTGTGGCCGAGCGGAAGTTCTGATGCGCTCGACCTTGCGGGCTCGCGCTTGAGCGCCTTCGTCGAACTCCACGAAGTTACCCATGTCTACGGCGGAGGCGAAAGCACCCCCGCCGTGGACGGGCTTTCGCTGAAGATCCGGGAGGGCGAGTTCGCGGCGATCGTCGGCCCCTCCGGCTGCGGCAAGTCCACGATGATGAAGCTCGCGACCGGCCTGCAGCGGCCCCGGCGCGGCACGGTGATCGTCGCCGGGCAGGGGGTGACGCAGCCGATCAAGATCACCGGCATGGCCTTCCAGAATCCGGTGATGCTGCCCTGGCGCACGACATTGCGGAACCTGTTGCTGCCGCTGGAGATCGTCGAGCCGCATCGTTCGCGCTTGCGTGCCAACAAGTCGGATTATGTCGCGCGGGCCGAGGCTCTGCTCGCCAAGGTCGGACTCGAGGGCATGGGCCAGAAATTCCCCTGGCAGCTGTCCGGCGGCATGCAGCAACGCGCCTCGCTGTGCCGCTCGCTGATCCATGAGCCGAAGCTCCTGATGCTGGATGAGCCCTTCGGTGCGCTCGATGCCTTTACGCGCGAAGAACTCTGGTGCGTGATCCGCGATCTTCATGCCGAGCGCGGCATCACCGTGATCCTGGTGACCCATGATCTGCGCGAGGCCGTTTTCTTGGCCGACCGGGTGTTCTGCATGTCGGCGCGGCCGGGGCGGATCATCGCCGAGCGCGAGATCGATTTTCCGCGCCCGCGTGATCTCGACATCACCTATACGCCTGAATTCGCGTCGGTCGTGCATGAGTTGCGCGGCCATATCCGTACGGCGCGGGAGGCGGCATGAAGCGCTCGCTCTGGCTGAGGCTCGCGCCCTATCTGTTCACGCTTGGCTTCTTCGCGATCTGGGAGATCGCCTGCCGCGCCTTCGCGATCTCCTCCTTCATCCTGCCGCCGCCCTCCGCGATCTGGGCTGCGTTGGTGCAGTATCAAAAGCCGCTCTACACGAACGCCTTTCACACGCTCTGGATGACCACGGCCGGCTTTGTGCTCTCGATCGTGTTCGGTCTGGCGCTCGGCCTGCTCGTCGGCTCGTCCCGGTTGATCTATGCGGGCCTGAACCCGCTGCTTGTCGGCTTCAACTCGATTCCCAAGGTCGCTGTCGTGCCGATCCTGGTGATCTGGTTCGGGGTCGGCTGGCAGCCGCCGGTGCTGACCGCGTTCGTGATTTCGTTCTTCCCGATCGTCGTCAATGTCGCGACCGGGCTGGCCACGATCGAGCCCGAGACCGAGGATGTGCTGAAGGCACTGGGTGCCAGCCGCTACGACATCATGACCAAGGTCGGGATTCCGCGCGCGCTGCCCTATTTCTTCGGGGCGCTGAAGGTTTCGATCACGCTCGCCTATGTCGGCTCGGTGATCGGCGAGCAGAATGCCTCCAATCTCGGCATCGGCAACCTGATCACCCGCGCTTCGGCTGATTTCAACGTGCCGCTGATCTTTGCGGCGCTGATCGTGCTTGCGGTCCTCGGCGTGCTTCTCGTCGCCATCGTCGACCTTGTCGAGAGCCGCATGACGGGCTGGGCCCGGCGTTCGCAGATGGCGAATGGCTGAGCAAGGTGCAGAGCGGATCTGACCTAGCGCCAAGGTGACAGCGCGGCGAGGGCTGCCTATCGTGCCGCGCCATCAACGCCGGACCCTCAATCTTTCATGCTTCCCGATTTGCGCGATTACGGCCGCCTGCGCGAGACCTTCCAGTGGCGGATTCCAGAGCGCTACAACATTGCTGTCGATGTCTGCGATCGCTGGGCCGCGCTGGAGCCCGACCGGCCGGCCATTCTCGACGTCGCCCCTGACTGGACGGTAACGCCGGTCAGCTTCGGCCGGTTGCGAGCGCAATCGAACCGACTGGCGACGGCGCTGTCGATGCGCGGCGTCGGCGTCGGAGATCGGGTCGCGATCCTGCTGCCGCAGGGAGAGGCCGTGCTCACCGCACATCTCGCCGCCTATAAGTTGGGCGCCATCGCGGTGCCGCTGGCCGCGCTCTTCGGGGTCGATGCGCTGGCCTATCGCCTGCGCGATTCCGGCGCGAGCGCGCTCATCTCCAATGCAGCGGGCTTGATGAAGGTTCGGCAGATTGCCGAGCCGCTGCCCGATCTCGACCTGATGGTGTCCACGGATGGCGCCGGGGCGGGTGCTGAGGACTGGGGGCAGTTGCTGGCGGATGCGAGCGAGGATTTCTCAGTTGCGGACACCGGGCCCGACGATCCGGCTCTGATGATCTATACCTCCGGCACCACGGGCAACCCGAAGGGCGCGCTGCATGGCCACAGGGTTCTGCCGGGGCATCTGCCCGGTGTGCAGATGGTGCACGAGTTCCTGCCGATGCCCGGCGACCTCGCCTGGACGCCGGCCGACTGGGCCTGGGCCGGCGGTCTGCTCAATATGCTGCTGCCGGCGCTGCATTTCGGCGTTCCGGTCGTGGCGCGCGCCCATACCCGTTTCGACCCCGAAGACGCCTTTCGGCTGATGGCCGATCTCGGCATCCGCAATGCCTTCATCCCGCCGACAGCGCTCCGGATGCTGCGCAGTGTGGGCAAGCCGCGCGACCGCTTTGACCTGAAACTGCGCACGGTCGCGGCAGCCGGCGAAGCGCTTGGAGCCGAGACGCTGAGCTGGGGCCGCGAGGCGCTGGGGCTGACGATCAACGAGGCTTATGGCCAGACCGAGTGCAATCTCGTGCTGTCGTCCTGCGCGATGATCGGCGTCAGCCGGCCCGGCTTCATCGGCAAGCCGACTCCCGGCCATGAGGTCGCGATCATCCGGCCCGATGGCTCGGAATGCGCGCCGGACGAGGAAGGGCAGATTGCCATCCGGCGGCCGAACCCGGTGATGTTCCTCGGCTATTGGCTCCGGCCGGAGGCGACGGTCGACAAATTCTTCGGCGACTGGATGACCACTGGCGATCAGGCCGTGCGGGATGCCGATGGCTATGTCCACTTCGTCGGCCGCGACGACGATGTCATCACCTCATCGGGGTATCGGATCGGGCCGGGGGAGATCGAGGACTGCCTGCTGAAGCATCCGGCGGTTTCGCTGGCGGCGGTCGTCGGCAAGCCGGACGAACTCCGGACCGAGATCGTCAAGGCCTTCGTCGTGCCGAATGCCGGCTTCGCGCCTTCGCAGGATCTGGCCGGTGAACTTCAACGCTTCGTGCGCGAGCGGCTCTCGGCGCACGAATATCCGCGCGAGATCGCCTTTCGCGAGGAACTGCCGCTGACGACGACGGGCAAGATCATCCGGCGGCTGTTGCGCGCGGAGGCGTGAGCGCCGCCGAAGCCTGACCAAGGAAGGCGGCCCAGAGGCGCTGCACCATCGCCTCGTCGAGGTCCTTGACGATGAGGACCAGGCGCGAGCGTTGGTCTGCATCAGGCCAGCTGTCGAGCAGGATCGGGGGATGCAGGATCTGCTGGACCGCATGGACCAGCAGCGGCTGGCCGGCGTGTTCGGCTATGGCGACGAGCCCCTTCAGCCGCAGGAGCTTCGCCCCGTGGGTCGAGCGCAGCAAGGTCCAGAACAGCTCGAAGGTCGCCAGATTGATCGGAGCATCAGCCGAGAGCGAGAAGGCGCGGATGCTCTCGTCATGCCTGTTCACATCATGATGATGATTGTCATGCCCGTGCCCGTGTCCATCGGCGTGATGATCGTGATCGTGATTGTGATGGTGATGGCCGCCCGAGCCGGTCGCCAGAGCCTCGACGGCAAGCCAGTTCCGCAGGGCCTGGGGCCTGTCGGCAAGGTCGTAGAGGCCGGCGCTGATCAAGTCCGCAGCCGGAGCATCCGGCGCGAGAAGGTTGATCCCGGGATTGAGCGCCAGGAGTCGCTGGCGTAGCACCTCGACCGCCTGACCATCCGCGACCAGGTCCGCCTTGGTCAGCACGATCCTGTCGGCCGCGACCACCTGCTTGCGCGCCTCCTCATGGGCGTCGAGCGTCGCCATGCCGTTGACAGCATCGACCAGCGTGACGACGCCGTCGAGCCTGAAGCGCATGGCGAGATAGGGGTGGTTGATCAGCACATTGAGGATCGGTGCCGGGTCGGCAAGGCCGGTGGTCTCGATCACCACGCGTTTGAATGGCGCGATGCGATGGTTGTCGCGGCGGCGCAAGAGGTCTTCCAGCGTGACGATGAGGTCATCGCGGATGGTGCAGCAGAGGCAGCCGGAGGCGAGCAGAACCATGTTCTCCTCGACACCCTCGATCATCAGATGGTCGAGCCCGATCTCGCCGAACTCGTTGACGATCACGAGGGTATCGGCAAGCGCGGGGTCCTTGAGCAGCCGGTTGAGCAGGGTCGTCTTGCCGGCTCCAAGGAAGCCCGTGAGCAAGGTCAACGGGATCGGGATGGGTCTCTGGTCGCTACCGGTCATGTCGGGCATCATCGATCAAGGCTAAGGGCAGGCACGCGTCGCGCCCGATTTTGTTCCAATATTACATTAGCCATGATCGCGACGACGACAAGGGCGCCGCCCGCATATTGCAGCGCGCCGACCCGCTCACCTAGCATCACGGCGGCTATCCCGACGGCAAAGACCGGCTCGGCACAAAAGGTGAGGGCAGCGGGGCCTGGCGCGACACGGGCCAATGCCATCACCTGGAACAGGAAGCCGACGAGATAGCCGCCAATGGTGATCGCGACGGCCATCGGTGCCAAGGCCAGCGCGCTCGGAAGGGCAAAGCCGCCAACGAAAGCGAGAATGCCCGCTGTCACCGGCAGGATGAGCAGATGCGACCACAACAGTTTTGGCGCGAGCGGCGTCGCGGCGCAGGCGGAGCCCGCGAAAAACTGTGCCGCGGCCGCGAGGCTGGCTGCGAGCGCGAGCGCAAGCCCGCGCGGATCGAGCCCATGCAGATCGGGCCCGACGACCATGCCGACACCGAGAAAGGCGGTCAGCGCCACCGCAAGTCGGTCGAGGCTGAAGCGCGCAGGCGTCAGCAGCGGCTCGGCCAGGACGATGATAACCGGGTAGGTGTAGAAAATGACGGCGGCGACGGTCACGGGCAGGAAGGCGACCGAGGACAGGTAAGCCGAGCCGACGAGAGCGCTGGTCAGGCCGAAGGCCAGCAGCGCCCGGTATTGGTGCCGCGGAACCCTGAAGTTTGCCCGCAGAAGCCAGGCGGCTCCGGCCACCAGCGCGAGCATGATGAAAACCCGGTAGAAAACCAGCAGCGGCCCGCTCAGGCCGGCCTGGCCCGCGAGCTGGGCCGAGACGATGTTGCTGCCATAGGCGGCAGCCGAGGCAAACGCCAGGGCGATGCCGTGTCGACTGGCGGTGCGGGCTGTCTCGGCGCGCACCCTCCAGGACTCAGGCGTCGTCGTTCACTTTGGCTTTCGGCTTGACGGGGGGCTTCACGGCGCCTGTGCGGGCCGGCTGAGGCTTGGGTTCGCTCTGCCCCGGCTTGGTCTTGGCCTTTGCCGCCGCTTCCGGCTTGGCCTTCGCCGCCGCGTCGGGCTTGGCGGGGGCCGGCCTTACTGGCGGGCGGGCGGCCTGTTTGATGCCTGCGGCCGAGCCTGGGCGCAGGCTGGACGCCGCCGCCGCGCCGGGCCGGATCGCGCCCTGCAGCTTCATGGGGCCGCTCTGGAAGGCATTCGACGGAGGCTGGACATCCTCGCTGCTCGGAGCGAAGGCCGTCGTCCCGCGCGGAATGGCGCCATTGCTCGAGGCGGTGCGTGTCGATGGGCCGGATGCTACTCCGGCGGACACCGGGGCTCCTGGCGTAATGACCGGCGCGCGATCGCGGGCGAACTGCGTGTCGGGCCGCGCTGTGACATTGGCGGCGAGCGGGGCCGAAGCAGAGCTCGGTGAGCGGCCGAAGGAGACCTGTACCGGTGTCATGGGCGCGCGCGGCCCGAGCGTGATCCGGCCGGAGGGCGTGCGCATCAGCAGGGCGCCTGTGGCGCGAGCCTGCGGCTGCGGTCCGCCGAAGCGCTCGCTCATGGCGTTGTCATTGCCGCTGCCGGATGCGGCATTGGCGGCGATGGGGCCGGACACGTCGGAATCGTCGGCCAAAGCCACGCCGCCGCCTCTGCGGCGAACCTCGTCGCAGATATTGTTGGCGCGTCCACCATTGCCGGAGGGCAGGCTGGCGAGGGTGTAGCCGGAGCCTCCCCATTTCGAGAAGCCGTCATCGAGCAACTGCGCCGCCTTGACGGTGCGTTCGGAGGCGGACAGCGCACCCAGCACGACCGCGACGAGCGTGCGGCCGCCACGCGTCGCCGTCGCCACGACGTTGAAACCCGAGGCACAGACGAAACCGGTCTTCATGCCGGAGATGCCGGAATAGCGTCCGACGAGGCCGTTCGTGTTCTGGAGAACCTGCTTGCCGAGCTGAACCGAGCCGGTGTTCCAGTAATCGGAATAGTCCGGGAATTCGCGCATCAGCGCCATGGCGAGAACCGCGAGGTCGCGGGCGCTGACCTGCTGGTTCGGATCATGCCAGCCATTCGGATTGGTGAAGACCGTGTCATTCATGCCGAGGCGCTGGGCTTCGGCATTCATCATCCCGACGAAGGTCTCGACATCGCCGCCGACGCCCTCGGCGATGACATAGGCGATGTCGTTGGCCGATTTCACCATCATGATGCGCAGGGCGTTGTCGAGCGTGATCTCCTGCCCGGCGCGGATATAGACCTTGACGCGCGGCTGGCTCGCGGCCCGCTTCGAGGCGGGGATCGCCGTTTCAAGCGCGAGCTTGCCGGCCCGCACTGCCTTGAGCGCCAGATAGGCCGTCATCATCTTCGTGGTCGAGGCCGGGTGCCAGGCCTGGCTGGCATTCTCGCTGGAGAGAACGGCGCCACTGGACGCATCGACCACCAGACTCGTGCCGGCGAGGGCCGGAGCGCTGACGGACAGGGCAAGGGCGAGGACAGCGAGACGGGGAGCGTTCATCGGGCGGGTCTTGAGCCTGTCTGGACGAGGGTTGAAGGCGCAGGGTTCAACGCGACGCGTGCGGCATTTTCGAGACGGCGCGACCGATCGGCCCGCCCATGGACGCATACCTACCCCCAGCGGAGCGATTTGCCTAGTCATGTCGGGCGGCCGTAAAGCCTTGGTCACAGTTCCAGCCCCGGATGCCCGCGTGAGCTTTACCCTCTTCTGGATCCCGGCAACGATCGTCGCCTCGCTGCTGCAGACGGCGCGCAACCTCACCCAGCGCTCGCTGACGGAGGTGATCGGCGTCGTCGGCGCGACGCAGGTGCGCTTCCTGTTCGGTCTGCCCTTCGCGCTGCTGTTCCTGCTCCTCGTCTGCCTTGGCCTGGGGCGCCTGCCGCCGCAGATCAGCCTTGCGACGCTCGGCATCACGAGCTGGGGCGCGCTGACCCAGATCGCGGCGACGGCCCTGATGCTGGCGGCGATGAGAGAGCGCTCCTTCGCCGTGACCACCGCCTATACCAAGACGGAGCCAGTCCAGGTGGCGGTCTTCGGAGCGCTGCTGCTGGGGGATGCGCTGAGCCCGGCGAAATTCGCAGCGATCGTGATCGCAACGGCCGGTGTCGTCCTGGTTTCCTGGAAGCCGGGCGAAAAGCTGAGCCGGGCGGGCCTGCGTCCCGCGCTGCTCGGCATCGGCTCAGGCGCCTGCTTCGCGCTGTCGGCCATCGGCTATCGCGGCGCGATCCAGTCTCTGCCGGATGGCGACTTCCTGATCCGGGCGACGACGACCCTTGCTCTGGGGCTGGGCCTGCAGACACTGATCCTGACGCTCTACATGCTGATCGCCAACCGCAAGGCGCTGGTCCTGAGCCTGAAGAACTGGCGCCGTTCGCTGACGGCGGGTTTCCTTGGCGCGGCGGCTTCGCAGTTCTGGTTCATCGGCTTCTCGCTGACGACGGCGGCCAATGTCCGGACCCTGGCTTTGATCGAAGTGCCACTGGCGCAGATCGCCTCGCGCAAGATGTTCTCGGAAGGTACGACGCGGCGCGAACTGCTGGGCATGGCAATGATCGTCTTCGGTGTCGGCCTGCTCCTGATGCTGGCGATTTAGCCGGCCGCCGCTCCACGGAACCGCTTGGGCGACTATCTTGCGGACACGGCCGATCTTGGGTGCCTGACAGGTTCGACCCAGCGCCGATATACGACATGTCCGGTGGTTCCTGTGACCGATCATGGTGCTGCGATAGCACCGCGCTTGACCTACGCATATCTCGGCGGTTATGAGTCAAATCAATAGCCAATGAGTTATGGGTTCCGATGCTGAACGCTCACGACGCGCTCTTCAGGACGCTCGCCGATCCGACGCGGCGGGGCATTTTCGAACGGCTGTGTCGCGAAGGTGAGCAGACGGTCGGGGCACTCACAGCCCAAGCCGGGATCTCGCAGCCGGCCGTTTCAAAGCATCTCGGCATTCTGAAGCAGGCCGGGCTGGTGCGGGATCGCCATGAAGGGCGTCAGACGCATTATAGCGCGCAAATCGGCGCCCTGGGCCCGCTGATCGACTGGACGAACCAAATGGCCGGGTTCTGGCACAGTAAATTCGACGACCTCGAAGACCTGCTGAAGAGGATGGACCAATGAACGAAACGTCGACCGAAACGCTCTCGGTCGTTGTCGAGCGTGAGATAGCCCATCCGCCGGAAAAGCTCTGGCGCGCTCTCACGCAACCGCATCTCATCGAGGAGTGGCTGATGAAGAACAACTTCAAGCCAGATCTGGGCCACCGGTTCAATCTCAGCGCGGACTGGGGCGTCGTCGAGTGTCAAATTCAGGCGATCGAGCCGCACAAGACGCTGACCTACACGTGGAACACCAAGGATCTCGAGAGCGTCGTCACCTGGACGCTCATCCCTACGAGCACCGGGACCTTTCTGCGCATGGAGCAGACGGGGTTCAGGCCGGACCAGCAGCCCTATTACCGGGGAGCAATGGCTGGCTGGCCGCGGTTCTTTGGAAATCTGGAAGAGGTCATGGCGCGGACGGATTGACGTCTGCGTCGCCCGATCCGCTGCACCTTGCCCTCAGAGGAGGTCCCAATGAACTGGAACGACTGGATTCGGCAGATCCACCGCTGGATGTCGATTATCTTTACGGTGGTCGTCATCGCGATCTTCATCGCCTTGGGCCTTGGGAAGCAGCCTGCCGAGTGGGTGTATTTCCTGCCGCTGTTCCCGCTCTTCGTGCTTCTGCCCACCGGTCTCTACATGTTCGCGCTGCCCTATGCCGCCAAATCGGGCGGCGGCCGACGCACCGCGAGACAGCAGTGAAGATGATGACTGGGATGTCCAGAAAGCCGGAGCAGGCCACGGAGAACGAGGCCGCCGAGCCGGTTCTCGAGAAGCGGGCCAGACCGCGCAAATCGGCGCTGAAGGCGCAGCCGGGCGAAGTCGTCCTGCTTTCGGGTGGCAATCCCCAGATTGCCAAGGGCTATGGTGACGCCCCCGTGCAGGCCTATATCGCGGCCATGCCGGGCTGGAAAAGCGACGTCGGACGCCGCCTCGATGCCATCATCGAGCGCACCGTTCCCGGGGCGCGCAAGGCGGTCAAATGGAATTCGCCCTTCTACGGAGTGGAGGGTCAGGACCAAGGCTGGTTCCTCGGCTTTCATTGCCTCACGACATACGTGAAAGTTGCGTTCTTCCGCGGCGCATCGCTGAGCCCTGTTCCGCCCGGTGCGTCCAAGCAGAAGGACGTGCGCTATCTCGATATCCATGAGGGCGAACTCGACGAGGCGCAGTTCGCCGCTTGGGTGAAACAAGCCAGTCAGCTGCCCGGCGAGAAAATGTAGGCCGTCAGTTGGACGTGCCGCGGGCACAGGTGGACGCGGAAAGCTCGACCAGGCAAGCCCAGCACAGTCTCCAGCGTCATGCAGAGAGCCGGCGCAGAATGCGCGAACAGGCTCATCCTCTCCCCTCATGGGCGGCAACGCGCTATATCGTTACGAGCGGGGCTTCGCGGGCAGTCCCCCTTTCTGCGCACGGCCGGATTGCGCTGTTTCCGGCTTGAACGATACCGTGGTCGGGCGCAGATAAGTGTAACTGCACATTACTCTGAGAGGTCGTCATGAGCGCTGCAATCGTCGGCTGGGCCCACACGCCGTTCGGCAAGCAGGATGCCGAAACCATCGAGAGCCTGATCGTCCGCGTGGCGACGGACGCGTTGGTCGATGCCGGCATTACCGCCGAACAGGTCGATGAGATCGTTCTCGGCCACTACAATGCAGGCTTCTCCGCCCAGGATTTCACGGCCTCGCTCGTGCTGCAGGCGGACCCGGCGCTGCGCTTCAAGCCGACGACGCGGGTCGAAAATGCCTGTGCGACCGGCTCGGCCGCCGTGCACCAGGGCGTGCGCGCCATCAAGGCCGGCGATGCCAAGATCGTGCTCGTCGTCGGCGTCGAGCAGATGACCAAGACACCTTCGGCCGATATCGGCAAATTCCTGCTCAAGGCCTCCTATCTGCCGGAAGATGGCGAGACCCCCGGTGGCTTCGCCGGTGTGTTCGGCAAGATTGCCGCCGCCTATTTCCAGCGCCATGGCGATCAGTCGGATGCACTCGCCATGATCGCGGCCAAGAACCACAAGAATGGCGTCGAGAACCCCTATGCGCAGATGCGCAAGGATCTCGGCTTCGCCTTCTGCCGCGAGGAGAGCGAGAAGAACCCCTATGTCGCCGGGCCGCTGAAGCGCACCGATTGTTCGCTGGTCTCGGACGGCGCTGCCGCGCTGGTACTGGCCGATCAGGCGACGGCGATGGAAATGCGCCGGGCCGTCGGCTTCCGTGGCATGGCCCATGTCCAGGACTTCCTGCCGATGTCGAAGCGCGACATCCTCAAATTCGACGGCTGTGCCGAAGCCTGGAAGAAGGCGCTCGCCGATGCCGGCGTCACGCTGGATGATCTCTCCTTCGTCGAGACGCATGACTGCTTCACCGTCGCCGAGCTGATCGAATACGAGGCGATGGGCCTGACGAAAGAAGGCGAGGGCGCCCGCGCCATCAAGGAAGGCTGGACGCAGAAGGGCGGCAAGCTGCCGGTCAATGTCTCCGGCGGCCTGAAGGCCAAGGGCCATCCGATCGGCGCGACCGGCGTCTCGATGCATGTGCTCAGCGCTATGCAGCTCACTGGCGAGGCGCCCGAAGGCATGCAGGTCCAGGACGCACGCCTGGGCGGTATCTTCAACATGGGTGGGGCTGCGGTGGCCAACTATGTCTCGGTGCTCGAGCGGATCAAGTGACCGTCTGACGTGACGATCTTCCTGGCGCTGCTGCCGGCCTATATCCTCTCGATCTTCTACCGATCCTTCCTGAGCGTCATCGCCAGCCCGGTGATGACGGATCTGGGGATCGGGCCGCGCGAGCTGGGATTTCTGGGCGCGGCCTGGTTCATAACCTTCGCCCTGGCGCAGTTCCCGGTCGGCTGGGCGCTCGACCGGCTGGGGCCGCGCCGGACCGTCGCCGTGACGATGGCAATCGGCTCGGCCGGCGCCTTCCTCTTCGCGACGGCGACCCACGCTGTCACCGGCACGCTCGGCATGGCGATGCTCGGGCTTGGCTGCTCGCCGATCTTCATGTCTGCGCTGTTCCTGTTCGCACGCACGCAAGATCCCAAGCGCTTCGGTTTCCTGACCTCGGCCTTTATCGGCCTCGGCTCGATCGGCAATCTCGTCGGCGCGGGCCCGCTGGCGGTCGCGGCTGCCCGCTTCGGCTGGCGGCCGTCGATGCTGGTCGTGGCCGCCTGCTTCCTGGCCGCGACCGTGGTCGCCGCCGCGCTGGTTCGTGATCCGCCCAGGGCCAAGGCGGCCTCAGGCGGTGACGAAGGCCTGCTCAAGGGGCTGCGGAGCATTCTCGCGCTCCGTCCGCTCTGGCTGCTCGCGCCGATCACCCTCACCGGCTACGCGATCATCGCGACGATCCGCGGTCTCTGGATTGCGCCCTTCATGAGCGGCGTGCACGGTTTCGATGCGATCGCCAGCGGCCATGTCGCAACGGCGATGGCGATGACCATGATCGCGGGCGCCTTCCTCTATGGTGGGCTCGAACAGCGGCTCGGCCGCAGCAAGCCGCTGGTCCTGTGGGGGACGGTGCTGACCGCGTTCTGTTTCATCGCCCTGGCACTCTGGGGGGATGCGCATTCGGCGCTGGCCATCGGCCTGTTCGCGCTCATCGGCGCGACGGGGTTCACCTATGCGGTGTTGATGGCGCATGCACGGCTGTTCTTTCCCGAGCACCTGATCGGGCGTGGCATGACCTGCATCAATTTCCTGTTCATTGCAGGCGCAGCGGCGATCCAGTCCGGCTCGGGCTGGTTCATCGCCGAGCAGCGCCAGGCCGGACTCGACGCCGCGACCACCTTTGCCCATCTCCATTGGGGCTTTGCGGCGCTGCTGCTCGTCCCGAGCGCGATCTACGCCTTCATGCCGGAGCGGCCGGGCAAGAGCTGATCGGCCAAGAGCTGATCGGCTCAGGCCTCTCCCGGTGCCTTGGCGACAATCGCCAGCGCATGCACCCGGTCGGCCAGTTCCTGGGCCAACGCCGCGTTGACGAGGCGATGACGCTCCAGCCGGCTCTTGCCGGCAAAGGCGGAGGAAACGAGCTCGACGCGAAAATGCGTCTCGCCGCCCTCGCGCCAGCCACCATGGCCCTGGTGCTGATGCGATTCATCGATGACACGCAGATGCTCCGGCGCCAGTGCCGAATCGAGCTTGCTGGTGATGCGTTCCGCCATGCTGGTCATCTGTCGCCTCGTTCCGCTGGGCCGTCAGCAATCGCGGATTGCTTGTCCGGTCTCCGTCGCCGTTTCATAGTCGCCGCCTGGTGTCAGGTGAATGCGGCATTTCGCTGGAGGTTGGGATGAAGACGAGAACGGCGTTCGCTCTTGGGCTGTTGACGCTGCTCGGAGCCGCTCCCGCTCTGGCGCAGGAGGAGGGCAAGGTCGCCGACTACAAGCAGAGCGAGGCCGTGCTTGCCCGCTACAAATCCGTGCCGATCCCGCTGGCGACGCCGTCGCTGACACGCGGCACGCCCGGGCTGACCACGCAGGCCGAGCTCGACGCCTTCGTTGCCGATCTCGCCGCCAAGGCGCCGGCCCAGGTCGTGCTCGGCTCGCTTGGCACGTCGCAGCAGGGACGTGATCTGCCCTATCTGATCTTCTCCAAGGAAGGCGCCAAGGATGCGGCGGCGCTCAGGGCGTTGGGGCGGCCCATCGTCTGGTTCGTCGGCCAGCAGCACGGCAACGAGCCGGCCGGTGGTGAAGCGATGCTCGCACTCGCCAATGATCTGGCCACGACCGACCTCAAGGCCGTGCTCGACAAGCTGGTGGTGGTGATCGTGCCGCGCACCAACCCTGACGGGGCAGCGGCCGACAAGCGCACCGGTGCCAACGGCTTTGATCTCAACCGTGATCACCTGCTGCTGACCTTGCCGGAGACGAAGGCGCTGCATGCCAAGCTCGCCGAGCTGCCGCCCGACGTCATCGTCGACGTGCATGAGTTCTCAGTCGCCAATCGCTGGCTCGAGAAGTTCGGCGGGCTCAATGCCGCCGATGCTATGATCCTCTACGCGACCAATCCGGCCGTGCCACAGCAGACGACGAAGCTCGCGTCCGAGCTGGTCAAGCCTGCGATGGACAAGGCAATGGCCGAGAACGGGCTCTCCTCCTTCTGGTATTTCACGACGGGCTACAACAAGGACGACAAGGTCGTCTCGATGGGCGGCAATGCGCCCGGCATCGCGCGCAACCTGTTCGGACTTTCGGGCGCGGTCTCCTTTCTGATCGAGACGCGCGGCGTCGGCCTCAAACTCGAGAACCTGGAGCGGCGCATCGCGACGCATTACGTCATTTCCCGGTCGGTTCTCGATACGGTCGCCGCCAATGACAAGGCGGTGCTGCAGGCGGTCGCGGCTGCGCGCGGCGAACTGGCGAAGAACGAAGGCGAGCTGGTCGTCGGCCACCGCATTGCCACCGTCAAGATGGCGATCCCGCTGGTCAATCCCGACACCGCTTCCGACATGCCGACGGAAGTCGATTTCCGCGACTCGCGCCAGGTGACGATCACCGGGCGCCGGGTGCGGCCGGAAGGCTATATCGTGCTGGCCTCGGGCCAGCCTGCGGTTGAAGCCCTGAAGCTGAAGGGCATCGCCGTCTGCGCATTGGGCGGGCCGGCTTCGCTCGATGTCGAGGCCTTCGTCGTCGAGCAGAAGGGGACGGTGAAGAAGGCCGATCGCGAGAACATCAATCCGGACCAGGCGGTGAAGGTCGAGCTCAGGCCGCGCCGGCTGGACGTTCCGGCGACCGCAGTCTTCGTGCCGATGACGCAATCGGGGGCGAATGTCATCGCCGCCTCATTCGAGCCGGATTCTCCGGGCTCTCATGTCGGCGTCGGCTTGGTCGAGGTCGCGGCGGATTCGGGCGAGGCTCCGATCTACCGCGTGCCGCGTGGGGCCAGGCCGATATTGGCTTCGGGCGGTGATCCCGCATGCAGCCGTTGAGACTGGCGCAGCGCGTCATTATCTAGGACGCATTGACGGCCACCCGGATTGCTGGGATTCTGACGCGATGGGGGCCGATCTCTGCAGCGTTTCGAATGTGTCCGCCGCAGGCGCCTGACAGCGCCTGTCGTGCAGAGCTTGTCCGTTTGGCTTTCCGCCCGCATAACCGAGAGACCATGAATTTCAATTCTCGCCTTTTCGACCGGATCAGGATCGGCCCTTCCGAGGCGGAAGAGGTGGTCGAGACTGTGGCTGTGCGCTGCGACCATTCCGGGTGCCAGCGCGCCGGTGAGTTCCGCGCGCCGAAGGGCAGGGGGCGGGAAGGCCAGTTCTTCCAGTTCTGCCTCGAACATGTGAAGGCCTATAACGCGACCTATAACTACTTCTCCGGCATGAATGACGAGGCGCTCGCCGCCTATCAGAAGCAGGAAGAGATCGGCCACCGGCCAACCTGGAAACTCGGCGTCAATTCCAAGGCGGCACGCATGTCGCAGCGCGGACGCGCGGCGGCTGCCGGCGATGCCGGGCCCGAGGTGCAGGACGGTTTCAACATCTTTGGCACGCGCAGGGAGCAGCAGGCTGCAAAGCCGGAGCCCCGCGTCGGCGCCGTGGCGCGCAAGGCGCTCGATGCGCTTGGGCTGGACGACACGGCCGATTCCGTCGCGATCAAGGCGCGCTACAAGGAACTGGTGAAGCGCTTCCACCCCGACGCCAATGGCGGCGACCGCTCGCGCGAAGGCACGCTGCAGGAGATCCTCAAGGCGTATCAGCAGCTGAAGACCACGGGGCTGGTCTGAGACGACCTATCGGGCCCTCCGGGATGATCATGTGACGTAACCTGCTGCGCTGCCGGTGCGCCGGCTCGCCCATCTACCCCCGGCGGGTTTGCCGATGGCGCGCCGAGTGCCCTATTTCTGCGTTTTCGCCGCGAGCCCGGCGACATCCGCGATGATCCCGTCCAAGGCGAAATCCTTCGGCGTATAGACCGCGGCCACGCCCATGTTGCGCAGGGCATTCTCGTCATCGGGCGGGATGATGCCGCCGACCACGACCGGGATCGTCATGCCGGCGACGCGCAGCCGGGCCGTGACATCGCGCACCAATGGCAGATGCGAACCGGAAAGGATCGAGAGGCCGATGATGTCGGCCTTGGTCTCCTGCGCCTGCGTGACGATCTCCTCAGGGGTCTGGCGAATGCCGCCATAGTTCACCGCCATGCCGGCATCGCGGGCGCGGACGGCGATCTGCTCGGCGCCGTTGGAGTGACCGTCGAGGCCAGGCTTGCCGACGAGGAAGCGCGGTGGGCGTCCGAGTTTTTCGGTCGCGCGCGCGACCGCGGCCTTGACGGTCGCAAGGCCGGGATCGTCGCCCCGCTTGCCGGTGTCGACGCCGGTCGGGGCGCGATACTCGCCAAAGATCTCGCGCAGGGCCTGGGCCCATTCGCCGGTAGTGACGCCGGCCTTGGCGCAGGCGATCGAGGCCGGCATGACGTTTCGGACTTCCTTGGCGGCTGCCGAGAGCTCCGCGAGCGCAGCCTGTGCTGCCTTGTCGTCGCGGGCCGAACGCCAGGCCTTGAGCCGGCCGATGGCTTCCATCTCGACGGAATCCGGCACGGTGACGACATTGCCCTCTCCGGCCGAGAGCGGTGAGGGCTCGCTGGTGGTGAACTTGTTGACGCCGACGACGATCTGCTCACCGCGCTCGATCGCCTCGATGCGGCGTGCGCCGTTCTCGACCAGCGCCTGTTTCATGTAGCCGGACTCGACTGCGGCCAGCGCGCCGCCCATGGCATCGATCTTCGCGAGTTCGTCGAGGGCTGCGGCCTTCAACTCCTCGACCTTGGCGTCGATTGCCGCCGAACCGTCGAAGATGTCGCCGAATTCGAGCAGGTCGGTCTCGTAGGCCAGGACCTGTTGCATGCGCAGGGACCATTGCTGGTCGAAGGGGCGGGGCAGCCCCAGGGCCTCGTTCCAGGCCGGAAGCTGAACGGCCCGCGCGCGTGCCTTCTTCGAGAGCGTCACTGCCAGCATCTCGATCAGGATGCGGTAGACATTGTTCTCGGCCTGCGGCTCGGTCAGGCCAAGAGAATTGACCTGCACGCCGTAGCGGAAGCGGCGCATCGCCTCCTCCTGCACGCCATAGCGCTTCAGCGTGATCTCGTCCCAGAGATCGACGAAAGCCCGCATCTTGCAGAGTTCGGTGATGAAGCGCATGCCGGCGTTGACGAAGAACGAAATGCGCCCGACGATTCCCGGAAATTCCGCTTCGCTGACCTCCGGCTGGGCCCGAATCGAGTCGAGCAGCGCGATCGCGGTCGCGAGCGCATAGGAGAGTTCCTGCACCGGCGAGGCGCCCGCTTCCTGCAAATGATAGGAGCAGACGTTCGTCGGGTTCCATTTCGGCAGCTCACGCGCCGTGAACACGACGATATCGGTGGTCAGCTGCATCGAGGGGCGCGGGGGGAACACATAGGTGCCGCGCGACAGGTATTCCTTGACGAGATCGTTCTGGGTCGTGCCTTGCAGCGTCGCGCGCGGCGCGCCCTGCTCATCGGCAACCGCGACGTAAAGCGAGAGCAGCCAGGCGGCGGTCGCGTTGATCGTCATCGAGGTGTTCATCTGCGCCAGCGGGATCTGGTCGAACAGAGCCCGCATGTCGCCGAGATGGCTGATCGGCACACCGACCTTGCCGACCTCGCCGCGCGACAGCACATGGTCGGGATCGTAGCCGGTCTGGGTCGGCAGATCGAAAGCGACGGACAGGCCGGTCTGTCCCTTGGCGAGATTGGTGCGATAGAGCTTGTTCGACTCGGCCGCGTCCGAATGGCCCGCATAGGTGCGGAAAATCCAGGGTTTCTCACGCTGCGCCGGCTTGTCGCCGATTGGGCCGATCGCGTTCATCGCCGCTCCCTTGCCGTTCCACCCTGGACCCAATGCAATCTCAATGTTGCACTGCGGCGAAGATAACGCCAGAGGGCCGCGCAAGTCGTCTCCGACCTTCGGATGAGTCGGCGCTACACGCTGCCGGGCGCATGCCTGGGCTGGCTGAACCGTGGTTTCCTGCCTGGTGCGTGGCTGGCTACCTCCAGGAGCTGGTTGGATTTCTGCGTGTCGAGGATCACCATGGTCGAGGTCTCCGCGACGCAGGGAATCGCCTGCAATGCAGCGCTGATGAAGGTGCGGAGCGCCTCGATATCCCTGACCCAGACGCGCAAGAGATAGTCGACATTGCCGGTGACCAGCAGGCATTCCGTAATCTCGGGCTGGCCCTGGATCGCGGTCATGAACTGGCTTGCCGCATCCGGGCTTTGCTTGGCCAGTTTCACGCTCACCATCACGCAGATGCCGAAACCGAGCGCAGTCGGACTGATCTGCGCCGAGTACCCCTCGATGACGCCGGCGTCTTCGAGCCGCTTGATCCGGCGGCTGCATGGCGTCGGCGAAAGGCCGACTCTCTCGGCGAGTTCGAGAGTTGAAATCCGACCGTTATCCTGAAGTGCGGCCAGGATCCTTCGGTCGATCCGGTCCAATTCGATCATGAGTGATTTTCACTCCGGAATTGCGGGTTAATGGCGATTATCGGCAAAGGAAACGCAGCAGGCCGGAACATCGCACGGATTCTCTCACTTCGCGACTGTTATAGTCGCTCAAAGGACATCGTGCCCGGCTGAAACGAAGGTGGTTCAAGCGTCATGGCGATATCGAATGCCCAGCTGCCGGCAGCACGTCCTGCGCTCTCGCAGTGGTTCAAATCCGGCAATAGCATCACCCAGCAGTTCATGGCGATCGGCGGGCGGGCCGATATCATCAGCCTTGCCGGCGGACTGCCAGCGGCCGAGCTCTACCCGGTGGATGCGATCGCTGCCGCAAGCGAGCGGGCGCTGAAACGCTGGGGCGCCGTCGCGCTCGAATACGGCTCGGTCGAGGGGTTGCCGGCGTTGCGCCAGGCCATCGCCGAGCGCGTCACGGCCAGCACGGGAAGGCGGTTCGGACCGGAGAATGTGCTGCTGACGACAGGGGCGATGCAGGGGCTCGACCTGATCGGCAAGGCGCTGATCGATCCGGGCGACCTGATCGTCAATCAATTCCCGACCTATCTCGGCGCGCTCGATGCCTGGCGACCGCGCCACCCGCGCTATGAGGGGCTGGACTGGAGCCTGCAACGGCCCGGCTTCGACCTGGCACTGCGCCAGGCCAAGTTCGTCTATACCGTGCCGAACTATTCCAACCCGACTGGGGTGCTCGTCAGCCAGGCCGAGCGTGCGGCCTTGCTCGACAAGGTTCTCGAGGCCGGCACCTGGCTGGTCGAGGACGATCCCTATCTGCCGCTGCAGCTCGATGGCGAGGCCGGGCCCAGCATTCTCGCCGCCCATGCCGCGCGCTATCCGGATGGGGCCTATGATGGCCCGGTGATCTATCTGGGAACGCTGTCCAAAAGCCTCGTGCCCGGCCTGCGCGTCGGCTGGATCGTGGCCGAAGCCGGGATGATCGCGACATTGGCGCTCGCCAAGCAGTCGACCGACATCAGCAGCAGCATGTTCACCCAGGCGGTTGCGCTCGAACTGCTCGAAAGCGGCTTTGAGGCCACCCATATTCCGCGCATCGTCGCAGCCTATCGCGAGCGGCGCGATGCTCTTTGTGCCGCCGCTTCGCGCCATCTCGGCGAATGGTTCGAGTGGGATATCCCGCCTGGCGGCATGTTCGTCTGGATGCGGGCGAAGTCCAGCGAGATCGACACCAACGAACTCTACAACTGCGCGCTCGAGGAAAAGGTCGCCTTCGTGCCGAGCAGCGTGTTCGATCCCGATGGGGCGCTCAACAGCGCGATGCGGGTCAACTTCACGCGCTCCTCGCCAGAGGTTCTTGCCGAGGGCGTGCGCCGGCTGGAGCGGGCTGTTCAGCGCTATCTTGGCAGGCGTTCGGGACGGGCGGCCTGAGCTCGCGCTCATTGAATGCCCGCCCGGACAGAGCAAAGCGACGATCCGGGTTCTCTGCCTTCAACCCCTCCTGCCTGGTCCAGCATCAAGCCTTCCTCCGGTCGCCCGGGAGGGCGGGGCGTGAACCGAGTTTCTGAACCGCTACCAGAAAAGGCCATCACCATGCCGACCCGCCTCGACAATCCGCGCAATTCCCGCCTTCCCGATGGCCTGATCGACGCCTGGCGCGCGGTCCCGAGCTCGGTCATTGCCGACCAGCTCGGCGGTGTCGGCCATGCCGATTCGCGCATCCGGCCGATCCGGCCTTTTGCGCCGGGCACGCGGCTGACCGGCTCGGCCGTGACGGCCTGGTGCGAGCCGGCCGATTACGGGCCGGTGCATCATGCGATCGCGATTGCCGGTCCCGGCGATGTCGTCGTGGTCGCGGCAGGCGGGCGGCGAGATGCGGCGATGATCGGCGATCTGCTCGGCGGTGCCGCGCGCCTCAAGGGCATTGCCGGCGTCGTCGTCGACGGGGCGGTGCGGGATGTCGGGCCGGTCTCGCAATGGCCCGACTTCATCATGTTCTCGCGCTGGGTGATGCCACGCGGCCCCTCCTCGATGGAACGGGGCATCGTCAACGGCCCGATCGTGTTCGGCGGTGTCGCGGTGCAGCCGAACGATCTCGTCATCGGCGATGATGACGGGCTCGTTTTCGTGCCGCATGCGCTGGCCGAGGCGAAGCTGGAGCCCTGCCTTGCACGCGTCCGCGCCGAGGTGGAATGGGAGAGGGTCCTGGCGGGCGGCAAGTCGACGGTCGAGGTCTTCAGGGTCCCCGCAATCGAGCCACTCTGAAGCCTGCCCGAAATGTGGGCCGCGGTTTTCGGGAACGCCGAAGCACCCACAGAAGCCGAGATCATCGGGCCGGACACGATATCCGATCCGATGATCTAAGCTCCACGCCGCGGTGCCAACCCCCGCCGAGCCGCAGCCGGCCTTTCCCAACCGGCAATTGTGAGGATCGCACTGCTGCTGGCCCTGATCTCTCAGGCAGTAGCCCTGGCGCTCGCCAGCGGGGCATTGGTCCCGCGGAGCGTGATCGCAAAGGCAGCCGCGAACAGGCACAAGGCTCCGGCGATGAAGAAGGCCGGGAGATAGCTCTCGTAGACAGTCCGGCTGAAGCCGGCGCCATAGGCGGCGAAGGCTGCGCCGAGCTGGTGCCCGGCGAAGATCCAGCCGAAGACCAGGTTGGTCTTGTCGCCGAAACGGTCCGCCGCGATCTTCACGGTCGGCGGTACGGTCGCGACCCAATCCAGGCCGTAGAACACGGCAAACAGCGACAGGCCGTAGAACGAGAAGTCGCTGAAGGGGAGGTAGAGCAGCGAGAGGCCGCGCAGCCCGTAATACCAGAACAGCAGCCAGCGGCTGTCATAGCGATCCGAGAGCCAGCCTGAGCCCACCGTGCCGGCGAAATCGAAGATGCCGATCACTGCGAGCACGCCGGCCGCCGTGACCGCCGCCATGCCATAATCCCCGCAGAGCGCGATGAAATGGGTTTGCACCAGGCCGTTGGTGCTCGCGCCACAGATGAAGAAGGTTCCGAACAGCACCCAGAAGGTCTGGGTGCGCACCGCTTCGCGGAGCGCAACGAGCGGAGAGGCCAGCATGGTCAGCAGGCTGATCGGAGCCACAGGCGCTGGCTCGATCCTGGTCTCGCCATAGGGGGCGAGACCAACATCGGCGGGCCGGTCGCGCATCAACAGGAGCACGGCCACGGCCGCGATCACGATCATGGCCAGCACGAAGACCATGGCGGAGCGCCAGCCGACGCGCTCGGTCAGTTCCGCGAGCAAGGGCAGGAAGACGAGTTGCCCCGTAGCGGTGCTTGCCGTCAAAAGTCCGACCACCAGGCCGCGCCGTTGCGCAAACCAGCGCGTCGCGACGGTGGCGCCGAGCACCATCGCTGTCATGCCGGTGCCGAGACCGAGGACGATGCCCCAGAGCAGCATCAGGTGCCAAAGCTGCGTCATCACGAAGGAGCCGAGCACGCTGGCGGCGATGAAGGTCAGGGCGACGCCGACGACGGGCCGCAGGCCGAAGCGGTTCATGAACGCGGCGGCGAACGGGCCCATCAGGCCGAACAGGGCGAGGCGGATCGCCAGAGCGGAGGAAATCTCCGAGGTTGCCCAGCCGAATTCCTTCTGAAGAGGTCCGATCAGCACGCCCGGCGCGCCGACCGCGCCGGCCGTCACCAGCATGGTGAGGAAGGTCACGGCGGCAACGACCCAGCCATAATGCACGCCGCGCCGGGCGAAGAGCGCTGCAAGCCCGGTCGGGGCCGCGGGAGCGAGAGCGTCAGTGGGCATGCGAGTCTCCTAGTTGCGGGTATATGCCCGCATTTGTGCGAGAGATCAAAGTGAATCGAGTGCCGCGCGAAGGTTCCGCATGGCCTCGGCGCCGAGCCGGTCATCCAGCGCCTTCTGCGCTGCATGCCAGAGCGGAGCGCCGTCTTCGAGGACCTTTCGGCCCGCATCGGAGAGCGAGACCGTGGCCTCGCGCTGGTCCTTGCCGCGGCCGAGCGCCACGAGTTTCATTTTCTCGAGCACGCGGACATTGCGGCCGATCGTCGAGCGGTCGAGTTCGGTCAACCGCCCGAGTTCGGTCAAGGTGACGGGGGCGGAGCGCGCGATCGTCCGCATCAGGCTGAACTGCGCGATATTGACCCCGACCGGCGCCATGGCCTCGTCGTAGAAGGCAGCCATGCGGCGAGAGGCCGAACGCAAGGTCGTGCAGATGCAAGGGCTGGACATAGGTGCGGGTATATGCCCGTAATCATGAATTTGCAAGGGGTGCTGGAATGGGCACGCGCTGCGGTGCTTCCTTCAGGTGCCCTCCGGGATGCTCACATCACAGGGGGAGCATCCCGTCTTGGACTAATGGGCGACAAGCGCGTGGATAGCCTGGGCGTGCCGGGTGACTGGTAGGAAAAACTAGTTTCGACCGCCCGGCAGCCGCGGCAGCGGCATGAACTCGACGCCTTCCTCATGCAGCAGGCGGGCATCGTCTGGCGTCGCTTCGCCATAGATGGCGCGGTCATCGGCTTCGCCGTGATGGATCTTGAGAGCTTCCTCGGCAAAGCGGGGACCGACATGTTCGGCGGTCTCGGTGACGTGCTTATGCAGAGCCGTCAGCATTTCGCGGAAGGCGATTTCCTTCTCGCCCATCAGAGCGACGGGGGCTGGTGCAGGCGTTGCCGGGGCAGGGAGAGCCTCCGAACCAGGCGCCTCGGCGCGCGGTCCGCGATCTGTCCGCGTCACGCTCGGCGACATGATGGCGCGCTCGACCTTGCTGCTGTTGCAGACCGGGCAGGAGACGAGGCCGCGGCGCGACTGCTCCTCGAAGCTGGTGGAGCTCGCGAACCAGCTTTCGAACTCATGGGCGCTGTCGCAAAGAAGGGAATAGCGGATCATCGTTGACTCATGAGGCGGCTGGTCGCCGTGATACACCCGGACCGTCGCCGCGCCACCTGGCGCGGACGCCCGGCAATTCTGTCATTCCTCATGATGCGGCCTCATGCCGCGAGCAGCGTGTCGAGTTCGCCGCGGGCATCGAGCGCATGCAGGTCGTCGGAGCCGCCGACATGACGGTTGCCGATGAAGATCTGCGGGACGGAGCTGCGGCCGTCGGCCCTCTCGCTCATGGCGCGGCGCAGCTCCGGCTTGCCGTCGACATCGATCTCTTCAAAGGCCGCGCCCTTCTTCTTCAGGAGCGACTTGGCGGCGGTGCAATAGGGGCACCAGCTGGTGGTGTAGAGCGTGATCTGCGGCATGACGGTTCCGGCGATACTGTTCTGACACATCATGTAGTGTGCCATCAGGCATCCGTCACCACCCGCGCGAAGGTGAGGACATCGACATGGCTGGCGCCGGCACGCAGCAGGGCCCGTGCGGCCGCATTGACGGTCGAGCCGGTGGTGAGGACATCGTCGATAAGCAGGATGCGGCGGCCCGCGATCGTGGCTCTCATCGCCGGCAGGACCTTGAAGGCGCCCTGCAGGTTCTCGATACGTTGGGGACGCGTCAGGCCGATCTGCTGTTTCGTCCGCTTGACGCGCGTCAGCGCCTCTGGAGCGAGGGCGACGCCGCTCTGGCGCGCGACGACCCTTGCAAGTGCCGCAGCCTGGTTGAAGCGGCGGCGCCAGAGGCGTGTGCGATGCAGCGGCACTGGAACGACACAATCGGCCTCGACGAGGATTTCGCGGCCAGCCTGCGTCATCATCCGGCCGAGCGTGATCGCGAGCTCGAGGCGGTCGCCATATTTCAGGCGATGAACCAGCTCGCGCGCCGTCCCGTCGAAACGGCAGACGGCACGGGCGCGGGCAAAGGCCGGCGGCTCGGCGATCGCCGCAGGCGAGACGATGCCATCGCCGAGATCGATGGCGAAGGGCGTGCCGAGGCACTCGCAATACGGGCGCTCGATGAAGCCAATTCCGCTCCAGCATGCCGGGCAAAGGCCCTGAGCCTCGGCGGTCGCTCCCTTGCAGGCAACGCAGGACGGTGGATAGACGAGGCTTATCGCACTGCGCATCCCAAGCCGGGAGGCGGTCCCGACAACGTTCAGCCAGCGAGAGCCGGTGCCGGCCAGGGAGAAGGATTTTCTATCGTCGGTTCCCCGCGCGACCATACCTGTGTCGATCCCGGCCCGGAATGAGTGGCTGCATTGCTTTCATCCCATGCCAGCATTTGCGGCCCTGCCAATTCCGCATGCAAGTCTTATCTCCTCTTGCGTCCAACGCATGGCAAGGCGAGGTGACTTGTCTTGCCATGCGGTTTTCAAGCGCTTCATGGCAAGGGCCGCGAGCCAAGAGGAACCATCCAATGAGCCAGTCCGGTGATCACGCTGCCTCCCTGTTCACTCCGTTCAGTCTCGGCGAGATCGAACTCAGGAACCGCATCGTCATGGCGCCGCTGACGCGCAACCGCGCGACGCGGGGCAGCGATGCCCCGAATGCCTTGAATGTCGAGTACTACCGCCAGCGCGCCAGCGCCGGGCTTATCGTCACCGAAGGCACGCAGATCTCGCAGCAGGGCCAGGGCTATGTCTGGACGCCTGGCATCTATAACGACCAGCAGATCGCCGGCTGGAGGCAGGTGACCGACGCGGTCCATGCGGCCGGTGGCAAGATCATCACGCAGCTCTGGCATGTGGGGCGCGTCAGCCATGTCTCGCTGCAGCCCGGCCAGCAGGCGCCGGTCGCGCCCTCCGCCATCCCGGCCAATACCAAGACCTATATCGAAAGCGGCTTTACAGCGGTCTCCGAGCCGCGCGAGCTCGCTGCCGACGAAATCCCAGGCATCATCGCCGATTATGTTCGGGCGGCGGAGAACGCCAGGGCGGCCGGCTTCGACGGCATCGAGCTTCATGGTGCGCATGGCTATCTGCTCGACCAGTTCCTGCGCGACGGATCCAACAGGCGCAGCGACGCCTATGGTGGTTCGTTGGAAAATCGCGTGCGGCTCGTTCTCGAGGTGATCGAGGCCGTCGCAACGGTATTTCCGAGAGGCCGCATCGGCATCCGCATCTCGCCGGTGAGCCCGGCCAATGATGCGCGCGACAGCGATCCGCAGGCGCTGTTCGGCTATCTGGTCGAGCGGCTCAACGAAACCGGTATCGCCTTCATCCATGTCGTCGAAGGCGCGACGCGCGAGGCCCGCGACTATCTGCCGTTCGATTATCTGGCGCTGCGCAAGGCCTTCAAGGGCGCCTATATCGCCAATAACGGCTTCACCCGCGAACTTGCGATCGAGACGCTGGCCGAGGACCGGGCCGATCTCATCGCCTTTGGCCGGCTGTTCATCGCCAATCCCGATCTGGTCGAGCGGCTGCAGCAGGATGCACCGCTGAACGCGCCGGATGTCGCGACCTTCTATGGCGGCGATGCCACGGGCTATACGGACTACCCTTCACTGGCGGAAAAGGCCGCCTGATCGGCCGCCGCGACGCATGGAACCATGAGGGCGGGCGAGCGCACCGTCCGCCTTCATTCGATTTATCCCAAGGCTTATGCACGAAAACAGTTGCAGCGGCGCGGAAGCCCGACTAAACACCGCCCGTGCCGCGCTGCTCCCTTCGTCTAGCGGTCTAGGACGTCGCCCTCTCACGGCGAAAACAGGGGTTCGAGTCCCCTAGGGAGCGCCATCGGCCAGCTAAGCCTTTGAAAGGCTTAAACTCCCGAGAAATCAAAGGTTTCCTTAGCTCAGGCTGTCATACATTGTGGCATACATGAGCAGCGAAATTGTGCCCAAAGCCTCGTATCTGATCGTCCGCAACGGCAGGTTCTATTTCGACATGCGCGTGCCTGTGGACGTGGCCGCTGCCTTCGGCTCCAAGGCCGTCCGGTTCAGCCTGCGCACCAAGGAGCGCGCGAAGGCACTCCGCCTCATGGGCAAACATCTCGATCACTACATGGATCGGTTTGACGAGCTGCGCCGCACCGGCAACGCCGAAACAGTTCTTGCAGCGAAAGTCGCTCGGCACGATCTCGCCAAGCTGAGCCGGGCGGAGCTGGAGCGGCTGGTGACCGGCTATTACCGCGAAGTGATTGAGCCTGCTGCTATCAACCCTCCATTCGACCACGAGGACCGAGCCGAGCTTGTCGGCGAATGGAGTGACACGCTCGCCCGGGTAAGCGACCGCCACGACGAAGAGGGCAACGAGCGCGTTCAGCGCACCGCCGACCACATCTTGTCCAAGGCCGGTTGGCCGCAGACCTATACCACCGTTGGCACCATCGCGCGGCACTTGCCTACCGTTGATGTGGACCGAGCGGCGAAGCAATACAGCGATCTGATGAAACTCGTGCGCCGGGCCAGCGTCGAGGGCAGCCGTCTCGCCTTGGCTGAGTTGAAGGGTGCGCGGTTCACGCCGGCTGACCCGCTTTTTGCAACCGGGTTCGACCTTGTTGAGGCCAACGACAAGCTGGGGCCGCTCCTCTCCGAAGCGCTTTCCGCATGGAAGGAGGGCAGCGGCGTCCGCGGTAGCCGCAAGCCGCGTGAGCTGACCGCCATGGAGGCTGCAAGCGCCGTTCAGCGGTTCGCAGAGCTGCACGGTGATATCCGCATTGCGGAGATCACTAAGAAGCGGGTCCAGGAGTTCGCCGCCGCCATCTCGGCACTGCCCGCGCGGCTGCCGAAAAAGCTGGCGAAGCTCGCCCTGCCCGACCTGCTCCGCGAGGACTTGAACGAGTTTCCGCCAAGGGCGCCGGGCACGATCAACAAGGCGTTTCAGCTCCTCTCCGCCATTGTCGAGGATGCCCGGAAGCGCAGCCATCTTGAAAAGGCAGCCGCGTGGCCGAACCACTTCCCCTCTGCCCGGATCGAAGAGGACGACAACGAGGAGCGGGATCGCGAGCCGTTCAGTGCTGACAATCTCAAGTGCATCTTCGTTGATGGGCCTAT
Source organism: Allobosea sp. P4_E12 (assembly GCF_056401655.1). NCBI lineage: Bacteria > Pseudomonadati > Pseudomonadota > Alphaproteobacteria > Hyphomicrobiales > Alloboseaceae > Allobosea > Allobosea sp. P4_E12. Next base: position 207,778 of record NZ_JBFUIY010000002.1, on the reverse strand, counting down.
CCATGGGCAGGGCAAGCGTCAGGAAGGCGGGCAAGGGGATGCTCAGTTCTGGCTGCCGCTGCTCGCTGTGTTCACGGGTGCGCGCCTCTCTGAGCTGGGCCAGCTCCGGGCTTGTGATGTCCGCTTCGATGATGGCGGCGTGGCGTACCTAGACATCGGAACATCCGGCGGGCGCACGGTGAAGACCCGGACCAGTGTCAGGAAGGTGCCTCTCCACCCAGAGCTGAGGCTGATGGGCTTCCTCGCCCATGTTGAGCGCGTGAAAGCGGCCGCTGGCGCTGAGGCGACGCTATGGCCGCTGTTGAAGTCTGCGGAGGGACGCGCGCGGACGGCTGCATTTAGCCAGTGGTTCGGCAACTACTTGCGCCGGACGCCCGTTAGTATCACGGACCCTCGCAAGGTCTTTCATTCGTTTCGGCACCTCTTCAAGGACATGTGCCGTGACGCCGGTCTCTCAGAGGACGTGCATGACGCCCTGACGGGGCACGCTGCCGGGAAAAGTGTCGGGCGCAGCTATGGCGCAGGTCATTCAGTGGCGCGCTTGTACGCCGGGATCAGCAAGGTGAAGGCGCCGGTAGACCTCTTGCATCTCCATACGACGAAGGTCCCCACGGCGCCGCCCGAATGGGTGCCGCGTTAAGCGCTAGTCATGGGCTTTGTAAAGCGACCGATTCGCTCGGGGGGTTATACACGAACATTTCACGTGGCCGCCGGCCAAAAAAAGGCCGTTACCGAAATGGGCTCCGGCCCTTGTTCGGGGGCTCAGGCGTTTCGGCGGTGCGGGCCGCTTCCCACATCTCACGTCGCCGGCGCGCCGCCGCTGCCGCCGCCTCGTGTTGGTCATGGCGGTGGAGTTCCTCCTCCGCCATCTCTTCTGTAGGCTCGTGGCCGTGACGGATCCTTGGGCGGCAAGTTCAGAGTTCTCGACATCCACCGAAGAGGTGACAAGCGGCACGAATTCATATGCTGTCCCCGACTACCACTTTAGGAAGCCGCGTTACGCGGCGCATTTGAACACCGGGGACAGACCCATGGGCAATTCGGGACGGCTGGTAGGCCCCCTGCGTGATTAGGGCCGATTCGCGCTAGGTGCCCGACACGAACCGACAATCACGCTGCCGTACACTTGGTTGCAAGGTCAGGGCATGACGGTGGCCGGCTTGTCGCCCGGCAGGTAGCCACGCTCGGCCATGCAGCCGACGTAGACGCTGACCGCCTTCTTGCGCTGCTGGCCAACGACTTGGTCGGTCATAAGGTTTCCAGCGAGATTGGTGTTGTAGAAGACCGGCGCAGCGCCGAGTGAGGCCTTGTTTGTCTCCCCAGCGCAAACCGCCATGTGCTGCTTCGCCTTCAACTCCAGTTCGGGTTCAGGGCAAGTCGCGTGCGATGCACGAGCCGGCGTTTACGACTGTGATGGGGCCGTACTTGACGTTTTCCGTGTAGGCGAGCCTTTTTCGTTTTGATGCAAGCAGCGCTTCAATCGGCGCATTTTGAGGGAGCTGCGGCGGCTTCTCGACACGTGCCTCAAGATCGTCGCCCTTTACGATAATCACGTCCAAGTCGCTCGCTTCCGAGAGCGCCGCGTTTAGCGCCCCCATGCAGAACCCGTCTGCCTCGCACCTCAGGAAATATCGGTGCGCCCGGTCGATGATTACCAGAGGATAGCCGGGAGCGCCCGCCTGGCAGTTACCGGCCTCGCACTTCGACGAGCGCTCGATCCGGCATACCAGAATATCCTTTGGCGCGGAAAAAGCGCTGGACCACGTGAATAATCCAATCGCGGCCGCGACTGCTACCTGCGCCTGGAACATGCGGAGTTACCTTTCGCGACAACTCACTTAGCGACAGCTTGGAAACCGCTCAGATAAACCGAGCCGGCTCTGACATCCATCAAGGAGAATGTTTGGCCCGAAAGTCAGCAAAGCGCTTTTCAAGGCTTCGCTTGGATGCGCCGATCGATGGGTCCTCGGTTGGCCGCAGTTTTCTCCCGGCCAGCTTAGCGTACATCGATCCATTCAGTGCGTCAGCCACGGTAACTGTTCGAGATGCTGGCTCGATACCGATCAGACCACAGTCAAACAGAGTATGGATATCAGATCTCAACAATAATCCATTGGAAACGTGGTTGGTTAATCTGCCCGAGTAGGGATAAATGTGTGCTGCTTCCAACACAGCTTCCACAGCACATCCACTTATCGCGCAACGCCGGCCATAGGCGGCCATAAGTACTGCTCGAAATGCAGCTTGCCCACGTCGCATACGAATTGCGCGGACAGCGCGCTCTCGCTCGTCACCAACACTGTCGGGATCAAAACCAATGTCGTCAGGATCGGAATGCCTGATCGGCGATAGCGGGCGAATTGCCAACGCCAACCGATTTTCCAGTTCTCGCGCGACATCCTCAGGCACGCCGTTGCCGCTCCGCTGTGCTTCAATGAGCTGTATCGGCACCAAATCGGCGAGCGCGTCGTGATCCAGCAGGAAAGCCTGCTTAGGATTTACCAGGTGGCTGAACCTGACCCGCGCTCGATCGGTCAAACCGGCGTCTTTATCAGTCGGATCAAACTGTTGGCGGGGAGCTTCGATCAGCTCACCGATACCGAAGATGCCTCGCTGTCCGGCGCCTTGCTTGAACAGGTAGACGCGGTCGCCGATCGAAGCCGCTTTGGAGGATGCGACCCGCCACAGCGGTGTGGCAGTCGCCGGATCAGTTTCAAAGCTGCGGATAAGTTCATCCATTTGCTCTGGGGGCCATCCTCGTGGAGAAGCTGGGCTGAGCGGCTTATAGGTCAACCAAAATGCGGGCACGCGGTGAAAGCCTTTTTCGGAGATGTCACAAACTGCCGCCCGACTGATGTCTGAGCGATGAAGGGATCGCAATCCTGAATGGAGGCTGCCCATTTTGCCGTGGCCTATGTGCCGGAGGATCTCGAACGCTTGGTCTCGACCTTCGCCTATCGACACCTTTAGGTTTGGTGTGGCCCGCAGGTTCGTCCCATGACGGACACACGGCAAAACCCGCGCTCAAGTCATCTTAGTTGAAGTCCCTGTGATGCCTGCGACTAGTCGTAGTCGCGCAGCCATACGGCCGTTGGCGCCTTCGGCAAGCATGCACGCTATCCGCGAGGCAGCTTGCGCGCCAACCCTACGTCTCGATCCTGCGCAAGTCCGCGCGGCTGATGAGTCGATTCCGCACTTGCGGGCTCGGTGCGGAGTGCAACTCGAAGTGGCTACTGAGCTATGATCCTTGGAGCTGGCGAACCTCATTGACCAGGGGATGCTTTGAGTTTTCGGGATCTCGGAGAATAGAAATTGCCTCGGCCGTTGCTGCCTTCGTGGGAAATGCAATCCCCCGAAAAGCGCGATCCTTGAAATGCACAAATTTATATCTTTTTAGTATGTCAATTATAGTGTCAACATATCTCAACTGGCTGTAATTGACCCCCCGCTTTAGAGCATTCAATCGCCTACCACTCCTCGATTGAACGAATAATTTGTCCAGCATAAATACGAGAGATTGCACTGCATCGTTATCAGAAGCTTCGGCTGCCTCCCTAAGAGTATCATATGGAGGCAAAACTCTTTCAATAACGTTTTGAGACAAAGCTGACCTCAAAACGTCCTCCGGAAAATGTGTCCTTACGGTATCAATTGCGCATTTATGGAAAGCAGGAATTCGATTTAGATCGGAAACGGAAATCGACAATTCTTCAAAATAACAGCTTTGAAGAGAGAAGTTATTTAAATCTGCTTCATCTTCGTCAAAGCGTAAGCGGTCGCCCATCTGATCGGACGCGATAACAAGGCGCGATAAGCTGGCGCCGATATCATTGGCGGCCTGAAGCAAATCGAGCAGGATGGAGTTCGTAGGGTCAGAACTCGAAATACGTTCCATCGCCCCAAAAATGTACCCGGAAGCGGGCGCGTCTGAACCGAGCCCATCAACCGCTATCTCGATTGTCAGTTCGGAAGGGGCGTGTATTGCCCCCTTGAAGTGGGCAACGTTTTCCGGGGCAGGAGAGCGGATGGCATCAGAAAAATCTAAACCGGACAGAGCGTCTGCGAAATTGTTGTCAACGAACCAGCGGGCGCCGGCAGAGATAATGTCCGTCTTATAATCGCCTCCAGTATTACCGACCAGCCCTGGGAGACGAAGCAATGCCGTGAGTGTACGACCTTCAGGTTCAACTTGCGTTACATCGAAGAAAGATTGCTTACAATCGTCGAACGTCACCGGACCAAGTCGGTTGTTTTTCTTTCGGCACTGAGTAGATATTCTGCCATATATCTTACGAAGTTCATTTGGGTGCAGTGCTATATATACCTGATCTACCTCGCGCGAGCAGATCCGATCGATCAAAAAGCTCCATCCTTTGGCTGCATCTGGATCAAACGCATCCGATTTCCCTTGGTCGCTGAGCAACTGTCTGGACAGTAGATAGCCGACAAGGAGCGGGCGCCTGGGCAGCCAAGCGGGAAGCGATTGTCCAGCGAAGCCCTTCTTATCCAAATAGTAGCCGATCTGACGCTCGTCAAAATCGCTCAAGTAGTAACTTTTGGTTGGGATGCGTGTCCTAAGACATTCTTGTAAATCTTTCTCGTCATCAAAGAAATTTGATCGACCTGCCAGAATTAAACTTGATCTGGAAGGAGTTTCATCTACCAATCTTCTTACTAGTTCAAGTGCCGATTGACGAATGTCTCGAACCCTCTTTGTGTCTCTTGTCGATACTCGCGGCGTTAGTTCGTCAAAACCATCCAGAAGCAGGTAGATATACCCGGCGCGCCACGCCCGAACTAAATGAGCCGGATCGGGCATGCCAATCATCCGCGCATGCCTCGTAAGCGCCTCCATGGGGTCAAACTGCTCTATATGGTCTCTCAAGTTTAAATATACAGGAAACGCGGTGTCTGATCCATTTTCGTGATTAGATCCAAGTCTAAAAAATAGATCCCTCAAAAACATGCTTTTGCCGACGCCGAATTCTCCCATAAGAATAGATCTAGTCGGTTCTGTCGAGAATTTACGCCAAAAGACAGAATTTGAAATTCTTTCGGTGCCATCCTTATCTATCAATTCGACAGGGACATATTCATCATTTGAAATCTCAAAGCCGTCGTTTTCTACGTTCCTAGCACTTCCGAACGGATATTTTGACCTGAGTCTTAAGTATTTCTTGCTATCAACCAATTTTGCATAAAAAGTATGATAAGTCTGGTGTKATACCCTGCCACTATAGCCGAGGATTTTTGTTCCTTGTTCTCCCGTCGGCTCTTGCGCAGTCACAAACCAACCTTTAACCGCCTTGTCGGGATACTGAGCTCTAAATTTTTCAATCAAACTTGATATTTTCGCGAGGTCGTGTTCTGCTTTGTCGGCCTTCCGGCTGATCGTTGCTTCTACGATGTGGATATTTTCTTCAGTTACAAATATCCCGTCCCTCTCGAACCCTCCGATTGTTGCTGGCCCCGCATAACTGCTGCCGCTCCACAGTTCGCGCGCAATGTTGCGAACTTCCCGCTCAAAGCCGGGGCCATCGGACAAAGTCAAACGCATCAGTCGCTCTCGGAGATCGTGGACATGCAGGATCAGCGACATTTCCGGTTATATAAGAGAGACACAATGGCTTCGTGGTGGATTTCCACTGGGAGTTGAAAGGTTGCCGCCATTTGAGCGCAAAGTTGCTGAGAGGTATGGCAGTCCGCTGGTCTCGTTTTGGGCATTTTCCGTAGACCAGCGCGCCGCTGGATCGCGCAGTTTGCTCTGCGGGTTTAAATTGCGCGGGGGCCACGCATACCAATCAAAATGAACCGACGGCATGCCGCGCCTTTGGCGCCCATTTCTGGGAGGCGTAATTGCAACCGGGTTCAAACGGCCGCGCTGTCAGATGCCGCTTCAAGCCCGCGATAGACGGATGCGCGGCCAATGCCTAGGCGCCGAGCGATATCGGTCGCACCGACGCCTTCTGCGGCTAGCGCCCGAGCCTGCACTGTATCGATGGAAGGTCTCCGGCCCTCGTAGACGCCTTCGGCTTTCGCCTTGGCGATGCCTTCCATCTGACGCTCTTTGCGGATGGCTGCGGTCTCCTATACAGCCAATTTGTCCGGCCAATGTTAGCAGTGAAGCCATCAGACCGGCAAGAATAGCGGCTTCTAAAGGCGAGGGACGGATGTTATGCTAAAGAGAATCTCCAGAGCCCGATGTCGAGCGCACTCATTTGGCGAATTTGCTCCCACGTCAGACGGTCCTCACTAAGGAATTCGAAAATTCCATTCACAATCCGAGGGATCGCAATTCTCGACCGTACTTCTGATGGCAACTCGCTTACCATTTCACTCATTGGTTTTGAGTAGCGATCTTGATGTTCTTGCATCTTGCTCATGATCGAGGCGCCGTCTTTGGCCGAAAGCGAAGCCGCACATCTTACTTTGGGATTGCCGGGCGGCGACATGCGCAATTGACTGCCAGAAGAAGAGCCATCGAATGAGTGCCCCAAGCCATTAATATAGGCTTCGATTGCCGCTGGTGTGTCCTCCTTCCAGATTGTTGTGAACCACACCGATGCGTCCGCGTCAGTGAGCATGAACATGACGCCGCGCTGCGCGTCGCGCTCAACATCTGTCAAGGCGCGGAGCCGATCGCGTAGCTCTATGCGTTCTCTGCGCTTCTTTTCGGACATGTTAATGCCTTCGAACTTGCGGAGAGCCTCAAGTAGATTGTCGGTTTCTCGTTGGCGGATAACGATATGTCCTGTTGGCCAACTGCGAAGGTCCTGCGATAGCTCCGTTACACTAAGCTCAAGCTCGACAGCCGTCTTCTCCAACTTACCCCCTGACAGCATCCAGGTTGCAAGTAGCGGTGAGCGCGGAGCACCGCCTCCTGAAGGGCTGAAATGTTTATCCGCAACATGAGGGTCGAGCGTGGCGCGCCGCACGATTTCACCCCAGCCAAGCAGCACAACTTGGAACCACTTTTTCTTCTTGTGCTGCTCATTAATCTTTCGGACGTGTGCGAGAAGCGCTGCATCTTCGGGCGCGGTGGTGAGAATATAGAAGGCTTTGAGCGCCGGCCTGAAATTGAGTGCCTCACTAACTTCTCCGTCGATCTGGGCGGCGGTCAGCTTACTTACCGGCCATTTTGAGCGCTTCTTGCACTGTAAGCCAACAGGGTAGAGGCCACCGTTTTGCGCGACGATATCCACCCCATACTGCCGCTGCCCCGCTCGCCCATGACGAACGAGCCCGGGATCACGCCAAGCCGACTGAAAAATATCGGCACATAACTCTTCGAATTGCTCCCAGGAACGGGGAGGGCCGTAGTCAACATGCACATGATAGCTCAATTTTGGGTCCTATTGCGTAGCAACCGCGCCCAGGCCGAGCGGAACTAAACTCATACGTGCCTGAGCAACATGCAAAGTGACTTTTACCGCCATTTTGCGCAGCAAATCCTAACGGAGGCTGCCGCTGCGTAATGGTTCCCTCAGTGGGGCGCCAGGTCTCTTTCTGCGGTTTGATGTGACCTGATACCCGGATCACGCAACATGCCATCCATCTTGCACGAGCCTGAATTCACGGGTGAAGAGGCGCTGCATCTCCCTTGGTGTCAACGGCAGCCCTTGCTGACGGTTCTGATGCTGGCTTCCAGCGATCAAACTCGGTGGGCAAAACGGAAATCAAAGCTCCATCGGCCATGCTTTCCGGATCGTAGGTAAGATCCAACTGGCGCAACACCATACCAAATCGCCTTGCGCTGCCGCGGCCGCTGCCGGCAACGCCCGTCCGTGGCTTTCCGGTCTTCTGATCCAGAAACATCATGCTTGCAGCAGCGATAATCGGCTTGCTGGCCAGCACCTGCTGACGACCACCGAACTGTTCCAGAATTTCGCCGTGTACGCTCAGCGGATTGGCCTGGTCGCGCGGAGAGATCAGTAGGAAGCGAGCATTCTCGCCGTGATCCTGCACCAGCTTCCAAGGTGTGCGGATGAGATGGCGGTAATAGTGCCGGTAGTCATCGCTGAGGATATAGCGGTAACCCTTGTCGACCTTACGATGACCGGAGGCGTCCGGCGGACAAAGGCGATCAAACCAATACAGCCCGAGGGCACTCCACAATCCCTTATCATTCGAGATCTGCGCGCTGTCGAGCTCCTTGAGCAGGGTGAAGAGATAGGTACCGAAGTCGTAGCGGTTCGTGAAAGATACGGATCCGAGAATGATAGATTCTTTCACCGGGTCAGATGTGTCTGGGTCAGTTAGCAAGTGAAGTGGAGCCGTACCGATAGCATTGCCAGAGATATATTCGGCGAACCGGCGCATTCCCTCTTCATTTAATTTTCTCAGTCGATCATCCATTATTATTATCCATCTTTGCGATGCGCTTTATGAAAGCCTTTTCTTCGCAGAAGTTTCTTACAATCTCCTCGATCCATTCATGTCTTGCATCCTCATCAAGGCTCTCGGGATCGTCAGAACCAAATTCCGACTTGCAGTACTGCAGCCAGTCACTCATCCATCCCGTCTCCTCATCGTCTTCATCACCGCCATCGCCGCCCCGGACGAGGCGCTCAAGGACAATGCGGAGGGCTGCCGGTAGGAGAAGGCCCTGTATCAGGGGATTATCCTGCAAGCGGTGGGAAAACCCTGTCATCCGGTTGTTGATAATCAGGGCCGGTCCGGCACCGTGAACAATTTCTACCTTCCACACCTGATGACCGAGATCACGATACCGGACCGGAAAGATCGACCGTCGCCCCTCGTCATCATCATCGCTTCTGGGCTGTATGTGTTCTGCTGATCCCAGAAGTTTTCCAGGTGCGTTATCGTTGTCGACGACCTTGACGCGGAAGAGAATGTTTCCGCCCTGATCAACCTCATTGAGAATCAGCGGAGGGATTGACAGCGATTCCACGGTGCCGCAATCAAAGCGCATTCCTGATGATCTGTGATAGGCCTCGATAGCAACCGAGGCGCTTCCCGGAAATCCGAGCCCGGCGATATCGAGCGATGCCTTTGCCTGAAGAGGCTGGCCCGGAACTGCCTCAAGCATCCGGATATCAATGCTCTCGCGGCTGATGCGCTTTCTGCCAGTCGAATTGATCCGTCTTTTTGCCGAGCTCATCAGATTGCCCTCGCATCAACAACAAGGTCGCGTCGCTCGTCAAAGCCGGTAGCCTCGATCCTGAAATCCGGAGACGTCACGGTAATTTCCATGATGTTGGGCTCAAGCGCTGCGACATCCGAGGAGACCGTGTCGAATTCGATCTCGCTGCCGTTCTCGAGGTCAAAGTCAAACTTGCTGTGTCGCTTGAACGGGTCAGCACCGATTATGTCGTAGGCCATGCGCACGCGAATGTTGCGAGGAAAATTCCATGCCGCAGCGCCCGGTCCTGCGACAATCTCGAAACCGCCCTTTCTTCCGCGGATGCTGATCGCCTTTTCGCGCGGCTGGACATCCGGCTTTGGCTTTGGCGATTTCGTGCGCTTTCCCGATGAGGCCTGCGCCTGATCGGCGATGGAAAAGAAATCGATCAGCGCATCCTTTTGTTCATGCTCCTGCTGTTCGGCGATCAGCACGTACAGCTGCTTCAGTGCGTGCCTGATTGTTGACAGCACCGACGCACCATTCTGCCATCGCGCGGAAAGCTTTTCGGCATGTGCATTCCAGGCTGTGTGCGCGGGGTTCTCTGCATCTCCCAGCAGGGCCGCGACGCCGTCATCGTTTGCAACCAGTGCCCCCATCGCCATAGCACCGCCGAAATACTTGCGTTCGCCCGGCAGGATGATGGGGCCGCGCGCGAACAGCGAGAATGGCTTCTCCGTTTCAGGAATGGACTTCAGAAACAGGTCGACATGACTATTCCTGACAACACCCGAACGCTCCTCCAGCCTAACCGGCAGGCGAAGGTGTACCAGATTGCCGCGGGCGTATGACTCCTTAAGGGCTGAAATTTCTTCGGCAGACAGAATGTCATCGTTTAGATGCTTCCGGCCGATCGCTACAATGGCCTCGATCGTTGGCGTGCCAGCCACGGAATCGCTGATCTGCCGGACAAAGGAAAAGGGGATCGAGCTGCTTGCAGCGATATCGAAGCGTGACACGACTTCGTCGAAGGTGTGTCGGTTGATCAGCTCGTCACCAACCTCGACTTCAAGTCTGCCGGCAAGAATCGGGAAATAGTAGTTGCTGATCACACCTTCGATCAGCGTCTTCTCCGTAATGCCCGGGAGGAGGTAAGGGATGACGATCGACAGACCGGTCTGAGTTGTGCGCGATATCCCCGTCATCGCGGCGAACCTGGAGATTTCCTCGGCGTCTGTGACCGGCTGCTGGAAACGTTCGCAACGGCTTTCAAACCAGAAGCCGTGAGGAGGGTGGTAGTTGCCTTCAAGTACGTGACTGGAGAGGACGGCCTGCCCCATAAGCGCTGGCCCGGCATCTCCGGCACGTAGCGTCAGCCCGAAAAAGACCTTCACCTGGGAGGAGGAGGAATAGACGAGCTTGCCAAGACCCCAGCGTCCGCCGGACTGCCCCTTCTTCTCCGACTTGCCGATCGCCCGCCAGAAATTGTCAAAATTCTCGCCGTCGATGGCGTTGAAGTTTCCGGTCAGCCCCTTTGTGTTGAAGTCCTCGATGACCAGCACCCTGCAGGTGTCAGCAAGCAGGCACGAGCACTCCGTCTTCGTCGCAATCATGTGCGTCTCAAGAGGCGCGAGCAGGTCCGAGAAATATTCCGCCTCGGTGCCGCTGCTTTCCCTGATGGCGAACCGGACCTTGACAGGTCCCTCCCCGGAACGGGCATCGGACGAGTTCTGGATGACCTCGCGCACCAGCGCCTCGCCAAGCCCGACCTCGTCGTTATTAAACTGATCTCGCTGGGTAACCTCGACGCGCACGTCGGAAGGATCAGCGACGTTGAATTCCCAGTGTCCCATTATTCCCCCAGCTTGAATTCCGTATCCTTCCCTCCGGCGTCACCGAGGAACCGCGCCTTTGCAGCGTCGGACTCCTTTTGCAGTGCCCGGAAGATCTTCCGGGCGTCCTCGTCGCCGTATTCGTAGGCGCTCTTGTTCGCCAGATTTCCGATCAGGCGAATGTCCTTGATTGCCCGGTTAACCCGCGCCTCCGCCAGCTCGATGAACTTTTTCCTTTTGTCACGCATATCGCATCTGTCCTACATTTCAGAAATGTGTAGCACATGTTCAGCCAGAATGTCAGCATATTTCAGAAATGTACGCGAAATGTGAGAACATTTTTGGCCAAGGAGAGAGAATGAGTGGCAGGGCATGGTTGATGCTTTCGGTTACAGGACGCCGTCAGCACGGAGGAAACGAGGGTTATCTAGACGATCCCGCAGGCGTGTATCGCTACGACAGCAGCGTCGGAAACAGCGCGAATGTTTCACGCGGCGACCTAGTTGCCGTGAGAGATCGCAAGGGCCTGCTGGCTCTCGGGCTCGTTGACGAGATCACGAAGGGAACCGGCTCAAAAACCCGCTTCCGGTGCCCGGTCTGTAGAACGACCGTTATTAAGCAACGTCAGAACTTCACTCCCGTGTGGCGATGCCGGGACGGCCATACCTTTGCAGCGCCGGAAGAGGAGACGATCGAGGTTACGACCTACGCGGCGGACTATACGCAGGGCCAGATCATCCTCGACGGGTCTCCTGACGCCGCCAGCGCCCGCGCGACTGCCATGCGGCCAAGCACGCAGAACTCGATCGAGGAGATAGACGCAGCCGCGCTTGCACGGCTGCTGGTTCCGTCGAGATCCGATGCGCGTTCGCTCTTCGAGCGCTTCTTCCAGTCGTGGCCGCCAAGGATTTTCGAGATCGATGAGAGCGACACTGACTACCGGCCATCATCTGACGACAGGCGCAAGCGTATTCTCCGCTCAATCAGCGAGCGCCGCGGGCAGGCGAAGTTCAGGAATGATCTCGTTCGCCGGTATGGCGAGAGGTGCCTTGTGAGTGGCTGCACTGTCATGGACGTCATCGAGGCCGCGCATATCTGGCCGTATCGGGGCAGCGAGGATAATGCCCCGTCAAACGGCCTGCTTCTGCGGGCAGACATTCACACGCTTTATGATCTCGATCTTCTCGGCATCGAGCCAGCAAGCGAGTGCATTGTCCGCATTTCGCGCGCACTTTCGGGCACGGACTACGAAGTGTTCGACGGGCGTCCGCTTGCGACCGATTCCCGGCGTCCATCGCAGGAGGCGCTGCAACTGCGCTGGAGGGCCTTTCTGGACCGAGCGCGATCAGAAGGCGCTGTCAGCGTGCCCAGTCTGCCAGATGCGGTCTGACGTGGGTTTTCGAGAAGTCTACGAAGCTCAGCACATTTTTGTGGCCGGCGTATTCCGTTTCCTTCGCCTTCAGCAGGCTTTCGGGAATGACAAGGTGCACGCCGATCGATGCCATGTCCTCGATGGCGCTGCCGGCGATGTTTTCGTCCACTGTTGTCAGGAAGAGGCGGCGACCGCTCATCTCGCGTTCGACCTGCTTCCATCGTTCGCGAAGGGTCGTCTTCGCGCTGAGGATCAGGCCCGTCTGCGCGGAAGGCGTGCCGCTGTCGACGTAGGCAAGCGACGGCAGGATGAAGTCAGGGCGCTTTTTCGATTCTAGGATGACCTGCTTCTGGAACGGGATGGAGCCGCCGAGAAGCATCGCCTCGATGTGATGCTCGTAGGAGTAGCCGGCACGGGATTTCCGCTGCTGCGCGGCTGACAACATCAGGGCATCGATCGCCGGCAATTCGTCGATCAGCTGACGAATGATCCCGGAAGGCGTGAACTTACGTGGGCTATCACCGAGCACCAGGCGGACGAGCTCGACCGAACGCTCGCGGCGCTGATAGTCGCGGAAAAGATCCCACTCGATTGACCGGCTGATTTCGCGCAGCGCGTCTCCCGGTGCGTCGAGTGCGAATGGATCGATTTTCGCAAGGCCATACTTTTTCAGGAAGGAAGCCTGCGCGCGTCTTGCGAGTTCGACGGTCGGTGGCATGGCGGCATTGTCGGCCGCAAAACGCGCGATCACGCCTCCCATCCATGCTGCGATGACCTGCTCGGCAAAGTCGAGGACCTTCTCGCGTTCCTCCGCCCGCAGCGTAGCCGGTTCAAAGATCCCGACGATAAAGTCGACGTCGATCCCGAATATCTCCGCGAGGAGGGTCGCCTCGTCGCTCCCGGAGTCGATCGTCAGGCATTCATAGTGTGTCTCGCCGCCCTGCGTGATGAGCCCCATGACGAGGAACGACGCGGGCAGAAGGTCGGCGAACAGTTCCTTCGGCAGCCGGGTGAGGTGCGTTTCCTGACCCTTGCTGCGATAGTTCACCAGTCGCGAGCGATAGATCTGACGGACCTGAGGCCAGCGCGTCTCCAAGAAACGTTCCCAAATCTCGTCTGTCTTTCCGTCCTTCCGTTCCTTGAGCTCAAGAGAGGGAAAGAAGCCGCTGTCGCGTTGTTCGTGCGGGATATAGGGACCAGCCTGCTTGTTCATCATCTCGCCGGTTGGATTACCATCGCTGTCCCGCTTTTGACGCGCCCAGAGGCGATCATTGTTCGAAAGCTTCTTGAGCAGGATGCGATCTGCGCGCTCGAACAGCCGCTTCAGAAAATCTGCATCCGCGCTGGTTTCAACGAAAGTGAATGCGCCTTGCGACATTACGGGGCGCCTCCGATTTCAAGGGACGGCTCGCTTCCAGTAAGCCAGGACGCGATGCGCTCGATCACCTCCTCGATCCCGAGGCGCGTGCGTCCCTTGAGTGCGCATTCCCAGACGACGAGAAAGCGCCAACCTGCGTCGCGCAGTTTCTGCCGCGCGATGGCATCGCGCTCGATATTTCGTGCGATCTTCCCGGCCCAGAACTCCTGCCTTGTCGACGGCATTTTGAACAAGTGGCAATCGTGCCTGTGCCAGAAGCAGCCATTCACAAAGATGGCGGCATGGTAACGGGGAAGGACGAGATCCGGCTTGCCCGGCAGGTCATTCGCGTGAAGGCGATACCGGAAGCCCTTCGCATGCAGGCCCCGACGCACAGCGAGCTCGGGCTTGGTGTCCTTGCCCCTGATGCCGGACATCATCCGGCTGCGCGTGATCTGGTCTACAACATCAGGCAATGGCACGGACTTTCTTCTTTTTGGGCTCCTCGCTCGTATCTTCCATGGCCAGCCATGGCGCCATGTGTCGGGCGACGGCTTCCACGACCGGAACGACGACCGCGTTGCCGAACTGGCGATAGGCCTGCGTATCCGAAACGCGGATCTTGAATTCATTCTCGCCCGGCTTCTCGAAGCCCATCAGTCGCGCGCATTCGCGCGGTGTGAGGCGGCGCGGGTTCTCGCGTTTCTGGCGCACAAGAATCTCCGAGCCGTCCTTGTGGTAGCGGGCGGACAGCGTGCGTGCGACATCGCCCTGACCGACAAGCCCGAAGCCGAAGCCGTTGCCTTTCAGGCGATGTTTCTCGGCGTAGTTCTGCAGATAACCCCACAGATGATCCGAGAGCGTGTAGCGGCTGAGCACGCGGCCGCAATCATCGATAAATTTCGGATCGAAATCTTCCGATCCGTCCTCCGGATGGAGGATCTGCCGCATCGTTGGATTTTCGCTTTCGGGCGGGAGGACCAAATCGTCGAAGGTGAAGCCGTTTTCTTCTCTGAACCCGACGATGAAGATCCGCTCGCGGTGCTGCGGCACCCACGATCGTGAATCGATGATGCGCGTCTTCACGATATAGCCGAGGTCTTCCTCCAGCGTCTTCATGATGATGTCAAAGGTGCGCCCCTTGTCGTGGCTCTTCAGGTTCTTGACGTTTTCGAGCAAGAAGGCCTTCGGACGATGATGCTTGATGATCCGGGCCACATCGAAGAAAAGCGTTCCTTGGACGTCGCACTGGAAGCCGTGTGGCCTGTTCAGGGAGTTCTTCTTTGAAACGCCGGCGAGCGAGAATGGCTGGCATGGGAAGCCGGCCAGCAGCACGTCGTGGGCCGGGATATCGGCAGCGTCGATCTTCGTGATGTCGCCGGCGAGTTCATGGTCGCAGACATAGTTCGCCCGATAGGTTTCCTGGCTGAACCGGTCCCATTCGGACGTGAAGGCACAGCGGCCGCCGATCGGCTCGAAGCCACGGCGCAGGCCTCCGATGCCGGCGAAGAGGTCGATGAATGTAAAGCTGCCCGGAGCAGCGCTAGCGCCGCGGGTGTCAGCCAGCGACTGGAGCAGCTCGATGACCGGCTTCCGGGGCGAGGTGTCGCCGTTCTCCCAGCGATAGACCGTACGTTCGTCAAAACCCATCCTTTCGGCGGTTTCCAAGATCGAGAGGCCTGCCTGCTGCCTGAGTTGGGAAAAGGGGCTCATGTGAATCTTTCCGCGCCGAATCGCTGGGAATATTTATGACACAATGACATCGGAACAAATAAAGAACAAATAAACAATGCAAAAAGAATCCACATATGATTCAGATGCTTGGTTTCGAAATGGCAAATCGAATGCGAAGGACGAACCCCCGCCGACAGACCCGTTCGCGATGCTCCGAACGAGAAGCGCTGCAGCGCATGATCCGGACTCGAAAGACTGGATCGTTTTGCGGCAGAGTTATCCGCGTCGCTTCCCTCAGGCCGGAGGGGAAGAGGTTCTCTGGCCATTCATATGCTATTGGGGCTCGGTTGGCCCCGACCCGCTGCAGGCAGGGACGGTTTGCAACCGGGTGCAAAGAAGAGTGCCCTAGGTCAGGTCCCAGAACACGGTAGACAGAGGCGCGGCCAATGCCGAGGCGGCGGGCAATCTCGGTCGCGCCGACGCCTTCGGCGGCAAGCCCTCGAACCTGCATTGTGTCGATGGAAGGCTTCCGGCCCTTGTAGACGCCTTCGGTCTTCGCCCTTGGCGATGCCTCGATTTCGTTGAATAGCTTTCGCGGAATTCGAAATTCCACGCCCAGAGGTGCTTTGCTGCCGATGTAGACGACCGCGGCTTGCAACGACGGCTGAGAATAGCGGCCAACTGCGTGTCGCCGTCGCTGCTCGCGACAGCCTGCGCCGAGAGGATCAGCACGTTTTCGGCATGGCCCACACCCTCGGCGTGTTCGGCAATTTCAACCTACCTTCGGAAGCCGCGCCCAAGCCCGACTTTACGCGTATGGCGGAAGTTCTGATTGCTGATCTCGCCAAGGTCCCGTTCGACACGGACGAAATCGAAGGCGTCGAACACGGCCTGTCTACGTGGAAACGGGCTGATCTGGTAGGCTTTCTGGAGCGATCCGAGGGCTTGCATGGCGCGCTACATCGAAGGCGAGAGCCGGCAGCAGACACAGCTCCTGCCTGACTGTCTTGAGGATTACGTTAGCGAAGATAACCCCCCGGTCCGGGTGGTAGATGTCTTCATCGACGAACTCGATCTGGAAGCGATGGGCTTTGCCGGCCCGGCTGCGACGGGGCGGCCTGGATACCATCCCGCTACCCTTCTGCCGGCGAGACGCTCACATGGCGCTTCTCGTCGGTCGAGAAGGTTATGATGCTCCACACCTGCTGGGCCGACGGCTGCGGAGCTTGCCGCGTCAAGGACAAATGCACCACCGGCAAACAGCGCGCATAAAGCACTGGGAGCATGAGGCGGTGATCGAGGACCTGCAGCGCCGGCTCGACCGCATGCCCGACGCCATGCGGATCCGAAGGCGATGCCACTCCGTCACGGTGTCGGGGCCTTGAAACGAGCAGCGATATCCGCACGGCTCAGCCCCTAGGATATCAGGTTGGCGACGGTACGAAGCTTGGAAACTGTCGGATCGACTAGGCTGCATTCGCCATCGGTGACCTCTGGGGACATGAGGCGGCCCCTTCGTTTGCATCGTCAGGAGCGCCGGGCGGAATGGGCTGGGGCTCAACGGGCTGTGACCGGTAGCGAACACGAACAACGGTTGGGGCGCCCGGCTGGGCTTCCTTGTCCCGGTAGCGGATCAGCGAGGTCTTGCTCACCTCATATTGAAGCGCAATGGCCCGCAGGGGCGTGCTGTTAGCCAGAGCCGCGTCAATCTCCGCACGTTTGGGGTGGTCGAAAATGGATTATCGGGTGGACATGGCGAGGCGAGAGTCATTTGCGACAACAAGCTTGGCGCCCATCACCCGGCAGCGAGCCAGCGCCTTGTCAAACTCGGTCCGGTTGTCACCCTTCACCACTGCCCCGGAGACCGCGATGAGCGACGATCGCGACCTCACTCCTCCCCGGCAACAGACGATGTCGCCGGCACTGCAACTCGTGTTCGCGCGGGTGAAGATGCCCGACCAACATGTTCGACGCGTATGGTCTGGGCAAGAAAGGCCAAATCTTTGGCAGCAAAAAACAAGAAGCCTACCCCTTCAACGGTATATCTGGCCCGTTTAGGGCGTGCATGACTGAGATGCTCTGACCCGACTGCGTAAATCTCAGCAAAGAGTGCATCCCGACCGATGTACTGATATGGAAGGCGGAAATGAAGAAGATTGCTATCTTGGCTGCAACCATGTGTCTTGCTGCGTCAAATGTATACGCACAAGGTTACCGCGGCTTCTCGTACGGAACCGGATCGAGTAGCAGCAGCCACTATGTTAGGCCGCATTTTAACAGCAATGGGAGCTACACAGGCGGGCACTATCGGACCAACCCAGACAGCAGCAGATCCAACAATTACGGATCTTATGGGAACTACAATTACCACAACAATGGGTACGGAAACGGCTACGGCCGGTCAATTCCTAGGTACTGACATTAAACTAGCGGCGTCGCCTCGCATCTTTAAGAATGCGAGGCAATTCACCCGACCGATGAGTGAAGCTTGCATGACAAGAATAATTCTATCGATTGTTGTCGCAATTTGTGCAGTTGGGCCATTGCGCGCTGAAACTGTAAATGTTCGGTATGGCGGAGCTGTCGATCTGAGCCGGTTTGAATGCAGAGAAATTACTCGTAGCAGCTTTATCCGGAGGGTATGTTACCTGTCGGAGCACAAATACATGGTGATAAACCTAGACGCCTCATACTATCACTACTGCTCAATCGGTACGCGAACTGTAAATGCCCTGGTAGAGGCAGGCTCAATGGGCCAGTTCTATAACGCGAACATCCGTAGCCGTGGCGCGCAGCGCGGGCCCTTCGACTGCCGCGACAATCCGGTACCGCAATTCTAGCGCAGTCTCGAAGTGGGTGTAATTTGACCTTGCCCCTCGAACGCCGGCCCGGCGGCGTCGGGGCTGTGCTCGATCAGGCTGAGGCACCAGCCAAACGCATCTGGCTCGGCGCCAGTCCGGTCCAATGCTTGAATGCGTGCGAGAACGCGCTGACGTCCTGAAACCCTAATAGCCAGGCAATCTTGGAGACATGGAGGTCGCCATGGCTGAGATAACGCACCGCTAGGTCGCGCCGCATTTGCTGGAGGATCTCCGAGAAGCTCAAACCCTCATCGGCGAGCCGTCGCATAAACGTCCTTTCGCTCATTCCAAGCTGACGAGCGATGACGTCCGCACGCACCTTGCCGTGAGGCAGCAGCGGAGCGATGGCGTTCTCAACGTTGACCCGAAGTGGGCTCGCATTGGTTGCGCGTGGCGCCAGCGCCGCCTCGCAATCGTCGAGCATGAGATCGTTGAGGTAAGGATCGGCGTTCACGAGGGGGCGCGTCCGCGTGTCCGCGGACAAAATAATTGCGTCGAAATCCGCGCCGAACTCGACCGTCGTCCCGGCAAACCGCGACATTGCCGAGGTATCCCCCGACCGATGATGCGCGATCAAGACGCGCTGCGGCACAAGCCTCGTCCCTGTCAGGATGCGGCAGAGGCGGATGGTTCCAAAAATGCAGAACTCGAGCTGATGCCTGTCGGAATACCGCGGAAGGCCTGCGTAGGTTAAACCGATGCGGAGTTCGCGCGCCGTGCCAACACTGAAAACCAAGGCCTCATTGGTGATCGAACTGTATCGCGCAATTCGTTGCAGTGCGTCGCCAAGCGTTTGCGACGACGCCATCACGTAGAAGAGCAGTCCGAGCGTACGGGGCTCGAAGTCCTGCGCCAGGGTGAAGCCCAGATAGTCATCTCTCAGCGCAGTCGCTGCTCGGTCCAGCAGGGCGACCTGCCCCTGAACAGGTACTCTTGGATAGCGATCGGCGAGCATTTCCTCGGCCAGGCCGACATCCTTCAGCAGAGGCGCAATCGGCACGCCCGCCTCCGCAAGGCGCGCGATTGCAAGTCGCGCGATGCCCGCTCGGGTTGTCGGCAGAGAGTTCAGGTCACGTGGCAAGGCGGCTGAACTCCCTGCTCATGTCCGTGCCGGCCCAACACGTCGGCAGGGGCGACCAAAACTATGGCAGAAAATAACAAGCGGGGGACCCACCGGCAACCTATTTCGGGGAGGTCCGATCCGCGTGCGCGCGCTGGACCACCAGGCGCCCGACATACTCGACGAAACCCCGTCGGTCCCGCGACCAGTTCATCGACGGCGACGGCATCTGATCTACGCCTACCCACCCTGTTATTCACGGAGTAGACCCATGAAGGCGGTTATCACCCTGCTCGCCGGCGTGTTGCTGGCGGTTCCCGCCATGGCTGATGATGCTCCTCGCGGGCGTCGCGTCGGTGACGGCGTCAACCTGCCGCGCGAGGTCGCTGCCAACAAAACCGCGGCGCAGCGCGCCAATGAGATCTGGCAGTGGATGCTCGAGCGCGACGGTAAGACGAGCCGCAGCTGCTACACCAAGGACAAATATTGCGTCGACAAGGTCGTCATAAGCCTCACCGGCGGCGGGTCGCTGCAACTCAGCTATTTCCAGAACCTGGACGGCCGCCCGAACCTTCACGTCTACTGTCGCTTCAATCCCGCCCATGACCTCCAGCTCTGCTATCGGATGCAGCGAGACCAGTATCTCGTCATGATGAAAGACAGCATCTCAAAGGAGTGGGGCCTCACTTGGGACGAGGGGGCCAATAGCGAGACGACGTCGTCCAAGCCCAAGCCCTCCGACATCGAGCTCTGAGCCATGAACATCGCCGCAGCCATCCTAAAACAAGGGAGTGTCAGATGAGCGATATCGTCAAGGTCGCCCTGATTATCGCTGGCACTGCGATCATATGCACCGCGGCGGTTATCTTTTTCAGCCCGTATCATACCTGCCTGAGGACAACCGACTGGGACGCTCGTCAGTGCCTTTTTCGCTAATGCGCTACGCCCCAGCGACGCGAGTATGCTCGCTTATCGCGGTCGGGCTTGACTTGCAGGCGCTGTGGGGAGGAGCGGTCGTCTGGGCTGATTTGTTCAACCGAAAGGCCCTAACGGCACCACCAGATGCGCCGAGATTATTTGATCGTGAGCCCACTCTGCCGTTCGAAGCGGTGGAGCCACCCTCGCCGGCTAGCGAGAGCGCTCCGTCAAGCGGCAGGCGCTCCAACCCAAGAGGGCGACCGCGCTGACTATTCTCCCGGGGTCACTTCAGCCCCCGCGGACGATCCGAAGAACCTGCGCTGCGGACCACGAGCAGCCTCGCGCAGTTGGAACTCCGCTCGCATTGAGTTGAGCCGCTATCTCGCGCAACGAGGAAGCTCCGCTCGCCCGGATCTCTGCAATAATGGGAGCCAAATCAGCAGTGCGCCGCTTGGCCCTGTCCTGACGCACTGCGAGGCTCGCTGACCGTCCTTCGTGGGATACTGCGGATAAGTTGCCGCGATCCCCTCCCAAGCGCGTCCCTCTGGCCTTCGCCGCAGCAAGAGCCGCCTTGGTGCGGGTACCGATCATTTTTCTTTCAGCCTGGGCAACCACGGCCATGATGCCGACCACCATTTCGTTCGCCTCCGGCATATCCGCTGCGACGAAGCGAACGCCTGATTTTTGCAGGCCAAGAAGGAAGTGAGCATCACGAGAAAGTCGATCGAGTTTCGCGATGACAAGCGTAGCATTGTGAAGACGGCAGAGCGCCCGCGCTCCCTCAAGCTTGGGGCGGTCGTCGCGCTTGCCAGACTCAATCTCGACAACCTCTGCAATCAGCGACCAGCGGCCACCATTCAGGAAGTCCGCAACAGCCTTGCGCTGAGCCTCGAGTCCAAGGCCGGATGCGCCCTGCTTGGCGGTCGAAACCCGCAAGTACGAAACAAATTTGCCTTCAGCCATATGTTCCGCGCCGGGTTACGTTTGTAACAACGTTCGTTGTTACAAACGTAACAGTCTCGGTAATCCGCAGTCAATCGGTATTCAGAGAATGGAAACGAGCCGCGCTGCGGATCAACGGTCATGTCCAGGGCCTTTATCAGTCAGGCCGGCGGAGCCGGATCTCGTCGAGCCAGAATGATCGGGGCCTGGAACTTTGAAACGGGGGTCAAACACGATTGAGGTGTGAAGGACCAGTACCTAGCTGAATGCCTGAGGGAGATCGGCCAACGTCTCAGGAGGTCCGCCGCATGTTTGGTCCCGAACGCTCCCAAGCCGTGCGAAGGCTCATTTTCGATTACGTTCGCAGCCCTTCACTTCGTCATCTCCGCGATCCGAACTCAGTCGACCGTCTCGCGGAGCAGATCGTTCAGGCAGTCGACCGCGAGCCATCTGTCTGGCGCAAATGGGAAGGGCAACGAGAGGAGGTACTGAGGGGCGCGGCGTTGTGCTGGTTGCCATTGGAGGACCTTCGCGGCTTTCTCAACGGCCTGCCCGGACCGAAGCTCACTTCGACGGACGTCGCTCAGCGGCTAAGGGCGATCCACGAGGAGCGGTACAATTCTTATCCGGACGAAGCGCTTCGGGAGGGATGTCTCGCCCTGTATGCTCGTGAGTTAGCTGATGGCACGGAACTGCCCGCGATCATCGGAGCATTGCAGGAGTTTATTGAGGCCGAGACTGAGCGGCTTCGTCTCGATTTCGAGGCAACCTGGCGTCAACGACGGAAAGAGGAACGGGAGGCGCTAGAGCAACGCTTTCTTGCTGGAGCCGACTGCAAGTGGACGGCTCTTGGCGCCTCGAAGGACTTGTTCATGCGCAAGAATGGCCGCGCCTATCGGCTATCGCCGACCAAGGACAAACGTTGGGATCTCTTCCGCATCCAAGCGGTTGAAGACGCGGGCGCCCGCATTGGCACTTATGGGTCACGAGGCGATGCCAGCAAGGCGCTTGTGAAGCTAGCCTACGAACCCGAGCCCCGATGGTAGTCTAAATGCGATTGAGTTCGCGCTCATCAAGGTTTGCTCTCCTGGAGCGAAAATTCGTGTTTAGCGCCGGTGTCAAATACGGCCTTGGGCGTCATCAGTTGGCACTGTCACTGCACGTGGCGAGAGCGCGTCATGCAACGTTGCGGCTGAGCCGGCAGCAAGAGGCGGAACACTAGCAGGCCGGGAGCCGGGTCGCCGCTCAGTGCGTTCTACTATCATTATCGAGCGAGCCGATGGCGTCCGCTATCTCGCGGAACGCCTCATGCATCACGTCTAGGCCTTCCTGGCCGGGCATCTTATCCCGATGGTCGGCAGTGTGGAGACGGTAGTGATCGAAGGCGCCCAGCCTCTCCATCCATTCGCGATCTTCCTTGGCCTCATGGCGCAGCTCGCGGAGTGCGGACAGGCGAGTGCTGACATCGTTCCGCTGTTTGGCGTCCTCGATGATCGCCGTCAGCTCTTGCACGCGGGCATGACGTTCGGCCCGATGCTGCGCGACCAGCTCTTCCACCGTGTCGGATCGAACCTGCTCCAGTGCGTTGCGATTGGCGCGGCTGATGACTTCTCGAACGGTACTTGGATGGATGCCCCCGAGGGCGCGGGCAATCTCGGCATGAGTGCAGCCGCGAGCCCGCATGAGCGTGACAGCGCGAAGACGTCCCTCTTCATCTGTCACGGGGCGCGTGCGGCGGCGGACGGTAGTGGTGCTCTGGGGCGCAGCTTGGTCCTCCCCGTTGCAACCCCTTGCAAAAGGTGTCCCGGCCGGTGCGCCCGTCATGTGCATGCGATGGTGCCGGCTCAGGGAGTTCCTATTGAGAGCCGGGAAGTCGGCCTCTATGGCGCGGAGGGACTTGGTTCCGGCCCGTAGGTAGGCTTCCACGGCGAGCCGTTGCGGCGACCTGCACACGATACACATGGGATCAGGCAGCGCGGCGCCGGACGATGGTGTGCGAGAGGATCGCGAGGCATTCCCCGTCATCATCGAGAATGTCGGCCGGGTCTGCGCTGTAGACCTTGCCGCCGTTGCGCGCTGCGAGCTGTTCCAGCTCGGCCGTGACAGCCTTGTAGAACCGGCCTCGCGTGGTGACCGTCATGGTGACGCTGTGCGTGATGGGGCCGGGATGTTCCATGAATGCGACGGAGGCGCCGGCTTGGCGCAGCTTGTCGGCGATGGGGACGAGGGCGGCGCGGATGATCTTCGTGCGGGCTTCGGGGTCAGGGTCACAGATAGCCATGGCAGAGGCTCCTATCGGCAAGAAAGAACGAGGGCCGAGCCCGTGAAGCAACTCGGCCCCCTAGGGGTGCCCGGACCGTCAGGCCGGGCTAGCGGCGGGGCAGCAGAGGGGGATACCCCGCCGATCTGGTCAGAGCTTGCAGCGCCAGTAACTGTTGGCGCGGGGCTCGATGAAGCCGCGCTGGACGGCCTCGCGGAGGATTTCGTCGGCCCGCTGCGTCGAAACGCCGATGGCGCGGCCGATGTCTCTGGAAAAGCACTGCGCCTGCCCGCCCATCGTCTTGCAGGCACGGGAGATGATCGCGACGGCCTCCATCGTCGGGAGGCACGTCACACCCTGTTCCGTCGCTAGGCGCTGCACAGCCAGCGGGAGCTTGTCGAGGCGAGCGGCGCGCTCGTCCCGCTGGGCCGTCTCGGCCTTCCACGACGGCGCATAAGCATCGGCGAAGCTGACGCCCATTCCGGACGACGGGGCGGCCGGAGCTGCCTTGGTGTTGAAATCAAGCCCCTGGCCATGCGTGGACGCTGGCCCTCCGAACAGGTCGATGGTGGCAGCGGCGCGGCGGCGCGAGGCGCGGTCGTGCGGGGTGTCGGAGGCCGGGGCGCTCTTCCGGATATCGCCATACGGGATCACTGGTTCGGTTCTTTCTGTTCGGTAGCGGCGCTCTTCGCCAAGCCGTGTTTGATGAGATCGATGATGACGGCGGCGCGCGTTGCGGACCGACCGGGCGCCTTGCTGATGCGCCTCTGGAACACGATCCTATCGACGGCTTGGAGATCAGTCTCCGGTATGCGGAACGAAATGTGCGCCTTGTCCATGATTGCTCTCCTTATGTATGAGAAGAACACGGATTTTATATAAGTCAATCTCTCGCTTTGGGAAATATTTTGCACCCGGTTTCAAAAATTAAATCTACCGCATCTACAGATTTAAGCTCATACACTTCTCTTTGTCAGCTACGACGCTAGATCGATTTGGCTTCACGTTGCTTTTGTTAAGTGTTCTGATAACACGAGCGGCGATGTGGCGGAGGCTTTGCTATGGACCGGGTATATCAGGGAGCAAGCGCGGCATCCGCGCCGGCGGAACCCAGCCGCAGGGCGGCATGGATTACTCGCCCGGATGTCGAGTTCTTGAACTCTCTATGTCCGCGCAGCGGCACAGAGTTCCCGCAGATGGACAAATTCATCGGTGACCATTTCAGGTTGGCGGAAGCGTGCAAGGTTGGCTTTTTGGCGGTCTCCGATCTTTGGTACGCAAAAATTCCGGATGCTGTGGATTGTCTGACGAAATATGAGTTCAAGGTCTGGATCGCGATTCACGCGCGTACGCTCAAATTTGGTAAGTTGTTTGAGAAAATTCCTGAACGACATTTCATCGATGGAATTCGGAACGAGAATGGAAGCCTACAATATGGGAAAAATGATCTCCCTATATTGCAGCCTGTGAACGTAAATGGTCGTAGGAATTTAGATAAGACCATAAGAAATCTAGTTGTTAAGGTAGGGCATTTTCGTTTCGAGAGCGACCGTCACCATCTTTACGGGAATTCGCATATCTACGCTCCATTCGATACTTGGCAGATGCTGGACACTTTTTTGAAGGCCGCGCGTTCTAAGTACGTTGGAGCAAATGCAGGCGACGAGTTGACCGGATGGGAATGGATTTCCTTCCAGAAGGTCTTGGGGGAGAAGTGCGCTCGTCTGTTTGATGAGCTTTCTGACAAAGATCAGGCGACTAGGCAGGCCGCTCAAACTGCGGCGGCCATCTCTAACGACCAAGGCGACGGATCGAGGCCGCCAGTACGCAGGGGGTCCGCAACTCAGCCAAATCCGCCGGAGCGTAGTTCAGATTTTCGGCCGAACCGGATCGGATTTTTTCAGGAGGCGGATTTTTGATCCCGGCTGGGTCGGTCTTTGGTAGCCGCGATGGAAATCGGTTGGGCTCCGGATATCCAACTTTTCACCAGAACGGCAGCCCGGTCGGCGTCAGCCGGCCGGTATGACTTGGTTCTTTAGGTCTTGGTTCTTTAGGACTTGGGGGCGTCGCTACAGATGCAAGCTTTGCATCTCCACAGATGCAGCGTTTGCATCTCTACAGATGCAGGCTTTTCCGAAAGGTCGCCCCATTTCGAGCGCTTTGAGGTTCGGTCTTGCAAAAAAACCGCGTGACGGATTGGCATACAAAGTGTCATACATCGTACCGTGACCACCTGCTCAGAAGGCCGTATTTTTCGGTAGTTTCGTGGCGAAACGCCCCTTCCCCTAGGGAGCGCCATTGCGGCCAAATGAGCCTGTTTTATAGGGCTTATTTCCTTCATTTGTCCCACTTCCGGTCTCGGTGGGACGATTGTCGAGTCAGCCAGAAGCTTCTTCATCGCTGAATCCGCCATCTGCGGCTTGCGTGCTTCGCGGGTGTATCGCTCCGCCTCCTCAAGCGTCCGATGCCCCGTAATGGACATGAGTTCGTGGGCAGTGGCCCGGCTTTCTGCCAGCCGTGCGGAGATGGCCTTGCGCAATCCGTGGGGTGCGACTGTGGGTTTTCACCGGACATTCGTGGACTAAGAACGCTGAGCGCTGTACCCATCTGTGACGTCGACATTGCGCGCCTGGACAGTGGTGAGATCATCTTCGCTGAACTACGCAGCCGCAACGGATCTCGTTTCTGGATCGTTCCCAAGTAAGATTCGTAGCGCGGCGCGTGCGCGTGAAGCCTGATGCAGCGTGACGATCAGCATCGTTTGGCATCGCTGGTGATCTTGCTGCCGTTGTCACGGACGATCATCTTCCACCCGCCGCGCTCGACGATCACGCGGTCGCGTTTGCGGGTGACCGGGAACTCACTTTACGGTGGTGCGCAATTCGGCATCCTTCCTCGGAGAGCTGTCTGCTGAAAATCTCTTCTATCCCAAGGCGTTAGTATCCTATAAATTCGATCAGAGCGTTGCTTTACTGGCGTTATTAACGTAAGGGTACAGGAAGGTCTGATAGTTATTTCCTAGAATAATTTGTTAATGATGGACGGAAATTGGATGAATGTTGTCCATGCATCATTCTCTACGGAAGAACTTTCTCCGAATAAGCAGTTCGACGCTTGGCGCGGATGGTTCGGAACTGTTTTCAATGCGGTCATTGACGAGCCCGAAGCAGGATTTGTGGCTACCTGTGAAACCTGGAACTTCGGCGGGTTTGGCTTAAGCCGGGTTCAAGCTCCCAGGTTGCAAGCCATTAGAAGCGCCGGCCTTATTCGCCAAAATCCGATCGACCATTGGAACATCGCGGTCGGCAGAAAGCGAACAGCGGGAGAGGTGGGCGGTCATCGTGCTATCGATGTTCCTGCCGGAGTACCTTACGTTTCCTCGCTGGGGCGGACGCTCACGAGCGCCAGAGACGATGATGAGCGGGTTCAGCTTTATCTCCCACGAGATAGCTTTCCGGAGCTCGCGGCCGTCCTGGACGGGATGGATGGAAGAGCGATTCCAGGAGCGATGGGCCAACTACTAGGGGACTTCCTGGTGTTGTTGGCGAGGAATGCACCGGCTTGTTCCGGAGCGAATGCGCCGGCTCTACAATCCGCAGTCCGGGGGATGGTGCTTGCCTGTATTGCTCCGTCAAAAGACAGTGCTGCCCAGGCGGCCACCCCGATCGCAGTTGTGCGTAAGGATGGCGTTCGAAAAATAATCGATCAAAATCTACATAGGCTCGCTTTTGGTCCTGACTTCCTGTGCCGAGAAGCAGGTATGTCGCGTTCTCAGCTTTATCGCCTGTTGGAAGCCGAAGGCGGGGTAAAGAACTATATCCAGCGGCGGCGTCTCAAGAAATGTTATTCCGAGCTATCAAGGGGCACCAATCTCCGCCCGATCGCAGCTATTGGCGAGGAAATGGGGTTTGCAGACCCCTCAGGTTTCACTCGAGCGTTCAAAAAGGAGTTCGGGATGAGCCCGTCAGAGGTTCGAGCCACCCAATTTATGCATTCAATGAGCAGTCCTAACCCGCAGGGTTTGCCAAGGCAGAGAATAAACGGTCTTCGCGACATTCTGGAAAAAATGGCGTGACCGTCCTCTGCATCCCCGAACCACCGATCGCCGGCTGGGGCGGAAAGCGCATCGGATCGCTGCCACGCGAAGCCGATTCCTTCCAGCGGATCGCGGCGCGCGAATTCAGCGCAGGTGCGTGCCGGCCCGATCGTCGATAGAATGACGGCGTAGGAGCGCGACGCAGCGGTCCAAGTCCCAGAGCCGAAGCGCAGCGGCGGCATGTCGAGGGGATCGACTTCCTTGATGGGCTCCAGGTCGCGCTGGCGTTCGGCGCGGTGCACGGCCATTACAGACTTGGCCAGGCCAATTACGTTCTCCAGATGACTTGCCGCGGCGGTCTTGCTTGTTCCGCCTGCGCCGAGTCCGAAGGGACCCCAGGCGGTGAATCATCGCTGGAGCCGCGACCGTTGCAACAGAAGCGATGGAGCAGGCATCTGTTCTCGGCGCGGTTCCCGACTTGTTTATCGCTACCGCATCGGGCGGAGGCCTATCGGCGGGCTGTGCGCTCGCGATCGCTGGTAGCGGTTCCACCATGCTTGCGGTCGAACCATTCGGCTTTGACGACCTCGCGCGAAGCCTTTCTGCTGGAC
The DNA here is from genome assembly GCF_056401655.1 of Allobosea sp. P4_E12. Lineage (NCBI taxonomy): Bacteria > Pseudomonadati > Pseudomonadota > Alphaproteobacteria > Hyphomicrobiales > Alloboseaceae > Allobosea > Allobosea sp. P4_E12. The sequence continues at coordinate 179,773 of NZ_JBFUIY010000002.1, read as the reverse complement.
GTCGGGTGGCCATAGAGAGCCACGCGACATCGATATGCGATGCTCTGCTTGCCCCTATGACAGGCGCGTTGCCCTTCGACATTCATATGCGATCGGGAACCAAAGTGGCCGTGTCGCAGACAATCACGCCCGCGCCGCAGTATCCGCATTGTATGCGGAGTTCGGCTTGGTGACTGAGCCCGGCGGAGCGCTATCGGTAGCTGCCTTGCTTGCCGAACCAATTCTGCTGCAAGGCCGCACTTCAATTGCAGTCGTCAGTGGTCGGAATTTGGATAAGGAGCAATTCATCAGCATGATTTCCGAGGCATGACGGTCGCTCCGACTTGATTCAGCGCTGAGTTCGTTTCCAGCGATCTTGGAGCCGTTTCCCACGGAACAAGCGCCGGCGATCACCGAATCGTTGCTTTTTGCAAGGCCGAATCCCGAGGGGATTCGTGATCGGCGATGACGGACCATTGCCGGTTGCGACTGGCGCGAAATGGCAAGACGGGCAGGCTGCCCATGCCCGAAATGCTCGCAACGGAATTCGCCTGCTGATCGCAGACCGATCCGGCCTTCCTCGCCGATCGCAAGGCCGCGAAAGCGGAGGTGAATGCAGTGAACGCGACGCGGGCAAGCGCGATGCCAGATTGCGCTGCCGAGGCGATCGATATGTCGACAAGCCATGTCGGGTTCAGATGTGTCGTTCGGAACGGAGAATTGAATGAAACGGCCTCTTAGTCACCAATTCAGAGCGCGCTGGTTGGGCGTAAGCACGACGCTCCTGATGTTGGGATCGCCCGTGGCAGCCCAGGACACGCTGCCGTTTCCGCCAACGCCCTCCGGGAGCAAAGCCGGACCGACGATCGCGGAGTCGACCTACAGCCCCCTACCGGTGAAGTCGCATCTCCCTGCCAATGCGCCGAACATCGTCGTGATCATGCTCGACGACGTCGGCCCGGCGCTTCCGAGCACCTTCGGCGGCGTGATCGATACACGCACGTTGAGCCGGGTTTCCGGAGACGGGATCACCTATAACCGCTTCCACAATGCCGCGATGTGCTCACCCACCCGAGCGGCGCTGCTGACCGGGCGCAACCACCATCGCGTCGGCTACGGCCAGATCGCCGAACTGGCGAATGACTGGGATGGCTATTCAGGCCGGATCCCGCGCACATCTGCGACCGCAGCGAAGGTCCTTGGCTATTATGGCTACGCGACGAGTGCCTTCGGAAAATGGCACAATACGCCCGCCAACGAGACCACGGCCGTCGGCCCCTATACGAACTGGCCGGCGGGGCAGGGGATCGGCTTCGACTACTTCTACGGGTTCCTTGCCGGAGAATCCTCGCAATGGGAGCCTGCGGTCGTCGAAAACACGGTCCGGGTGGTTCCATCCGAAGGGAAGAAGGAATATCACTTCACCGAAGACATGACCGATAAGGCTGTCTCATGGATGAAGCAGGTCCACGCGCTGACGCCGGATCGACCGTTCTTCATGTATTGGGCCCCCGGCGCCTCCCACGGTCCGCATCACATCTTCAAGGAATGGGCGGACAAATATAAGGGCAAGTTCGACGAAGGCTGGGACGTCATGCGCGAGCGCGTCTTCGCCCGCCAGAAAGAACTCGGCTGGATCCCGAAAGACACCGAGCTGACGCCGCGGCCGAAGACCCTTGCCGCATGGGCCGATATTCCCGAGGACGAAAAGCCATTCCAGCGTCGGCTGATGGAGGTGTTCGCCGGATACACCGAACACGCCGATGCACAGGCTGGCCGGTTGATCGATGCCCTGGACGAGCTCGGCATCCGCGACAACACGCTGGTCTTCTACATCTGGGGCGACAACGGTTCTAGTGCGGAAGGCCAGAACGGCACGATCAGCGAACTCCTGGCGCAGAATGGCATTCCTTCCGAGATCAAGGACCATATCCGCACCATGAACGAGCTCGGCGGCCTGGATGTGCTCGGGTCGCCCAAGGTCGACAACATGTACCATGCCGGCTGGGCCTGGGCCGGCTCCACGCCGCACCGGTCGACAAAGCTGATCGCCGCACATTTTGGCGGAACGCGCACGCCGCTCGCGGTGTCCTGGCCGAGCCGGATCAAGGCGGACAAGGCGCCGCGTCCGCAGTTCCATCACGTCAACGATATCGTGCCGACGATCTACGACATCCTGCAGATCACGCCGCCGAAGCTCGTCGACGGCATCAGCCAGGACCAGCTCGACGGCACCAGCATGACCTATTCCTTCGCGTCCCCGACGGCGCCGGACCGCAAGAAGGAGCAGTATTTCGAGGTCATGGGCAGCCGCTCCTACTACAAGGACGGATGGATCGCTTCGGCCTTCGGACCCAGAGTGCCCTGGCAGACAGGCGTCGATCCTTCGATCATGACATGGTCGCCGAAGGACGATGTCTGGGAGCTCTACGATCTCAAGAAGGATTTCTCGCAGGCGAAGGACGTCGCCGCCGCCAATCCCGGCAAGCTCGAGGAGCTGAAAAAGGCTTTCGAGGTAAGCGCGAAAGACAACAAGGTCGATCCGGTCGGCGGCGGGCTATGGTCGGCGATCTTCCACCCGGAAGACGCACCGTCCAATCCCGCCAAGACCTTCAACTACACGCAGGAGGTCGTCGGCGTTCCCGAGTTCACGGCGCCGCGGCTCGGATCACGCGGCAACCTCGTCACCATCGATGCGGATCTGCAGCCCGACTCGAAGGGCGTGCTCTACGCGCTCGGCGCCATCTCGGGTGGTGTCGCCCTGTGGGTCGAGAACGGGAAGCTCAACTACGAGTACAATCTGTTCGAGATCGAGCGGACGCAGCTGGAAACGTCCGCCCCGCTCCCGACCGGAAAGGTCAAGATCGAAGTCGAAACACGCAAGGCCAGCGGCGTCCGCCCCGCGCCTCTCGACATCATCATCCGGGTGGACGGCAAGGAGGTCAGCAAGGGGCGTGTTCCACGCTCGGCAGCGTTGACCTTCACGGCCAATGACGCCTTCGACGTCGGCCGGGACAGCTATTCCCCCGTCTCGCTCGCGTATTTCGACCGCAAGCCCTTCGCCTTCAACGGCAAGATCCGGCATCTGAAGGTCGACTATCTCGACTGAGCGCCGACCAGCCGGAGGCGGCGAGCACGATTTTCGCCGCCTCCCGTCAAATTTCGATGACGCGGAAACTCCACTCTTCAGAGCCGGGCGGAGGCACATTCTGGCCGAAGCCGCTGCTGACTCACGAACGGGAAATTCGATGATGAAACCACTCGCCTTTGTTCTTGCCGTTACGCTTTCGGCGGCGCTGGTCCCGGCCCAGGCCCAGACGGAATTGAGCGCCTATGCCGACAAGAATGGGTACGTCAATGTCCAGAAACTGACCTGCGGGCAACTCGCCGGGACGTTCCAGGAAGATGCGAACTTTCTCGGGGTCTGGTACAGCGGCTGGTATAACGGCCTCGGAAAGAAATCGTCCGTCAATTTGCCCAGGGTCAAAGAAGGGATCCATGAGCTGATCGTCTATTGCAAGGCGAACCAAGGATCGACGATCATCAATGCCATCGATGTACTTTTGAAGGCTGAAAAAGCGCGCCGCGCCCAATGACGTGGCGGTCCCTACCTGGCCGGCCCGGGCAGGGACCGTCTTCGTGAACAGCCGCGCGAGCGGTCGCGCATCAAAATTGGTCTCTTTCACGGAATTTCGAATGAATAGGATGATGCGTTTTGCTGCGGCGTCGTGCCTGGCACTTTTGGCTGCGGGCGCGGCTCTGGCACAGACAACACCGGATGTCCCTTCCTTGCAGGCACCCGATCTTCACCTGGATCTCCTGCCCGCCTATTTGAAGACAAACGATTTGCCCGACAGCCTGAAGCTGCTTCCGCCGCCGCCGGCCGAAGGATCAGCCTCGCTTGCGCGGGATGAGGACGCCAGGCGGGCAACGGTTCCCTTGCGAGGGACGGCGCGTTGGGACCTGGCCAAACGTGATGCCGATCTGAACTTTCCGCAGCCGGCCAAGAATTTTTCTTGCGCCATGGGGTTTTCGATCAACGCGGAAAACACGCCCCAACTCTATACGTTGATGCGGAGGATGTTCCTGGATGTGGGGCTCTCCACCTACGGCATGAAGAACAAATTTCACCGCACTCGTCCTTTCGTGGCCCATTCCGAAACCACGTGCACGCCTGCCGACGAAAGTGTTCTGCGGACCGATGGATCCTATCCGTCAGGCCATTCGGCAGTCGGGTGGGGTTGGGCACTTGCATTGGCGGAAATCAATCCGGAACGTTCGAACGAACTCCTGGCCCGTGGCCTGGCATTTGGACGGAGCCGGGTCATCTGCAACGCGCATTGGCAAAGCGATATTGAGGCGGGCCGGACCATGGCCGCAGCGACCTTCGCCCGACTGCACGCTGATGGCTCGTTTGTGGCCGACATGAAGGCTGCGCGCGAAGAGGTTTTAAAGATGCGTCAAGCCAATAAGCCCGCTAGCGGCTGCGATGCGGAAGCCGCAGCGTTCTCTGCGCAATAAGACCCCAAGCACCGGCTCGATGCTGCGCGGCCATATTTCGAAATAGATTGGAACCGAATCAAATGCTCGCAAAAATTGTCCTGACCTCCATCAGCGTTACTTTCCTCGTCCTGACATCGTTGGGGGCGCAGGCGATGCCGATGTCATCCGCTCTCTCGCAAGCGAAGGCATACGGCGTCACAAAGGTCGCGGGCGGATGCGCTGTCGGCTTCTATCGCGGGCCGCTCGGCGGCTGCGTTCGGGCTGGGGGGGGCGTCGTCGTTGCGCCGCGCCCCGTGGTTGTCGCTCCTCGCCCGGTCGTCGTTGCTCCCCCGCCCGTTGTGGTCGCTCCTCGCACGATCGTTCGCCCGCGCCCCGTCGTCATTGATCGACGGCCGATTGTGATCCGTTAGGTCGTGCCGCGCTCGAGCACATCGGTCTGAAGCGGAAGAAGTAAAATGCATAAATATCTGAACTTCATGGCCCGTTAGTAACAGGCTTAGGATTGCCGGCCGGCCCAGGGGCGGCGCAGGAAAATCCCGTCACGGCCATCGGCATCGCGCTGGAACCGGACGCAACAATGGTCAAACACGCGTAGGCTGCCAATGCCCGCCTACGCGAGGTTTTCCCAAAGGGCTACGCATTGGATGCAACGCACCGCCCGCACATCACGATGCTGCAGCGGTTCGTCCAGACGGCAGCCCTCGACAAAGTCTACGCTGCGGTTGGCGATGTCCTTGCCATTGAGAAACCACCTGGATTGGCGCGCCATTCTCCAACGCGATGACCAAGGTCACGTTGTTCCGCTCCGCTGCGGCTTCAGATGGTCGAGCAGATCCATTGGTACAGGAAAGACCACGGTCGAGGATCGCTCTCCCGCGATGTCGTGAAGCGCCGCGAAATAGCGTAACTGCATCGCCTGCGGTTCCTGGGCAAGTATCCGACCTGCCTCGACCAGCTTCTCGGCGGCTTGCTGCTCGCCCAGCGCGTTGATCACCTTCGCGCGCCGAAGTCGTTCCGCCTCGGCCTGCTTGGCGATGGCGCGCACCATGTTTTCATTGAGATCGATATCCTTGATCTCAATGTTGGTGACCTTGATGCCCCAGGCGTCGGTTTGCTGATCGAGAATCTCCTGGATGTCGGCGTTGAGTCTGTCCCGCTCCGCGAGCATCTCGTCCAGTTCATGTTTTCCAAGCACCGAGCGCAGTGTGGTCTGTGCCAGCTGGCTGGTCGCTATCATAAAATTTCCGACTTTGATGATTGCGCGCTCGGGATCGATGATGCGGAAGTATAGAACGGCGTTTACCTTGACGGAGACGTTATCGCGGGAAATCACGTCCTGTGGCGGCACGTCCTGAACCATCACCCTGAGATCGACTTTCACCATCTGCTGGACGAACGGAATCAGAATGATGAGGCCCGGGCCTTTCACGCCGGAGAAGCGTCCGAGCGTGAAGATGATACCGCGCTCGTATTCCCGCAGGATGCGAATGGCCGAAGAGAAGAATACGATCACGGCGATCGCGAGCAGTGCATAGATCAAACAATCGAGCATCACCGCGCACCTCCTTCGCCGGCGGTCAGTCCCGGCCGCCGACGCACCATCAGCGTCAGATCCATGATGCTAGCCACCTCGACCATCTCTCCTGGTCTGAAGGCTTCCGCGCTGCGTGCTTGCCAGCGCTCACCCTGTGTGAAGACGTGGCCTTCTCTGTCAGCCCAGTCGAGGACCTCGGCGGACAGGCCGCGCATGGCTTGTGCACCGACACGTGCAGGACCTTTGCGGGCTCGCCTGAGCGAACTGAATATGACGACAATCAGGCCAATGAACATCGCCGCCGCGATGCCAATGACCCACCATGACAAGCGATATCCCGGTGCTTCGACTTTGAAGAGCATCATCGCTCCGAGCACGAAAGCGATGATCCCACCGATGCCGACGATCGCAGTCGGAGTGAAGGCCTCGATCGTGAAGAGTGCGATCCCCAGCAGCATCAGCGCGAGGCCGGCATAGTTGATCGGCAGCATGTTGAGGGCATAGAGACCCAGCAGCAGACAAATCGTGCCGACCACCCCGGGCGCGATGGCGCCGGGAGACGCGAATTCGAAAATCAGACCGTAGACGCCGACCAGCAGAAGAATGAAGGCGACGTTGGGGTCGGTGATGACCGACAGAAATTGCGAGATCCATCCGGGATCGAGCGCCCCGATCGTTGCATCCTTCGTCGCCAGATTCCGGGTTTCGCCACCCGCAATTTCCACGACGCGACCATCGATTTGCTTGAGCAGCTCAGTCGGGTTGCGCGCGATGAGATCGATGACATTCGCCTGCAACGCAGCGCTGGCGGAAAGGCTGGCTGCCTCGCGGACAGCTTTCTCGGCCCAATCGGCGTTGCGTCCGCGCAACTCGGCCAGGCTGCGGATTGAGGCGACGGCATCGTTCGTCATCTTCGCCGTCATCGCATCCGTCGGCTCTGTTTGCTGGGCGCTATCTTTCTTGTCCTTGCCGTCCTTGTCGGTGGATTTGCTCGGCAGACCGGGTACCGGACCGCCGATCTGTACCGGCGTCGCCGCGCCGAGATTGGTGCCCGGCGCCATTGCTGCGATGTGCGTCGCATAGAGGATATAGGTGCCTGCGCTGGCCGCGTGGGCGCCGGAAGGAGAGACGTAACCGACGACAGGAATGGATGAGGCCAGCACGTCTGCGACGATCTCGCGCATGCTGGTCGCGAGGCCGCCCGGTGTATTCAGACGCAGAATGACAACTTCGGCGCGTCGTTCGTTTGCCTTGGCCAGAGCGTCTTTCACGTAACCGGCCGTCGCCGGTCCGATCGCGCCGTCGACGGAAATGATCAATGCAGCTCTGCTGTTCTCCCCCGTCGCGGCGGAAAGGGGAGAGAACGCCAATGCGGCGGCTGCAATTGCCGCGACAAGGGTCGCCTGTACCGTCTGCACAGCAAGGACTCCCTCAATCACGGCGATATGGGGGATATCCCCGACGACCTCAATATGATCGCGATTGCCAATCCGCAGTTCGCCGGCCGATAGCGGATGCGAGAGCCGCTGGAGATGACAGGCGGCGTCGCGAGGACGCGATCGGCTGATCCGGTCTGCCCCCAAGAGTTCGAAACAGCTTCACTCGTTCCACGGTCCCGGCGATAGAGTTTTGAGCATCGGCGTCGCGTCGCCTTGACGCGCGATCCTGATCACGAAGGAAGCGGCAGGCGTCCCTCATTTCCGCTATAATTGGACCATGACGATCGGGATCGCCGGACCCGGACGGAAGGCGCCACGGCAGAACGCCGTGGTCAGGCTCGTCATTGCGGCCGTCGTCGTCGGGCTTTGCCTTGTCCTGCTCGGGCTCGCGAGTGACTGGCTGGTCGATTGGCTGTGGTTTTCCTCGATCGGTTATCTGCAGGTCTTTTGGACAACAATCGAAGCTGAAGCTGTCGTCTTCTTTGCTGTCTGGACGGCGACTGCCGTCGTTCTTTGGCTCAACGGATGGCTGGCCGTGCGTTTTGCCCGGCGGCCGCCGATACAGGCTGTCGCCGGCCTCACGTGGCAACCCCCGGGCACCGTGCTGTTGCCCGATCTGCTCGCGCTCGCGCGCGATCGATTGCCCTGGCCCTGGGTTGTTGCAGGCGGTGCTGGTTTGCTCGCGCTGCTCGTCGCCGCGGCGGAAGCCGGCAATTGGGGCATCTTCCTGCGGTTTCTCTATCAGGTGCCATATGGCGCAGACGACCCGCTCTACAACAAGGACATCGGCTTCTATCTCTTCTCATTGCCTGCCTATTTCCTCCTCAAGAACTGGATGTTGCTCACGCTTGTTTTGAGCGCGCTCTTCGCCGGAACGATCTACTGGGTGCATGGCGAGATCGAATACGACGTGCCGCGGCGATCAATATCGCAGACAGTGATCGCTCACGGCTCGGCAGTGCTCGGTCTTCTCTTCGCGGTGAAGGCTTGGTCCTATGGTCTCGACCGCTATCTGCTGCTCTATGGCGATAACGGTGTGGTCGTCGGTGCCAGTTACACCGATGTCCATGTGGGGCTACCGGGCCTGTGGCTATTGATCGGGTTTTCGATCATCGCGGCGTTCGCCGCGTGGGTAAACATCTGGATGCGTACCTACTGGCTTCCTGCCGCAGCGTTCATGCTCGTTGCCATCGGCTCAGTCGTGCTGTCCGGCGCAGCCCCCGCGCTGTTCCGGCAGTTCTTCGTCAGACCAAGCGAGTTGCAGCTGGAGAAGCCGTATATCGAACGCAACATCGCTTTCACCCGGCAGGCCTATAATCTCGATCAGATCGAAGCCAAGCCGTTTGCCGCGGAACAGAAGCTATCTCTCGACACGCTAGCGGCCAACAAGGCGACAATCGAAAATATCAGGCTGTGGGACCAACTGCCCTTGTCGGATACTTACGCGCAGCTGCAGGAGATTCGCACCTACTACAAATTCCATGATCCTGACGTTGATCGCTACTGGCTCGATGGTTCCTACCAAAGCGTGATGCTTTCGGCTCGCGAACTACGGCCCTCGTTGCTGCCGCCGAATGCCCAGACATGGGTCAACCGCCACGTGCTGTTTACTCACGGCAATGGCGCGGTGATGAGCCCGGTCACCCGAAAGAGTACCGAAGGACTACCCGTCCTCTATTTGCGGGATATCCCACCCGTCGCAGACGGAGGTCCCAAAATCCTTGAGCCGCGCATCTACTACGGCGAAGAGAGCGACAGCTACGTCATTGTCAAGGGAAGCACACCGGAGTTCGATTATCCGAAGGGCAAAGACAATGTCTATGCGGCCTATGACGGCACAGGTGGCGTTCCGATCGGAGTGATGGCGAGCAGAATGCTGTTCGCCTATTACTTCAACGACCCGAACCTGCTCCTCTCAAGCTATATCACTGCCGATAGCCGGATCATGATCCGCCGCAACATCCAGGAACGGGTGCGAACGATCGCTCCGTTTCTCCGGCTCGATCATGATCCCTATCTGGTCATCAGCAATGGGCGGATGCTCTGGATGCAGGATGCCTATACGACGAGCTCCTATTTCCCCTATGCGCAGCCTGCGCAAGATGGCGATCTCAACTACATTCGAAATTCGGTGAAGGCTGTCGTCGATGCTTACAGCGGGGCCGTCGATTTCTACCTGATGGATCCCGGTGATCCGATTGCCGCGACCTACCAGCGCATCTTTCCGGGCCTGTTCAAGCCGTTCGCGGCCATGCCTTCAGACCTGCAGAAGCATATTCGCTATCCGGAGGACCTGTTCCTGGTTCAGGCGCGGCTCTATCAAACCTACCACATGGAGGCGGCCGACGTTTTCTATAACCGCGAAGATCTTTGGCAATTCCCCCTGCAACCGGGGGGCGGCGGCACCGCGATGATGACGCCCTATTACATCATCATGAGGCTGCCCGGAGAATCGCATGCTGAGTTTTTCCTCATGCTCCCGATGGTGCCCAGCCGCCGCGACAACATGATCGCGTGGCTCGCCGCGCGCTGCGATGGTCCGGGCTATGGCAAGCTGATCGTTTACGAATTTCCCAAGGAGAAGCTTGTCTACGGGCCGTTCCAGATCGAAGCGCGGATCAATCAGAGTACCGAGATCTCCCAACAAATCACGTTGTGGAACCAGATGGGTTCGCGGGTGATCCGCGGTGCGAACTTGCTCGTAATCCCGATCGAGAACTCGATCCTTTATGTATCGCCACTCTATTTGCGAGCGGAGCACGGACATCTGCCGGAGCTGAAACGTGTGATCGCAGCCTACGGTGAACACGTGGTGATGAAGGAAACACTCGCCGAGGCCTTGTCGGCGCTATTCATAGAGCCCGGTGCTGCGCCGGCAGCTTCACGCGCGACAGAGGGGATGCCCGGGACAAGGCCAGCGCCAAGTCAAGCACGGGAGGCGCTTGATCGCTACAATCAAGCAATGGAGCGACTGAAGTCCGGAGATTGGAAAGGTTTCGGTACCCAGTTCGATGCAATGCGCGGGATTTTGGAGGAAATGAACCGGGATTCCACCGGCCACTAATGCTTCGAATTCGCTGTTTTTGCGTGGCCTTCGGCCCGGAGCATTGGACATTGCGAACGCGGAGGTCGCGCACCTGGCTGCTGCGGGGAGGACGCCATGTATCAACACATTCTGGTTCCGACTGACGGTTCACCCTTGTCCGCCGCAGCCGTCGAGCAGGCCACGCAGCTTGCCAAGTCCGTCAGGGCCCGACTGACATTGCTCGCTGTAACGGAGCCCTTTCACATCTTCGCCTCTGAACCCGGCAGGGCGGTCGCGACGCTGGAGGACTACCAAGAGCTCACCGAAGCGCGAGCGAGGCAGTATCTCACCGCCGCCCAAGAGAAGGCTGCGGCCGCGGACATACGTTGCGACGCCATTCAGGTCGAGAACGAGCACCCCTATCAAGCCATTATCGACACCGCTGTTGCGCGAGGCTGTGACCTGATCGCCATGGCATCGCACGGCCGCCGCGGCATCGCTGCGATTGTGCTCGGCAGCGAGACCGTAAAGGTTCTGACTCATTCCAAGATTCCCGTTCTTGTTTATCGCTGAGCGCTCGGATCGCCGCCGAGAGCCGCGACCAGAAAATCGGTGAGACGGCCAGGAGCCGCGTCGGGTCTCCTCTCAACCGCTTGTCTTGGCGAGCACCGTCATCGCGCCCCGACTTATCGATGCGTCAGGGCGTGCCGGATCGGTTCGCCGCGTCCTCAGCCGCCGATACGCCGCAAGGGGCGTCCAGCCAGCACGGCCGCCTCGATCTCTTCGAGCCGGATACCGCGCGTCTCCGGGGTGAAGGCCAGGCAGAAACTGAGCGAGAGCAGGCAGACCACGAGGAACAGCGCGATCGCGCCGGAGAGGCCGATCGCTGCCACAAGCGACAGGAAGGTGAAGGCGATCAAGGCGTTGAAGAGCCAGCTCGTCGCCGAGGCCATGGCGATGCCGGATTCGCGGATCGCGGTCGGAAAAAGCTCCGACATCAGCACATAGGGCAGCGGGCCGAGACTCAGCGCGAAGGCCGCGATGAAGACTGCGAGGCCCGCCAGGCCGACCCAGGGCCAGCCGAGCTGGGAGGCGACGATGACCGCGGCGAGCCCGATCGCCATCGCTCCCGAGCCGAAGATCAGCAGCGGCCTGCGGCCCAGGCGATCAACCATGGCGATGGCCGCGATCGTGGCGAGGACATTGACAAGGCCTAGGCCGAAGGTAGCGGCCAGTGCGGCGGTTCCGGCGGAGAAGCCGAGCTCCTGGAAGATGCGGGGGGCGTAGTAGAGGATGCCGTCGATGCCGCTCAGGTTCTGCAGCACGAAGAGGGCGCTGCACAGCAGAAGCACAGCTACAGTGCTGCCGCGCCGGAGCAGAGCGCCGCGGCTGGCGCCGGCATGGGAGAGGACGGGCCGGGCCTCCCGCCATTCATCGGCGAGGCCGAGCGTTTGCGCCGCCTTCAGAACCGCTGCGTGGTCACCCCGCGCCGCCAGCCAGCGCGGGCTTTCGGGCAGCAGCAGGATTGCCAGCAGGCAAAGGCCAATGGGGAGGATGCCGGCGCCGAGCAGGATCGGCCAGGGCACGCGTGCTGCGTAGGCGAGCGTGACGCCATAGGCACCGAGAATGCCAAGGGTGATTGCGAGCTGGAACATCGAGACCACCGCGCCGCGCCGGCGCGCCGGCGTCGTCTCGGCCGCGTACATCGGTACCACCATTGAAAGCAGGCCGATGCACAGCCCGGCAAGGCTGCGTCCTGCCAGCAATCCGCCAAGTCCGAACCTGGCCAGGATCAGCGTATAGCCGAGCCCGCCGAGCGCGGCCGCCAGCATGATCGTCCGTCTTCTGCCCCATCGGGCCGAGATGGGGCCGGCCATGGCGGCGCCGACGAAGCAGCCGAGTACCAGGATCCCGACGACGAGCTGTTCCCCCCGTTCCGAAAGTCCAAACTCTGCCTTTATAAGATCCAGAACGCCGGAGACAGATGCTATACCGAAGCCGAAAGCAGTTCCGCTGGCGAATATGAGCATCAAGATCAATAATATTGGATCTCGTAATCTGTAAATCCAAATATTTCTAATCATTTCGAATTATTTCCAGAATTAAATGCCGGATTTGTTCTTCTGTTTCATGCTACAAGCGGTGCATTGGCGAGATCAACATCTTCCCGGATTTGATGGTCTGGCCGCCCCCAGGCCGACGAGCTGCCTACAGGAGATATTCATGACCGATCTGGCCGAGACAGGATCGCGGATTGGTCAGGAGCGGGCCAATCGGCTCGCCATCGACGGTGGTGTTCCGGTCCGGCGCGAGCCGCTGCCCTGGGAACTGCCTGGGGTCCACTGGATCGGCGAAGAAGAGCGCGAACTGGTCGATCGCGTCGTGCGCGCGCGCAGCCCATTCCGCTTCTACGGCCCCGATCCGCAGCATATGGTCGAGACCCTGGAGCGCGAATGGTGTGAAGCCTTCGGACATCGCCACGCGCTCGGGGTGTCGTCGGGGACGGCGGCTCTGACGATTGCGCTGTCGGCGCTTGGGGTCGGCCCGGGCGACGAGGTCTTCGTGCCCGGCTATCTCTGGGTGAGCTGCCTCTCGGCCGTGGTGCGGGTCGGCGCCATTCCCCGCCTGGTCGATATCGACGAGACCTTCTGCATCGATCCCGAAGATCTCCGGCGCAAGATCGGGCCCCAGAGCCGCGCGGTGCTGTGCGTGCATATGAGCGGAGCGCCAGGCCGCATCACCGAGATCGCGGAGATCTGTCGCGCCCATGGCCTGGGGCTGGTCGAGGATTGCGCCCAGGCGGCCGGCGCGCATGTCGGCGGGCTGGCGGTCGGGCGCTTCGGCGATATCGGCATCTTCAGCTTCCAACTGAACAAGAACATGACCTCTGGCGATGGCGGGATGATCGTCGCCGAAGATGATGCGCTGTTCCGGCGTATCGCGGCACTGCACGACCTCGGCTATCCCCGAAACGAGAAGGGCCGGCTCGACGCCTCCGACGAGGCCTGCCAGCTCTGGGGCATGGGCGCGCGCATGTCGGAGCTCGCGGGCGCGATGGCGCTGGCGCAGATGCGCAAATTGTCGCGCATCACCGGCGCGATGCGGGGCTCGAAATGGCGCATTCGCCAGCAGCTTGCGGATCTGCGCGGCATCAGCTTCCGCCATATCCCGGACCCGGCCGGAGATACCGGTCCGTTCCTGCTGATGCTGCTGCCCGATGCCGACCTGGCGCGACGCTTCGTCGATGCGCTGCGCGCCGAGGGAATCGCCGGGCCGCCCGGCAGCCTCGCCTGCATCACCATGCAGGAATGGGGCATGCATTGGTATTTCAACATTCCAAGTCTGGTCCAGCGTCGGTCCAACAGCCGGGACGGCTTCCCCTGGACACACCCCGCCAATGCCTTCGCCGAAGCCTATGATTACCGCGTTGGGGCGTTGCCGCGATGCGACGATTTCCATGCGCGCGGCGCCTTGCTCGCCATCGGCTCGACGCTGACCGAAGCCGACGAAAGCGACATCGTCACTGCATTCCGCAAGGTGGCGAACGGCCTGCTGCCCTGATGCGCGCCATTCCAGATCAACCAAGGCCGAGATGATGATCTATTTCATAGCCGCCATCGCAGGCATTGCCGGATTCCTGTTCGGCTTCGACGAGGGTGTCATCGCCGGCGCGCTGCATCTTCTGCGCGGCGAATTCGCGATCAGCCCGTTCGACGAGGGGCTGATGACCGCTGCCGTCCCGCTCGGCGCGCTGGGCGGGGCGCTGCTGGCCGGGCGCACCACCGAAACCTATGGCCGTCGTGCCCTGCTGCTGGTCGCCGCGGTGCTGTTTGCTGCGGGGGCGCTGTTCTCAGCCGCGGCTGGCGCGGTCTGGATGCTGACGGCGTCGCGTCTGCTGCTCGGGCTGGCCGTCGGCATCGCAGCGATGGTGGCGCCGCTCTACATTTCCGAGAGTGCGCCCGCCGAAAAGCGCGGCATGCTCGTCTCGATCTATCAGCTGGCGATCACGCTCGGCATTCTCGGTGCCTATGTCGTCGACTTCGCGTTCGCGGAGTCCTGGCGGCTGATGTTCCTGATGGGGGTCCTGCCGGCGCTCGCTCTGCTGATCGGCATGTATCGCATGGGCGACACGCCGCGCTGGCTCGCCCTTAAGGGCCGCACCGAAGAGGCGCGTCTGGCGATCGCGCGGATTCGCGACCTTGCGCCTCAGGATCCCGCGGTCGATGCCGAACTGGCGAGCATCCGGCAGGCGGTGCAGCAGCGGACGAGGCCCGGCACCTGGGCGGACTTGCTCAGCCCGTCGGTTCGCCCAGCGCTGGTGGTCGGCATGGGGTTGTTCTTCCTGCAGCAGCTCAGCGGCATCAATGCCGTGATCTATTATGCGCCGACGGTCTTCAAGGAATCGGGTTTCAACTCGACCTCGACCCAGATCTTGGCGACGGTCGGGATCGGCATCGTCAATGTCGCGATGACCTTCGTCGGAATGTATCTGATCGACCGGATCGGACGGCGTCGGCTGCTTTTCATCGGCTTTGCCGGAACGGCCCTCAGCCTCGGCATGATCGCCATCGCAGCGGCGACCGACGCGGAGGCGCTGGATATCCTCGCGACGATTGGCCTCGTGCTCTATGTCGCGGCCTTCGCAGCCAGCATCGGTCCCTTGCCCTGGGTGATGATGTCCGAGATCTTCCCGCTCAAGGTCCGAAGTCTCGGCATGAGTGTGGCTTCGCTCGCCAACTGGGCCTTCAACTTCCTGGTCGTGTTCTCCTTCCCCATGCTCGTCAGCAGCTTCGGTCTTGGCGGGGTTTTCGCGGTCTATGCGCTGGTCTGCGCGGCCGGGCTGGTCTTCACCTATCTGCTGGTCCCGGAGACCAATGGTGTCTCGCTCGAAGAGATCGAACGGCATCTGGAATCGGGGCGGCCGTTCCGGACGCTTGATGCGGGCCCGGTTCGGGTCGTGACGGCATGAGCCTCATGCCGCCGGTTCTCGACAGACAGCCGCAGGAGCACGTCGATGCAGCCGGAGGGGCTGCCTCCCAAGATGCGGAGCGGTTGATGGCCGCACTGATCGGGCTCAGTCCGTATCGCGCGGTCCTGCTTCCGCTTCTGACCGACATCACGCGGATTGCACGAGCCAACCGGCAGATCGGGGCGGCGCTCGTAGCGGTCGAGCAGCGCGCCGATTTCGCGCATACAGGGCGGTTGCGCCGCGCCGATCTCGGTCCTGACCGGACCGCGCTCTTCGGCTTCCTCGAATATATCCGCTTCGCCTCGCCGGATTTCTTGCGCTCAGTCGGGGAATGGCCCGTGGGAGGCCTGCGTGACCGAGGCTGAATTCTGCGATGTCGTGGTCGTCGGCACCGGGGCCGGCGGCGGCATTCTCGCCCACAAGCTCGCCAAATCCGGCTTGCGCACCATCTCGCTCGAGCATGGCGCAATGCTGCCGGAGTATCATTTCAAGACGACACTGCCGCCCGGCGTGACCAGGGATTTCGGCATCGATCCGAGTACGACCTGGCCCAGCGATCCGCATGACAGCCTCTTCGTCCACCCGCTCTTTGCCGATGGTACTGTTGGCTCGACGGCACGGCCGAAGGAGGGGTTCCGGCATTTCCAGGTCCTCGCCGTCAACGGACTGCAGAATCTCTGGAACGGCGTCAGCGTCCGGTTTTCGGCGGATGACTTCAAATCCTGGCCGTTCTCCTATGCCGATCTGGCCCCGCATTACGGCGCCGTCGAGCGCCTGATCGCCGTCTGCGGCACGAAGGAGGGCCTGCCGGACCTGCCGGACGGCGACTATCTGCCACCGAAGCCGTTGCGCCCGGCCGACCGGCTGGTCGTCAACGCGGTCAAGTCGCTGAACGACGCGCATTCCCATGCCATCCCGAACCGCAAGGCGATCAACACCCGGGCTGGAACCCCGACATCCTGCATCTCGACGGGGATGTGTACCTCGGGCTGCCCGGTCGGCGCGGTCTATAAATTCTCGACGCGGCTGCTGCCGCAGATCGTTGACCTGCCGAACTACGAGCTGCGGACCCAGGCAAAGGTGGTTCGCCTGCTCCGCGATGGCAGCAGCCGGCGGATCGATGGGGTCGAGTATCTCGACCTGGCGACCGGCGAGCGGCGGCTTCTGCGTGCCGGCGTCGTCGTGCTGGCCGCGGGAGCGCTCGAGACGCCGCGCATCCTGTTCAATTCGGCCGATGACGCCGATCCCGCCGGCCTCGGCAACCGGCATGGGCGCGTCGGGGCAGGGCTGCAGGACAATCCCAAGGTCGTGCTTTCCACCTCCCTGCTGAAGCTCTGGGGCAAGCGCCGCGATTACGACCTCGGCTATGGCGATCTGCTGATCCTGCTGTCGCAAGGCAAGCTTGCGAGTGGCGCGCCCTTCCCCTTCATCGGCCATGCCATCCACAGCGCGCCTGACGTGCCGCATTATCTGACCGCGATGCGCGGCTTTCCGCCCTTCCTGAAGGAACGGCTCGCGCGGATGATGTTCCACAGCTACGTCACGCTGGGCCTGTTCTGCCAGGGCGAGGCGACGCCTGGAAACCGGGTGCGTCCGGGCCGGAGCGTCGATGCCTATGGCGTCCCGCAGGTCGAGGTCGATTTCACCATTCCTGCAGCGAGCCATCAGATGATGGACGCGATGACGGTCTGGGGCAGGCGCGTGCTGCGGCGGGCCTCCGCCACGATGATCTACGCCAGCCGCGACAACAGCGGCACCGGCATCCATTATGCCGGCACCACGGCCATTGCGCAGGATCCGCGACGCGGCGTTGTCGATGCCGACCTGAAGAGCCATGACATCGACAACCTCTATATCTGCGATGGCGGGGTCATTCCTGAGCTCCCCGACAAACACTTGACGCTGACGATCATGGCGCTGGCCGACAGACTGGCTGGCCATCTGGTCAAGGTCGCGAAGCAGCAGCAGGTCACGGCGTGACGCCCGAGGTCGTGGCGAGAGAAATCGGGGACAGGAGCTGCTGCTCCTCCGATCAGAATGAGGCTGCGCGGTGAGTAGGAGGGATGCGCTTGCGCTCTGCTCATCTTGTGCGCAGCCTCAAACGGAATGTCGCCCGGGTTGATTCATGCTCCGCACGATCGCGCTATTTGTCTTGCTGGCCCTGGTGCCAGGACTTGCGTTCGCGTCCCAGTGTCCCGCTGAACGCCCGATGCCGCTCGTGCCGGCCGACGCTGCCCTTTGCGCCGCGCTCGACCGGGATATCCGAAGGCCCGGCGCCTTTCCTCTCGATGTCTACCAGGAAAAGCTCGGCCGCTATCTCGGCGCCTTCTGCCACCGCAACCTTGCCGCGGGCTGGCGCGTCGACAAGATGGTTCGCGATACCGGGCCGTTCACCGCGACGCTGCGCAACGACAAGACCAGCGGCAATTACCATGGCACCCATGCACCGGTGGTCATCTGGTACTCGCCGGAAATGTTCGGCTGGCTGAAGGCCAACCGGACGCAGGCCCATGAGGGGACAGCGGAGCCCCCCGTGCCTGACGGGGCGATGATGATCAAGGAGATGTTCCCGGCGCCTGCCGCATTGTGCCGCGATGTCGATCCGCTGCGGCTGCTGCCGACGAGCGGTGCGGCCGTGATGGTGCGCGACGCGAAGGCCTCGCATGACGGCTGGTTCTGGGGCTGGTTCGGATGGAGCGACTGGAAGCCCGATTGGCCGGCGGGGCCCGGCAACGGCTACCCGAACATGGGTTTCGGTCAGTACTGCGTGAACTGCCATGCCAGCGCCAAGGCCAATTCGACCTTCGCGGACCTGAAGAACATCAAGGGAGAGCCCGGGCGCCCGCTGGTCTTCCTGAGCCAGAACGCCTTCACCGACCGTTCCGCCCAAGCTCATGACGACCTGTCCGCGATGCTCAACCACCTGCGCATCGTGCAGGAATCCGACGACATCACGCTGCTCGGCGCTCCGGCCCGCGAAAGCCCTGCGCCCGAGTTCACCACTTTCTACGGCATCCCGTTTCCGCATCCGACCGCAGACAAGGTGATGCGGATGCCATCCCAGACCTATGACGTGGTCTGGGCCAGTGCGAACCGGCGCGAGGCCCAGCAGCAGTTCCTGACCTCGGACCAGTGCCTCGGCTGCCACGATGCCGGGTCGACCGGGTTGCATTTCGACATGACGCTGCCGGGGCCGGACGGCCGCTTCCTCAATCTTTCGCCCTATGGCACCTGGAGTTCGTCGCCCATGGGCCTGGCCGGACGCGACCCGGTCTTCTTCGCCCAGCTCGCAAGCGAGACGGAGACCTTCCATCCCGAAGCCGCCGAGCTCGTGCAGGACACCTGCCTCGGCTGCCACGGCGTGATGGGGCAGCGGCAGTTCAAGATCGACGAGAGAGCAAGGGGCAAGGGCTGCTCGCCGTTCCCGCGTGCCGCCGTCGCTGCCGTGCCCTGGCCCGCCGGCCATTCCGGCCTGGAGGCCCGGCACGGTGCGCTCGCCCGCGACGGCGTATCCTGCACAACTTGTCACGCCATGGCGCTGAGCGAGGCCGAACGGAGCCGGGTCAAGGCGCAGCCGCAGAACAGTTGCGTCGAGGAGCGCCAGGAACGGCTCAACCCGGAGAATACCGGCTTCGCCAGGACCTTCACCGGCAGCTTCCTGATGGGCGCGATGACCGAGATGAAGGGGCCATTCGAGGGCCCCAAGGCGAAGCCGATGGAGAATGCACTCGGCATGACGCCGCTGCAAAACCCCGCCATCAAGAGCTCGGAGGTTTGTGGCAGCTGCCACACGGTTCACCTGCCGGTGCTCGACAAGGGCAAGGTCATCGGACACACCTACGAGCAGACGACCTATGCGGAATGGGCGTTCAGCGATTTCCGTACCGGCCAGTCGCCCGACGGAGCGCTGCCATTCGGCGCCGGCAAGAGCCCCGAAACCTGCCAGGGCTGTCACATGCCCAGCCGCGATGCGGACGGACACCCGTATCGCAGCAAGATTGCCAGCATCCAGGAATATTCAAACTTCCCTCAGGCGGAGCACACCTTGCCGCCCGAGGAGATCGACCTGCCCGTGCGCTCCGGCTTCGCCAGCCATGTGCTGGTCGGTTTGAACTCGTTCCTGATCAAGATGGCGCAGCAGTTCCCGGAGCTGATGGGAATCCGGACGCAAGATCCGATGCTGACGAAGAAAGGGGTCGATCCGCTGCTCTTCACCGAGAAGGCGATCGACCACCAGGCTGCGGAACGCACCGCCGCGATCGCCGTCGAAAGCGTCAGGATGACTGAATCGGCGCTGGAGGCGTCGGTACGTGTCACCAACAAAACTGGGCACAAATTCCCGAGCGGCGTCGGCTTCCGGCGCGCATTCATCGCGTTCAAGGTGCTCGACACCGGCGGCAAGGCGATCTGGGCTTCGGGGCGCACTGACGCACTCGGCGTCATCACCGACGGGATGGGCGCGCCCGTCGCCGGCGAAGTCTGGTGGAATGCGGATTGCTCGGCCAGACTCGATCCGCTCGCGCATCAGCCGCATCGGGAGGTGATCACCCGGCAGGATCAGGTCCAGATCTATCAGGAGCTGGTTTCGAGCCCCCCGCTGTCCGGGCCGGCCCAGTGTGGCATCGGCTCCCAGCCCGCGGGGCAGTTGACCACGAGCTTCCTGTCGATCTGCTCGAATGTGAAGGACAATCGCCTGCTGCCGAGGGGCTATCTCGGGCGCGATGACCGGGTGAAGCTCGCGGCCTCCCTCGGCGCCGGCTCGGAACTGGCTGACGAGGCCGGACCTGTGCAGGTCGGTGACGATCCCGACTATCGGGAGGGTGGCGGCGACGCGACGCTCTATCGCATCGCCCTGTCGGAGATCGACGGTAAGCCAGCTGCCATCGAGGCGACGCTCTTCTACCAGGCGATGCCGCCGTTCTACCTTCAGGACCGTTTCTGCACCTCGAAGAGCGAGGATACCAAGCGGCTGCATTTCATGGCCGGGCGTCTCAACCTCGCGGGGTCCCGATCCGAGGGCTGGAAGCTGCGCACGGTGACGACAGGGGCCGTTACCATTGCGGGCGGTGCTCAGCGGCAAGATTGAATGAAGCGGATCGGCTGCGGCGTGCGCCAGCGGGGTCTCTCGCCGCGGAGTTGGTTACCCCACTATCGGTCAGGGCGAGAATGGCATCGCTGACCTTGCTCTCCGCAAACCCGGACGTCGGGTTCTGTGGGGCACGCGGCACGAAGCCGCGCGTCTTCGCACTTCAAGACCAAGGCTTCCGGCGCGGCGGGTTCGGCTGTCGATGGGATTGGCCGTTCGGCCTGCCCTGGAACCACGGCCCTGGTTGGGCATAGTCGCCGCCTCACGCTGGATCGGTCCAACGCGAGGCGGCGTAAGCTCAATGCCGCTCCCCGGATGATGGAGCGGTCGTCAGGTCTTACCAGCCACGCTGCTGCTTGATCATCTGCTTTTGCGCCTCCTTCTGGTGACGCCAGTAGTCCTTCTGCGCTTCCTGCTGCATTTGATAGTAATCGCGGATGCGCTCCTTCCGGGACGTCGTGTCCCGGTAACGCTGCCAGTCGTAGTGATTGTCGTGAACGTAATTGTCCTGATCGCCCAGGAAATCGATGATCCCGCGAAACATGTCGCCGGCTGGCAAGATATGCCGCTGCTCGCTCATGGCCTGAGAGGGAGCAGTGACCGGGGCCGCGTAAGCCGCAGCGGCAGCCATGCTCAGGGCAAGGACCAACGAAGTCCGGGCCAGCTTGTGGGAGAGGGTGCTCATGGGCTCGTCCTTGGAATGGCGCGGAAGGGTTCAGGCCTATTGGCCAGGCTGGCGTGTGAAGACATGCGGCAGTTCCGGAGACAGCCAGCGGAGTTCGGCGATGCTGCCGGAACCGTCGCGCTCGAACCGGATCTGGGTGAAGGGAACATCGCCGGCGATGGCCACGATCGGCTCATAGCCAGCTGTCGCCATGAGGCGCGCCGAAAACAGGTTCGGATCATCCTTGCTGGATACGAGCAGAGCGACCGCGTCGGTCTTTTCGAGAGTCATCTGCAGTTTTCCGTCGACGGCGGCGACCGTCGCCGTGCCGAGAACCGGAGAGACATAGCTCCCGACAAGTACGCCGGCAGAGGGAGCAAGCGGCCCTGGGATGAAGGCGGCCGCCTGTTTGCGCTGCAGCTCACGGTTTGTCCGCATGGCGGCGGCGGCGAGTGCGATGTTGTCGACCTCGGGATTGCCGAGAACCCGGTCGTAAAACCATTGCGCGAGCGCATCCGCCATGGCCGCATTGCCGAGATTGGTCAGGATCACGATGCCGGTCCTGCCATCTGGCAGGAAGCCGGCATGGGCGCCGAAGCCCGGGGTTCCGCCATTATGCCAGATCACGCGCCCGTTTGGCGTGGCGTTGACGACCCAGCCGACGGCATAGCTGACGCGCTCGCTCATCGCGACGCGCGGTGTCCAGGTGACATCGAGGTTCTCCTCGGAGACCAGGGCCTTCTCTCCGAAATGCCCGCGCCCGAGCTGCAGGCGCAGCCATTGGGCCATATCCTTGACATTGGAGTTGAAGGCGCCAGCGGGGCCGTACGCATAGGGGAAGGCAGCGTGGAACGGGATTGCGACCGGGCGCTCGGCAAATCTGTGGCCGGTGGCATGGTCGGCGGTTTGCGTGATGGCTTCCAGGGTGGCCGTCGTCGATGACATGCCAAGGGGATCAAGCAGCGTCCGCTTCACCGACTCGTACCAGCTTGGCGAGCCGTTCACCTTCGCCAGCACCTCGCCGGCGACCATGTGCGGGATGTTGAGATAGCCGAACTGCGAGCGGAAGATGCCCGTCTGCGGCGCGACGCGCAGAGACTGGATCAGCGTCTGCTTGTCAAAGCCGAGAAGGGTCAGGTCGTCATTGACGTAAGGGGTGAGGCCGGAGCGCTGCGCGGCGAGGTCGAGGATGCGGAAATCGCGCGAGATCCATGGATCGGCCAACTGGAAGGTGGGTATATGATCGATGACGGGATCGGCCCATTTCAGCCGGCCGGCATCCACCGCCTGGGCGAGCGACGTCGCGAGGAACGCCTTGGTCGTCGAGCCGATCTGGAAAATGGTGTCGGGCGTGACGCGGTCGGCCTTGTCGATCGTCTTGACGCCGAAGCCCTTGCTGTAGATGAGCCGGTCGTCGAAGACGATGCCGATGGCCATGCCAGGAACCGAGAACTCCTTCATCCCGGCAGCAGCCTGTTTCTCGAGGCCGGGCAGGAGCGCCTGAAGCCTTTCGCCTGTGATTTCCGCCTTGGAAGGATGAACGGCAGCGAGCGTGAAGAGCGCCGCAGCGACAAGACTACCGCAGTGTTTCATGGTTATCCACTTTCGGACAAAGTGCATTGACACGTCATTTGGTGCCAATATTTGGCATAAATGCCATGGAGGCTGGGAAGCAGGGATTTGGTGGTTTGAATCTAATGCCATGATGCTGATTTTTGTAAGAATTCAGAAGATGGTATTCGATCGATGATCCGCTCAAGTGATGTCAAATCTTTAAGTTTCGCTTCACAAAGGCCGGAGGACGAAGGCGCATTCAGGAAATCAACGATGCCGGAACCTAGTGCGACCGTTGCGGCATCGCCGCGATAGCCGAGCGCGGCCAATTCACTCTCGACCAGTGCCCCGTCCGCATCGAGATAGCCCGTGCGCGCGACCAGATCCTGGGCCTGGCCGCCATGCGCCCTCAGAAGCAGGATGCGGCAGGCGGCGGCCCGAGCGTCGGGATCATGCACTGCCGCGCCGCTGAGAATGCCGCCGATGAGATTGGCCGGCAGGGTGGGCAGGTTCAGCGCCAGAAGGAACAGCCGCTGCGTGTAGGAGCAGGCGAGGGCACTCTGTGCGGTACGGCCATCGCTCAGCAATTGCCCGCTCATGCGGACCTGACGGTTGAACAGGTTCTCGCTGTAGCTGATCTGCAGGCGCTGCATGGCATCGGCGTGGATTGCCACTGTCCCGATGATCAACCGGCCCGCCTCGACGCGAGACCAGGCCGGTGAGATCGCGAGATAGACGCCCTCCAGCCAATGCTCGCCGGGGCGCAGCCCACTTCGCCCGGCTACCGACGATTCGACTACGGTCAGGGCGGGGGGCGAGCCCGACCGTAGGCCTGCCTCGCTCCGCAGCGCCGAGAGCGCGGTTTCCGGCACGGCGAACTGGGTGCTGATCGCGTCCTGAAACTCATCGAAGGAGGACGAGGCGAGGAACGGAGCGGTCAGCATGCCGCCGAGCACCCGCGCCCAATCCTCATAAACGCTGGATGCGCGGGGCACGGCCTTGCCGCTGAGCCATTTATAGGCGTTCTGGGGCACGAACAGCGTCGTCCGATTGCTGGCCGCAAAGCGCGCGCAAAGTTCCTTGTGGGTCGAGCAGCCAAGCGCCAGTGACGTCAGCCTCAGCTTCAGGGCGAGGTGACGCGAGGCTGAGACAACCGGTGGCTGGCTATCCATGTCCGCCGGCCGTGTCGCGCTGCCATCCAGTCTGAATTGCTTCACCGCGCTCCCCAACGGTTGCTCTGGACGAGAGGCCGAAACTGGCGACCAAGCTCCAAGAAGGCGACGCCTGTGCGCTGCCCGTCAGGAGGCCGGCCGCCGCGGTCCTTGGAAACGGTGGATCTATGATTGAAGCTAAGTTGAAATCGCGGGCGAGCACCATGACCGTGCATCTCAACTTGATGACCGTCCGTCCAAGGCCGCCGACAGCCCTCGCTCCGCCCGAACTTGCCGTCTACAACGATCGGAGCGGACTGATCGGTCGGGGGCGAGCCAATCTGGCTTGGAGGATGACGGTCATCCCGCCGGCAACGGCGATGCGGTCTTCAGGAAATCCACTCCCCTTGTGGCTTCGGCCCACGCTTTCAGCGCAGTCGGAACCTAGAGAAATGGAACAGGGTGTTCGGGAGCCAGTTTGGCGGCGATGAGAGCGACCGTCGCATCGGCAAGATTGGGAGCGCGTCCACTCCAATCCTCGACAGAGGCGCGGGTGAAGGTGACCGCCACGGCAATGGTTATACGCCCGATTCTCGAGCACTCCTGCGGTAAGGTTCCGACGGCAGAGGCGTAGCCACCGAAAAGAGGGGTTTGAAACACCCAGTCGCCGCGCAGCATGGCGCCGAGCCCATAGTTGAAGCGCTTTGTCAGACTATGGCAGGTTGGGCAGCCTTCGAGCGGCACACCGAAGCCGATCAGGCGTGGCTCTATCATCTGCTTCAGCGATTGCGCGGAGAGAAAGCCAGCGCTTCCGACGATCGTGTCGAAGCTGCGGGCCATGTCGTCAATCGTCGTGACCTGGATCGCACCGGCAGGCAACGTCCATGACGGATTCCAGTAGGTCGCGTCCTCCCACACGCCGCGCTCTGCCGTGAAGGCGTGGATGGCGGGTTCTGGGATCGTCGCGTTGTCGAATCCGAAGGTGCCGCCAAGTTTGAGTGGTGTCAGGATGTACTCGTCCATCAGGCGATGCATCGGCTTGCCCGTGGCCGCCTCGAGAACCTGCCCGAGAATGACGTACCCGCTATGGGAATAGTCCCAGTTTTCTCCGGGGGCAAAGCGCCTCGCCTGGGACAGGCTTACCGCGATGAGATCCTGCGGCTTCCACGTCCTGAAGGGATCCTCGATGAATGGCTTCACGAATTTTTCGTCATTGGCGACATGATCGGGATACCCCGCCGTCATGTTCGCCAGCATACGGATGGTCGCCTTGCCTGAGGCGGGCAGATCAGGGAGCCAGCGCGAGATGGGCATGTCGAGATCGACGATGCCTTCCTCCGCGAGTCTCAAGGCAAGCGCTGCAATATATGTGAGGGCCACGGCCCCGTTGCGGAAACGCCCATCTATCTTCGCCGGCACGCCGGTCATCGCTTCGCCAAGCGCGAGGCTCGTCACGTCCTTGCCGTCGATGCGCACCTGCAAGAGAAGCGAATTCAGGTGGTGCTTTTCGAACTGCGCAGAAGCGATTGAGCGGATCTCTTCCAGGCTCCTTAGGTCGAGTTCCTGCGCCTGCGCGATTGGCCATGATGCGCCGACGCAGCCCATGAATATGACAGCGAGCCTAGCCGCAAAGAACATTTGGCG
This sequence comes from Allobosea sp. P4_E12, assembly GCF_056401655.1. Taxonomy (NCBI): domain Bacteria; kingdom Pseudomonadati; phylum Pseudomonadota; class Alphaproteobacteria; order Hyphomicrobiales; family Alloboseaceae; genus Allobosea; species Allobosea sp. P4_E12. The sequence continues at coordinate 154,225 of NZ_JBFUIY010000002.1, read as the reverse complement.
CCCCAAAAGCTGAGGGTTGCGAAGGCAATGGTCGCGAGAAGGACGTCGCCAGGATCATCGCCGAACGGATATCGCGGAGCTGACGATGGCGAGCTTTGGGGCATGCCGCAGTCGCTACGGGCGTGGGACAAGGGGAAACTTCGATTGAAACTAAGGGGATATCGTTGCCAGGCACCATGACCGTACATCCCAACTTGATGACCGCGCGTCCGGGATCGCCGCCTGTTCCTGCGCCCGAGCGGCCTTACCCCTGCAGCGATCGGAACCGGACTGATCGGGTGGAGGTGCCGAGAGTTGGGATGGGCTCTGAATGCACGAAGCCGACCTGATCTGCCTCTTGAAACGTCCTCGGTGCACCGGCCAAATCGGCCGGCCTGCGTGCATGCTGGAGTAAGGGCTCTCCAAGGTCGATCTCGACACGTTCGGCGAGGCTGCCTGGAATGCAGCCAGTGAGGCGAAGCCGAAGTTCTGCTTCGGAAGGCCCTCGTTTGCGTCGCAAGCCGTCGCTGCCTAACCTCCGTGGCCGAGCGTTTGCCGTGTGGGCTCGCTGATCCAGTCAGGGATGCCGAATGCCGCGCCGGAGAGCCCGTTCAATGTCACCTCAGTGCGTCCTCCTCCTGATGATCGGCCTTGTTGCCTCATCAGGCTCAGCGCTTGCGGAGAGCGGCGATGTCTCAGGCGTGGTCAACGTCGACGGCAGCCGCAAGATGTACCTCGGATGTCGTGGCATGGGGGCTCCTGCCGTCGTCATCGTGGCAGGCGCGAGAGCCTCCGCCGCTGATTGGACCCAGTCCGAGCCAGGCAAGGTGAACGTCTTTTCCGCAGTGGCGGGGTTCACGCGGGTCTGCGCCTACGACCGGCCGGGAACTCCGGTCGGCGAAGCGCCGAGCCGCACCGACCCGGTCTCGCAGCCGGTCACCGCGCGGGCAGCAGTCGCCGATCTGCATGCGCTGGTGACCGCTGCCGGCATCGCGACGCCTTTCGTGGTCGTCGGGCATTCCTATGGCGGCCTCGTTAGCCGGCTCTATGCGATGACCTATCCCGACGAGGTGAATGGGATGGTGCTCGTCGATGCCTTGTCAGAGGGGCTTCGGGCAGCGCAGGCCCCTCGTGAATGGGCGATCCAACGCGTGCTGCTCGATGGCGACCTGACTGAAGCCCTCAAAGTCTATCCGGCGATCGAGCGAGTCGATGCGAATCTCAGCTTCGATCAACTGCTCGCTGCCGAGCCGCTCCGACCGATGCCTTTGACCGTGCTGAGCGCGGATCACCCCTGGGGACCGCTCGTCCCGGGGCTTATCGCCGATGGCCGGCTGCCTGCCGACATTCCTTCCGATTTCGGCTACGTCACCGACAGGGCGCAGAGGGAGGCGCAGGCAAAGCTCGCTGCACTCGTGCCGGGCGCCAGGCATGTCACGAACACCGACAGCGGCCACGAGATCCACAAGGAACGGCCGCAGCTCGTGATCGACGCCATCCGCGACGTTGTCGACGCCGCGCGTGACGGCAAGGCGAGCCGGGCGCCGTAACGCCAGCATGCGCCGCCGCGTTTCATGGGAACTTCGCTGAAGGCCTACACGCGAGAGACTGCACGTCGCGAACCCGACGAGAGTGTGCCAAGGATCGGCCGGTAAGGTCGACAGAGGGGAAGCTCAATCTGGATAGCAGCACGAGAGGTCGTGATAGGGTTCGGTTCTCGTTGAAAAAATAATGCAATTCGGCTAGGGCTGCGGCGCACGGAGTCGTCTTGATGAATGAGCGTTCGCTTCCCCGCCAGACATCGCGGAAGCCCAGCAATCTCCATACCGCTCTCGCGAAGCGAATTCTGGCCTGCGCCGCCGAGAAGCAGTGGTCGGCCGGCTTCCACCTGCGGGAGGCCGAGATTGCCCGAGCTTTCGAGGTTTCACGTACTCCGGTGCGGGCCGCGCTCGGCCTGCTGGCGGAGCAGGGCGCAGTCGAAGCGCGCGCGAACCAGGGCTTTTTTCTTGCGCGGGACGGCAAGGATCTCGAGGCCGCAGAGCGCTCCCTGCCGAGCGCGCGCGACGAGGACATCATTCATGCCATCCTGCGGGATCGCGAGGCTGGCCGCCTGCCCGAGAACCTCATCGAAACCGACCTCCTGCAGACCTATCAGATCGGCCGGAGCGCGCTCGGCAAGGTTCTGCTGCGGCTTGCGGAGGATGGGCTGATCAAGCGGCGCCGCGGTCACGGCTGGAGCTTCGTACCGTCGCTCGCTTCGCCTGAGGCGCGGGAGGAAAGCTATCGCTTCCGCATGATGATCGAATGCATGGGGCTGTGCGAGCCGAGCTTTCGGGTCAACAAGCCGGCCTTTGCCCGAAGCCGGGCAGCGCATGATGCTTTCATCGCCGATCTCGACCATACGCCGTCCGCAGAGCGCTTCTTCGAGATCAATGCCGGCTTTCACGGCATGCTCGCCGCCTGCTCCGGCAATCGCTTCGTCGTCCAGGCGATGGAGGCGCAGAACTCCCTGCGGCGCCTGACCGAGTACGCCGATTACGGCGGCCTCGATCGGGAGGCGTTGCTGCGATCCTGCCGGGAACACCTGGCGATCTTGGATGCGCTCGAGCAGGGCGACACGAACTGGGCGGCGACCCTGATGCGCCAGCATCTGACGCGCGCGCCGCGCTGAGCCGGTCTTTCCTTCCCCGCGGCTGAGCCGAAGGCGTCACGCCTTTGCATTCGTGAGATTCGGTTGGCCCGAGCGCGGCCATCATGCTTGCTTGACATTGTATTATTTTTGCAAAAAGATCAAAACAACATCCAGCGTTCCCGAGGTTCAATCTTGCTCGCTTCTGCCGCCACCCGCCCGAATGACCTCGATGCCCATTGGATGCCGTTCACGGCCAATCGGCGTTTCAAGAGTGATCCGCGCCTCTTCGTCGGAGCCGAGGGCAATTATTACCTGACGGCTGACGGGCGCCGGATCCTCGACGGCATGGCGGGACTCTGGTGCGTGAATGCCGGACATGGCCATCCGCGGATCAAGGAGGCGATCAAGGCCCAGGTCGACAGGCTCGACTACGTCTCCTGTTTCCAGATGGGGCATCCCGACGCCTTCACGCTGGCGAGTCGCATCGCCAACATGATGCCGAAGGGGCTCGACCATGTCTTCTTCTCCAATTCGGGCTCGGAAGCGGTCGACACCGCGCTCAAGATCGCGCTGGCCTATCACCGCCAGCGCGGCGAGGCAGGGCGTACCCGCCTGATCGGCCGGGCGCGCGGCTATCACGGCATGGGCTTCGGCGGGCTCTCGGTCGCCGGCATCAGCCGGCATCGCCGCGATTTCGGGCCCCTCCTGCCGGGTGTCGCCCATCTCCCGCACACGCTGGACCTGGCCAGGAATGCCTTCTCGCGAGGCGAGCCCGATCACGGCGCTGATCTCGCCGAGGATCTCGAGCGGCTCGTGCAGATCCATGATGCGTCAACGATCGCGGCTGTCATCGTCGAACCGGTTGCGGGCTCGACCGGCGTGCTGCCGCCGCCCAAGGGCTATCTCAGGCGCCTGCGCGAGATCTGCGACAAGCACGGCATCCTGCTGATCTTCGACGAAGTGATCTCGGGCTTCGGGCGGCTCGGCGCCTCCTGCGCCGCCGAAGCCTTCGGCGTCATTCCCGACATGATCACCTGCGCCAAGGGGCTGACCAATGGCGCCGTGCCGATGGGGGCGACCATTGTCGGGCCGCATATTTACGAGGCCTTCATGACCGGGCCGGAAGGCAGCATCGAGCTCTTCCACGGCTATACATATTCGGGGCACCCGCTCGCCTGCGCCGCGGGCCTGGCCACCCTGCAGGTCTATGAAGAGGAAGGGCTGTTCGAACGCGCGCGGCGGATCGCGCGCCACTGGGAGGATGCGGCGCATGCCCTGAAGGGCGCGCCGCACGTCATCGATATCCGCACTATCGGTCTCGTGGCCGCGATCGAGTTTGAACCGCGGCCTGGCGGAGCGGGGCAGCGCAGTTCGGAATGCGCCGAGGCTTGTTTCCAGGACGGTGTCCTCGTCCGCGCCGGCGCCGACCTGCTGGTGCTGTCGCCGCCGCTGACGATCGAACCCGACGAGATCGACCGCCTCTTCGCCAGCATCCGCAAGGCGCTCGCAACCATCGCCTGATCCGGCCCATCCCCGTTTGAAGAGGTTGCGCGACGTGAGCGCCTATCCCGAGATTACCCTGCATATCGGCGGCGCGGCTCGCGCGGGCTCCGGCGCCCAGATCGAGATCCATGATCCTGCGTCCGGCGACATCCTGGCCACGGCGCGCCTGGCATCGGCAGCCGATCTCGACGACGCGCTGAAGGCTGCCGAGGCGGGCTTTTCTGCCTGGCGCGCGGTCTCGGTCTTCGAACGCTGCCGTATCCTGCGTCGCGTCGGCGAATTGCTGCGGGCGCGTCAGGACGCCATTCGCGAGGTGATGACGCGTGAGCAGGGCAAGCCTCTCGCCGAGGCGCGCGGCGAGGTGGCCGCATCTGCCGAGGTCTTCGACTGGTATGCGGAGGAAGGGCGACGCGCCTATGGTCGGGTCGTTCCAAGCCGCACGGCCGGCGCCCGGATGATCGTGGTGCGGGAGCCGATCGGCCCCGTTGCCGCCTTCGCGCCCTGGAATTTTCCGGCGCTGACGCCGGCGCGCAAGATCGCCGGTGCGCTGGGTGCCGGCTGTTCGATCATCATCAAGCCGTCGGAAGAAACCCCGGCGACCTGCCTTGCCCTGGTCGAGGCCTGCGTCGAGGCGGGCGTGCCGGCGGGCGCGATCAACCTCGTCCTGGGAGATCCGCCAACGGTCTCGCGGCATCTCGTCGGCTCAGCAGTGATCCGAAAGGTCTCGTTCACCGGTTCCACGGCGGGTGGGCGTGCGGTTGCAGCCCTGGCCGCCCAGGGGCCCAAGCGCGCGACACTGGAACTCGGCGGCCACGCCCCCGTCCTGGTGTTCGATGATGTCGATGTCGAGGCGGTGGCTGCGCTCGGCGCCCAGCGAAAATTCCGCAATGCCGGCCAGGTCTGCGTCGCGCCGACACGGTTCTATGTCCACGAGGCGGTGCATGATCGCTTCGTCACCGCCTTCGCCTTGGCCGCCCAGCGGATCAAGGTCGGCAATGGCCTCGACCAGGGCATCGGCATGGGGCCGCTTGCCAATGCCAGGCGGTTGGAAGCGGTGCATGGATTGATCGAGGATGCCCAGCGCCATGGCGCCAGGCTTATCTGCGGCGGTGAGCGCATCGGCAATCGTGGCTTCTTCTACGCGCCGACCGTTCTCGCCGATGTGCCGGAGGCTGCGGCGATCATGAGCGAGGAGCCCTTCGGACCGGTGGCTCCGATCGCCCGCTTCCGCGATCTGGACGAGGTCATCAGTCGTGCCAACGGCCTGCCGGTCGGGCTCGCCGCCTACGCATTCACAGGCTCCTGCTCACGGGCCCTGGCGCTCGGCGAACGGATCGAGGCCGGGATGGTCGGCATCAACCGCTTCGAGATCGCTGCGGCGGAAACCCCATTCGGCGGGGTCAAGGACAGCGGCGACGGCCGCGAGGGCGGCACCGAGGGGCTCGACGCCTATCTTGTCACCAAGACGATCAGCCAAGCCTGAGACGACCGGAGAAAGACGACCTATGACGCGCAACGGACATGGCGAGAAGCTCTCCTATTACCAGCTCGGACGGACGGCGATCTTTGCCTGCCAGGCCGACCAGCGCTTCTCCTATTGCTGCTATATTCCCGAGGGCTATGAGGAGAACGGCACGAAGCGCTATCCGCTGGCCGTTCTGATCCATGGCAGCACCCGCACGGTCGACAGCCTGCGCGACCAGTTCATCGATTTCGCCGAAGCCAACCAATGCGTCGTCCTGGTGCCGCTCTTTCCCTGCGGGATCGGGGAGCCGGGTGACACGCATAACTACAAGCGCATCCTCTATCGCGGCATCCGTTACGACCTCCTGGTCCTGGCGATGATCGAGGAGATCGGCGAACTCTATCGCCTCGACGCCGAGAAGGTGCTGATGCACGGCTTCTCCGGCGGCGGGCAGTTCGTGCACCGCTTCTTCTATCTGCACCCGGAGCGACTGCTGGGGGTTTCGATCGGCGCTCCCGGCGTCGTGACGCTGCCGAACCCGGACAAGCCGTGGTGGCTCGGGACAGGCGATCTGAAGAGCATCTTCGGACGTGAACTTGATCTGTCCGAGATGCGGAAGGTCGCGGTCCAGATGGTCATCGGCGGCGATGACATCGAGACCTGGGACGTCACCGTCGCTCCCAGTTCCTCGAACTGGATGGAGGGCATCAACGAGACCGGCGTGACGCGGGTCGATCGCCTGCGCTCGCTGGAGCGCGCCTTCCTGAGCCTCGATATCCCGGTGCGCTTCGATGTCGTGCCCGGCGTCGAGCATATCGGACATCTCGTGCACCCCCCGGTGAAGGAGTTCTTCGCCAGCGCGCTTGCCCAACGGCAAAACCTCTGGCGGGGGCAGGGCGCGGCGATCTGCCAGCCATTTGGGCGGTGACACCGGAAAACCGGGCGCCGCTCGTGAACGAAAGGGAGAGATCATGAAGGTTGCATGGCTTGCGGCCCTGGCCGCGCTCGCCTGCCCGATGCAGGCGCTCGCTCAGGTCCCGAAGCAGGGTGGCGAGCTGCGCATCGCGCTCTCCACCGATATCACGAGCAGCGAGCCGGGTGTTCGGCGCAGCGGCGACAGCGACACCATCCTCCATCATGTGCTCGAGGCTCTGGTCGCCTATCGCGAAGACCTGACCATCGCGCCGTTGCTGGCCGAGTCCTACACGGTCGGCGATGGCGGCCGCAGCTACAGCTTCACCCTGCGCGACGGCATCACCTTCCATAACGGTGCGCCGATGTCCTCGGCGGACGTGAAATGGAGCTGGGACCGAATGCTGGACCCGGCGACGAAATGGCAGTGCCGGGGTTGGTATGACGGTTCGCAGGACGCCAAGATCGAGGCGATCGAGACGCCCGATGCCCGCACGGTGGTCTTCAGGCTCGCCGCGCCGTCGGCGCTCTTCCTGCACTATGTCGCCAATGTCCAATGCCTGACCGGCATCCTGCACAAGGATTCGGTCGGGCCGAACGGCGAGTGGCGTCAGCCGGTCGGCACGGGCCCCTTCACCTTCGCCGAGTGGCGCAAGAACTCGTTCATCCTCCTCAAGAAATTTGCCGGCTACCGACCGCGTTCCGAGCCGATGAGCGGCTATGCCGGCGCGCGCCTCGCCCATGTCGATCAGGTGCGCTGGATGGTGGTGCCCGACGATGCCACGCGCAGGACGGCCTTGCGGGCAGGCCAGATCGACTGGATCGTCACCGATGTTTCGGATGTGGTCGAGCTGAGGGCGGCCAAGGGCGTCAGGGTCTCGACCGCACAGGGGCTGAGCTGGAACGTGCTGCTCGTCCAGACACGCGATCCGCTCTTCGCCGATATTCGCGTCAGACGCGCGCTAGCCCATGCTATCGATCTCAAGACGCTGGTGGAAACCAGGACGGACGGGCTCGGCAAGCCCAATCCCTCGGCCATCCCGGACTCGAGTTCGGCCCACACGGCCGTCCACGGCAAGGGTTATGCCTACGACCCCGATCTCGCCCGCAGGCTGCTGAAGGAGGCCGGATATGACGGGCGGCCGATCAAGCTGCAGACGTCGCAGAAGCTCGCCCATCTCTACGATACCGCCATCATTCTCCAGTCGATGCTCAAGCAGGCGGGCTTCAATGTCGATCTCGAGGTGCTGGAATGGGCAACCCAGCTCGACCGCTACAGCAAGGGCAATTTCCAGCTTCAGTCCTTCCGCTTCACGGCACGGCTCGAACCTTCGCTGAACTACAAGACGATCGTCGGCTCCAAGGATGTCGATCCTGACAACCAGTGGGAGGACCCGCATGCGATCGCGCTGCTGTCCTCGTCGACGGCGGAGCTCGATCCCGGCCGACGCCAGGCGATCTTCGACGAACTGCACCTGCGCATGATCGACCAGGCACCGATCGTCAGCCTCTACAACACCCCCCTCGTCGAAGCCTCGAGCGACCGCGTCGACGGCATCGGCGTCACCGGCTTCGGCAAGATGCGCGCCTGGGGCGTGTGGATCACCCGTTAGCAGGAGCAAGCCAATGACGACCTCGCCCTTTCCCTTCGTCTCCATCTCCGGTGCCCCGCGCGAGCGCGGCCGGCAATATGGCGAGGCCGCCAGGGAGCGCGTGCGCCGGAGCGTCGGGCTCTATGGCGACCAGCTCGCGGAGTTCGGCTACTCGGCCGCGGCCCAGTCCGAACTGATCACGGCGTTCGCGGGCGAGATCGAGGCCTTCGGAGCCCATTACATCGAGGAGATGCGCGGGATAGCCGAAGGGGCTGGCGTCACGCTCGAAGACATCGTGATAGTCAATGCCAGGACCGAGGTCATCGCCAAGGCCCGCATCGAACGGAGCAGGCCGCAGCGGGAACAAGACGAAGCCGATGATGGCTGCACCGGTCTCGTGGTCATGCCGGAGCGCAGCCTGTCGGGGCGGCTGATCCACGCCCAGAACTGGGACTGGCGCGCCGAATGCGCGGAGACGGCGATCGTGCTGCGGGTGCGCCCCGATAACGGCCCGGATTTCCTGACCTTCGTCGAGGCCGGGGGGCTTGCCCGTTCCGGCATGAATGCGGCTGGGCTCGCCATCACCGCCAATTATCTCGACAGCGACCGCGACTATCGCCAGCAGGGGGTGCCGCTTGCCTTGATCCGCCGCAAGGTGCTCGAGCAATCCCATCTCGCTTTCGCGATCAGGGCCGTCGCGACGACGCAGAAGACCTGCTCGAACAACATGATCCTGTCGAGCGCAGAGGGGTTTGCGGTCAATTACGAATGCGCCCCGGACGAGGCTTTCGCGATCTATCCGAGCGACGGGCTGATCGTGCACGCCAATCACTGGGTCAGTCCCATTGCGCTCGGCAAGCTCAGGGATACCGGTCTCATCAACGTGCCGGACAGCGTCTACCGCGACTGGCGTGTGCGCCGATTGCTGGATCAGAGCGGTGGCACCCTGTCCGCCGCCGAGGTTAAGGCTGCGCTCTTCGACGATTTCGCCACGCCCTACAGCGTCTGCCGGCCACCGCGGCCCGGCCTGCGCGACGCTCACCTCTCGGCGACCGTCGCGATGGTGGTGATGGAGCCGGCGAGCGGCGTGATGGAGGTGGCTGCTCTTCCCGCCCTCGATCGCCGCTTCACCCAATACAGCCTCGCCGACGAGCCGAAGATGCTCGCGGCCTGACATTTCTATCCACGGGAGGAATGAATGAGAATGCGTTTCACGGCACTCGCATTGATGATGGGTGCTGCCTGTTTTCAGGCGTCGACGGCTGAGGCCGACACTCTGCGCGTGCGTCTCAATGCCGATATCCGGAGCGTCAATCCCGGGGTGAACCGGGACGACACGACGGATGGCGTGGTGCTTCACATGGTCGAGGGCCTCGTCGGCTACTCCGCCAACGGCACCCCGAAGCCGCTGCTCGCAGACAGCATCGAGGTGTCTCCGGATGGGCTGACCTATACGCTCAGGCTGCGCAAGGGCGTGAAGTTCCACGATGGCACGACGCTGACATCCGCGGATGTCGTCTGGAACTGGCAGCGCTACATGGACCCGAAGACGGGCTGGCTCTGCACGGGAGAGTACAACGGATCGGACATACTCAAGGTCGAGATCGCCGCTCCCGATGCGGACACCGTCGTCTTCACCCTGAACCGGCCGAGTTCTGTCTTTCTCGCGGGCATCGCGCGGAACCAGTGCGGGCAGACTGCGATCGTCGCCCGCTCGTCCTTCAACCCTGACGGCTCGTTCAAGGCGCCGGTCGGGACCGGGCCATTCAAGTTCGGGGAATGGAAGCGCGGTGAATATGTCCGCCTTGACAGGTTCGACGGCTATACCGATCGCGGCGGCGAGCCGGATGGTTATGTCGGGGGCAAGCGCGCGCTCGTCGATACCGTCAATTTCATGGTGATCCCCGACAACGCCACGGCCAAGGCCGCGCTGCTGCGTGGCAATATCGACATCCTGCCTTCGCTGGCGGCAGCCGATATTCCAGAGCTGAAGGCGCGGCCGGAGATCAAGGTCTCGTCCTCGCCGACCATGATGCTCAACACGATCCTGCTGCAGACCCGCGATCCGCTGCTGGCCAACGTCAAGATGCGTCAGGCCATCGCCGCCGCGATCGACACGCGCGAACTCGTCAAGGCCGTATCGGAGGGGCTGGGGCAACCAAACGCTTCGGTCGTCCCGACGGAATCGCGCTTCTACTCGAAGGAGCAGGCCCGCCTCCATAGCTATGACCCGGCCAAGGCTGCCCGCCTGCTGAAGGAGGCGGGTTATGCCGGCCAGCCGATCGTGCTGATGGCGAACAAGAACGAGCGCGACACTTATGAGAGCGCTGTCATCGCCCAGGCGATGCTGCAATCGGCCGGAATCAACGCGACGCTCGAGGTGCTGGAATGGGCGACGCAGCTCGATCGTTACAGCAAGGGCAACTACCAGATGCAGTCCTTCTCCTATTCGGCCCGCTATGACCCCGCCCTGGCCTATGGCGCGGTGATGGGCTCGAAAGACAAGCGGCCGAACCGGATCTGGGACGATCCGCAGGCGGAGGAACTCCTGCGCGATATCCTGGCGTCGACCAAGGATGGCGAACGTCAGGCCCTGTTCGACAAGCTCCATGCTCTCTTCATCGAGCAGGCGCCGTTTCTGATGCTCTATAACGGTGTCGAAGTCGCCGCGGCGCGCTCGAGCGTCCAGGGCTATGCCGCGACCATCATGCCGAAGCCGAGACTCTGGGCCGTCAGCCTCAAGAAGTGACCGATGGGCGCGCAGGCAAACCGCCCTCCAGCGGGCCGCCTGCGCTGTCGTCCGCCAGGTGTCCCCAACAAGCGAGACATGATGAAAGTCGCGTTGATCCAGATGAATGCCGGCCAGGACAAGGCCGCCAATATCGCCATCGCACAGCGCCTGATCGAACAGGCCTGCCGAGAAGAGAAACCCGATCTCGTCATGCTGCCGGAGTGCTTCACGCTCTATGGCGGCGATGCCGACGCCCAGCGCGCCGCGGCCGAGCCGTGCCCGGGCGGCGAAGCCTATGCCATGCTGCGAGAGGCTGCCGCCCGCCACGCCGTCTACATCCATGGCGGCTCGTTGAACGAGCGTGACGGAGACCGCATCTTCAACACCAGTCTCGTCTTCGACCGCATGGGGCGCGAGGTCGCCCGCTATCGCAAGATCCACCTCTTCGCGATCACCGCGCCGGATGGCACGGTCTATGACGAAGGCAAGATCTACGGCGCGGGATCCGAGCTGGTGACCTTCGATCTCGACGGCGTCACTGTCGGCTGCACGATCTGCTATGATCTGCGTTTCCCCGAATTGTTTCGCGCGCTTGTCGACGCTGGCGCCCGCATGATCGCGGTGCCGGCAGCCTTTACCCTGCACACCGGCAAGGAGCATTGGGAGCCGCTGCTGCGGGCCCGTGCCATCGAGAGCCAGTGCTTCATTCTCGCGCCCGGGCAGGAGGGGCCCTTCGAGGAAGATGGGCAGATACTCTACAATTACGGGCACTCGCTCATCGCCGAACCATGGGGCGCGGTCATCGCCAAGCGCGCCCTGGGCGAAGGCATCGTTGCAGCTCGGCTGGATCTTGCCGCGATCGATCTCGCCCGCACGCGCATCCCGCTGGCGCGCCACCGCCGTCTGCCCTTTGCCTCTGTCAGGTGAGCATCCGATGACGCGGAAACAGCCCAAGATCGGCTGCTGGCTTGCAGCGCCCGACGTGGTCTTCGTCGAAATCGCGGCGGACCTGGCATTCGATACGCTCGTTCTCGATGTCGAGCACGGGACGCTGTCGCTTGGGGATCTCGACAAGCTCATTCCACTTGCTCGCGCCCTGAAGCTCGAAGTTCTGGTCAAGGTTGCCGGGCCGCAGGCCGAGCCGATCCAGCAGGCGCTCGATTTCGGCGCGAATGGCGTCGTGATCCCGCATGTCGGTTCGGTGGCGCATGCAACGGCAATCTGCCGTTCGGCGAAATACCCGATGCTGGGAACCCGGAGTTATGCCGGAGCCCGCAGCGTCCGCTATGGCGCGCCGTCCGCCAGCTATTTCGAGGACGATAACCGCGAAACCGCCTGTTACCCGATGGTCGAGACGGCCGAGGCGCTTGCCGATGTCGAAGCCATTCTCGCCCTGCCGACCGTGGATGGCGTTTTCGTTGGCCCCTCGGACCTTTCGCTGACGCGGGGGAGAGGTCGCTATCGCTTCAGTGATGCCGACAGGGGCGATATCGGCCGGATCGCTTCAGCCTGCGCTGCAGCGGAAAAGCCCTGGATCATGCCGGCATGGTCCGCAGCAGAACGAGCCTTCGCCGGGGAACACGGCGCGTCACTCCTGGTGGTCGCGGAGCAGCAGGCAGCGATGGCCAGCGGGCTCCAGATGGCGCGCACTGCCGTGTAACGATGCGCGGCCTCGTGCGCCTGACCACTGGGCGGTTCCGGGCTTGCAGAGATGTCGGCCTCCCCCGCGCTGACGGGGCAATGACCTCCTCCGCCAGACGGACCTCTCGGCTTCTCATGTGAAGAAAGCGGGCAACGCCGCGTCGTTGCGGCGCTGCATGAGGTCGCCGCCATCGGCCTACCTGTCCGATGAGCCGACGCACGGTTTGGCTCCAATTTTTGATGGAAGCTCCGCGAATGGGGGGCGGACGGCGCAGACAATTCGTCCGAATTTGTAGCAATATCAATTGATTGCGAGATGGCACAGCGCTTGCGCTACCGGCATTCACCGAGAGCTACAAATGAGCGCCGAGCATGCTGTGGCAGGCCATCGTCGATTTCGACGGAACGATAACGTGTGAAGACACGACCGACCAGATCCTGGCCCGTTTCGCGGAACCGGGCTGGGAGGCTATCGAGGACGACTGGGTTTCCGGCCGGATCGGCTCCCGCGAATGCATGGCCAGGCAGGTCGAATTGCTGCGCGTGCTGCCGGCCGTGCTCGACGGCTTCACCGAGACGATTGCGATCGATAGCGGCTTCAGCGCCTTCGTCGCACTCTGCCGGCGGCACGATATCCCGGTTACGGTCGTCTCCGACGGCCTTGACCGCACGATCCGCGCGGTGCTGGGCCGGATCGGGCTCGGCGCACTGCCCGTCATCGCCAATCACCTCGCTGCGGTCGGCGGCGAGCGCTGGCAGTTGACGTCGCCGCATGCCGCACTATCCGGCGATTGCGCGAGCGGCACCTGCAAATGCCGAGTGGCCGACGGCTTCGGACGACCGCTGACCCTGCTCGTCGGTGACGGCCGCTCGGATTTCTGTCTCGCCGGCCAGGCGGATCTCGTCTTCGCCAAGAAAAGCCTCATCGGGCATTGCCACGACAACGCTCTGCCTCATCACCCCTTCTCCGATTTTTCCGAGGCCGTCGGCCTGCTGGAAGAACTGCTGGCCAGCCCGGTGACGAGCGGAGCCCAGAACCAACTCAAGGATATGATCGATGGATGACGGATACGCCTTGCTTGAGCCGGCTTCCCCGGTACTGGCTGGTCTGCAATCCCGGCCGACGAGCCTCCATGCCGAGGAGGAGGCGCGCCTGCTCGCCCTCGAAGCGGAATACTGCTCCCATGGCGACACGGTCCATTACACGCAGTTCCCGAAGATCTTCTCGGGCTGCGACGGCTCCTACATGTTCGATGCCGAGGGCAATCGCTTCCTCGATCTGCAGATGTGGTATTCGGCGGTCAATTTCGGCTACGCCAATCCGCGCCTGAACGCGGCGCTGAAGCGCCAGATCGACACTCTGCCGCAAGTTGCGAGCCAGTATCTCCACCGCGAGAAGATCGAACTCGCCGCGATGATCGCCCGTGATGCGCAGGCGAAATTCGGCAGCAAGGGCCGGGTGCATTTCAATGTCGGCGGCGCACAGGCGGTCGAGGATTCACTGAAGCTCGTGCGCAATGCGAGCAACGGCAAGAGCCTGATGTTCGCCTTCGAGGGCGGCTATCACGGCCGCACGCTCGGTGCCTCCGCCATCACCTCGTCCTACCGTTACCGCCGGCGCTTCGGCCATTTCGGCGAGCGGGCCCAGTTCGTGCCGTTTCCCTACCATTTCCGCGCGCCCAAGGGCATGAGCAAGGAAGAATACGGCGTGCATTGCGTGAAGCAGTTCGCGCGCCTGTTCGAGAGCGAGTATAACGGCGTCTGGGATCCCAAGGCCGGCCAGTCGGAATATGCGGCCTTCTATGTCGAGCCGCTTCAGGGCACCGGCGGCTACGTCATTCCGCCTCCGAATTTCTTCATCGAGCTGAAGAAGGTCCTCGATCAGCACGGCATCCTGCTCGTCGTCGACGAGATCCAGATGGGCTTCTACCGGACCGGAAAGCTGTGGTCGATCGAGCATTTCGGCGTGCAGCCGGATGTGATCGTCTTCGGCAAGGCGGTCACCAACGGGCTGAACCCGCTCTCCGGCATCTGGGCCAAGGAAGAGCTGATCAACCCCACCATCTTCCCGCCAGGTTCGACCCACTCGACCTTCAACGCGAACCCGCTCGGCACCGCCGTCGCGCTCGAGGCGATGAAGATGATGGAGGAGGACGACTACGAGACCATGGTGATGGAGAAGGGGGCCTATTTCCTCGAAGGCCTCCAGGAACTGAAGCGCCGGCACCGGATCGTTGGCGACGTCGATGGTCTCGGCATGGCGCTGCGCATCGAGATCTGCGAGCCGCATGACAGCTACACCCCGTCGAAGCGGTTGGTCGACCTGATGTGCGACGAAGGCATGAAGGCCGATCTGGTGGTCGACGGCCAGCGCTACGGGCTCGTCCTCGACATTGGCGGCTACCACAAGAACGTCATTACACTGGCTCCGGCGCTGACAATGACCCACGCGGAGATCGATCTGGCGCTCGCGCTGCTCGATCAGTTGTTCACGCGCGTCGCCAGGGTTTGAAAACGGCGAGGTCGGACGTGCAGTTGCGTGTGATCGACCTCGACGGCAGTGCGGCGGTTCAGGAGCCGCTGCACCGGCGCATCGATGCGGGAGCCGCCACCCGCATCGATGCGACCGATCTTGGAAGCGCATTGCGTATCGTCGCAAGCAGGCGGGCGCTGAGCCTGCTGCACGAGCGACTGCGCGCGAAACCCATGCGCGAAGGCGAGGCTTCCGTGACATTCTACGGATCAGGCGACTTCCATCATCTGACGGCCGGCCTGCTTGCGCAGACCGGTCGGCCGCTGACGGTCGTGCATTTCGACAATCACCCCGACTGGGTGCGGTTTCCGGCGACCGTGAATTGCGGCGCCTGGGTCAACCGCGCCCTCGAACTCGAACACGTCAAACGGGTCGTGACGATCGGCCCGTGCAGCAGCGACCTGGTCAGGCCGGAATGGCAATTCGCCAATCTGGACGCGGTCTCCGACGGGCGGATTGAACTCTACCCATGGCGGCATGCGCCCTCTCGCGTCTGGCGCCGCTATCGTGATGGACGCGGGCACACGCAGAAGGCCGGGGCACTGCACTGGCGCAATCTCGCGAATGAGAACTGGGGCGACTTCCTCGATGAGCTGATCCGCAACCTGCCGACCCGTCGGATCTGGTTGACGATTGACAAGGATGTTCTTGGCCCGGGCGATGCCGCGACCAACTGGGATCAGGGCGAGCTGCCGCTCGAGAATCTGCTGCTTGCGATCGAACGGCTGGCGGAGCAGTGCGAGATCGTCGGCGTCGATATCTGCGGCGACTATTCCGAGCCACGCTTCGCCGATCCGTTCCGGGCGACGCTCGCCTATTTCGATCATCCGCCGCGACGCCCGGTCACGGACGCCGAGCTGGCGGTCAATGCGCGCGTGAACGGTGTCTTGCTGGATTGCTTCGACCGGGTGCTGCCATGACGCTCGTGCTCTGGTTCGCCTTGTCGGTGATCTGCGATGTCGCAGGCCAGCTCTGCTTCAAGCTTGGGGCTGATCGTTTGCCCGACGTACACGGACGGGCGCTCGTCCTGGCCGCGCTGCGGGACAGCTGGATCTGTTGGGGAATCCTGATCTACCTCGTCGAGGTCGTGGTTTGGTTGCGGATTCTTGCCGAAGTGCCGCTTTCGATCGCGTTCCCGATCGCCAGCCTGAATTTCCTTGGCGTCACGCTTGCCAGCGCCGTGTTCCTCAAGGAGCGCGTCGTGCGTCGGCAATGGCTCGGCGCCTGTCTCATCACTCTTGGCGTCGTCATCGTCGCCCGCACCGCCTGAGGGATTCGTTTCCGTGGCAGCAAAAGACAACAGCCTTCGCTTCGCCGGTGGCCGGACCGGGTTCCTCCTGATCCATGGCCTGGGGGGCACGCCAGTCGAGCTGCGGCTCGTCGCGCGCGCGCTGGCGCGGGCCGGTCACACCGTTCATTGCCCCCAGTTGGCGGGGCATTGCGGCAGCGAGGGCGATCTCCTGGCGACGGGCTGGCGCGACTGGACAGCCAGCGTAGAAGCCGAGCTCGCACGGATGAAGCTGATTTGCGACACGGTCATCGTCGGGGGACTGTCGATGGGGGCGGTAATGGCGATGCATATCGCGGCACGCCACCGCGACGACGTACAGGGGCTTGCCCTCTACGCCCCGACGCTCTGGTATGATGGTTGGTCGATCCCCTGGTACAGCTTTCTGCTGAAGCTGCTGATCAACACGCCCATGGGCCGCCGCTATCGCTTTGTCGAGCGCGAGCCCTATGGCGTCAAGGATGAGCGCACCCGCGCGATGATCGTGGGGGCGATGGGCGGCGGGGACAGCTCGCAGGCCGGCCTCCTGGGCACGCCCGCGGGCTCGCTTCAGCAGATGTGGGCGCTGATCAAGGACACGCGCCGCCGGATGGGCGAGATCACCTGTCCCGCGCTCGTCGTGCAGGCGCGCGAGGACGACATCTCCGGTCTCTCCAATGCGGCCTATATCCAGCGGCGCCTTGGCGGAATCGTCGATACCGTCGTGCTGAATGACAGCTATCATCTCGTGACCATCGACCAGCAGCGCGATGTCGTGATCGACCGCTCGCTTGCCCTGGCGGCGCGGCTGTCCGTTCCAGACAAGGTCCGACGGGAGCCGGCGAGCCTCTGCGCCGTTGCGGCGGAATGAACGCGCCGCGCGCCCGCATCGTCGAACGGATCGCCGAGATTGCGCCCGAGGCGTGGGATCGCTGCTGCCCCGGCGAAGCCGAAAACCATGCCTATTACAGCGCCTGTGAGCAGGCGCTGGCCGGAAGCGGCAGCGGGATCGCCATGGGCGCGGCCTGTGTCGAGGATGCCCTTGGCGTCAGTGCCATCGCGCCGTTCTTCCTGTTCACCTATCGGCTTGATACGCCATTTCAGGGTGGGCTCCGGCGCTTCGGAGATGCGGTGTTCAGGCTGGCGCCGCGTCTCGTCTGCCTCAAGGTGCTCTGTGTCGGCTCGCCCTATGCCGAACGCTGTCATGCCTGCGTGCGCAATGGGCTTGAATCGGATCAATCCGCGTCCGCATTCGCCGCGCTGGGCGAAATTCTCGACCAGCACGCCCGAAGCGTGGGGGCCGATGTCGTGGCCTGGAAGGATGTTGCCGCGCAGGGTGCGTCGGATCTGCGTGATGCGCTGCTGTCGCGGGGATTTGCTGGTGTCGGCAGCCTGCCGTTCGCGGTCCTCGATCTGCCCTTCGCTGGCGAGGCGGACTATCTCGCCTCGCTCTCGGCTGCCACGCGCAAGGATATCCGGCGCAAGCTGGCGAAGGCCGGCGAGATCCGGGTCGAGATGCGGCATGGGCTCGAGGGTATCGAGAGCGAGATCGCCGAGCTCTACGAGTCGACGCGGGCCGAGAGCGACCTCGACTACGGTGATCTGGAGGTGCTCCCCCCGGGTTACTTCAAGGCTGTCTCGGCGGCGCTCGGCGAGCGCGCCGTCTTTGCTCTCTATTGGGTGGGCCAGACGCTCGCCGCCTTCAATCTGCTGCTGATCGAGAATGACAGGGTGATCGATAAGTTCCTCGGCATGCGCTACCCGCTCGCCCGTCAGCACAACCTCTATGTGGTGAGCTGGATGACGAATGTTCGTTTCTGTCTCGAACGCGGCATCGCCCGGCTGCAGACCGGCCAGACAGCCTATGCGTCGAAACTGCGCTTCGGCAGCCGGCTGGTGCCTTCAACGGTCTTCTTCAGGCACCGGAATGCCGCGCTGCAATGGGCCCTGAAATCGGCCAGTCCCTGGTTCGCCTTCGACAGGTTCGATCCGGACCTGCGGGCGCTGCCCCGGACACCGGCAAGGGAGCAGGCGGCAAGGGAGCAGGCGGCATGAGCACGATCGAGACCTCGCGGCAGCCCGTGCCATGGCGCCAGCTTTGGATCTGGACGGTCTTCATTGCGCTCGATACCGCGACCCAGCTTGCCTTCAAATGGGGGGCGGACGGGCTCGCCGACATGGATTTCGGGCTGCAGATGATGATCAGGGCATCGACGCTGCCGGGCGTCTGGCTGGCGGCGCTCGGCTATGCCGCAACGTTCATCGTGTGGATGCTGATCCTGCGTGACATGCCGCTCAGCCGCGCCTTTCCGATGACCGGGCTCGCCTATGTCACGGTGCCTCTGCTCGCCTGGCTTGCGCTCGGCGAACGGATCGATGCCGTTCAAGCCGGTGGCATCGCCCTGATCGTCGCCGGCGTCATTGCTTTGGGTTGGGAGGATGAGGAGGATGGCGATGGCCAGACTTAGCGCTAGAATGCTTGTTCTCGCCGCATTGGTGGCGATGCCGTCGCTGCATGCCGCCGCTGCGGACCCGATGAGCGAGGTCGTCGGGCGCTGGCGCGATTCCGATGGCGAGTCCGAGATTGCGATCGCGCGCTGCGGGCAGGCGCTCTGCGGCAAGATCGTCTGGCTCAAGCAGGAGCGGGTCGATCGATCAAACCCCGACAGCAATTTGCGCGGGCGCTCGCTGCTCGGTGTCCAGGTCCTGACTGGCTTCAGGCCTGAGGGTACGGCGGGGCTGCTTGCAGGGGAGGGGTATAATCCGGAGGATGGTCGCACTTACAAGACCACGATCCGCTTGCAGTCACAGAGGACACTCGTCGTAAAGGGGTGCGTGCTGGGTGGTTTTATCTGCGATGACGACACCTGGACGAGGCGACCCTGAGCGGACGTCCTGCTTGGGCAGAACGCAGCCTTCCATTGTCCTGGAGACGGCTTGATGCCAATTCGCAAGACGTCGCTGCGGTTGAGGCTTGTGATCGGCTTCCTGCTCGTCAGCGTCCCGGCGATGCTGACCTCTGCCTATGTCGCGGCACGGCTGATCTCCTCCGCCTTTGAGGCGAATGTCGAGCAATGGCTCGGCGAGACCTCGCGCTTCTTCATGCTCGAGGTGACCGAAGCGACTCAGGAGGCGCAGCGCGTCTCCAGCGTCATCGGCCACCGCCTGGAGACTTCGGTCCATGGCGATCTTCGCCGCCCCAAGGCCATCGAGCGGGAGTTCGCGCTGCTCAGTTCGGTCGGCTATGACCTGATCGCGATCTATGACGATCGGCGCGAAATGCTGTTCAACTCGCGCGACTTCACGTCCTCGGCTGTCCTGCCCACCGAAACGAGCCAGGGCATCTTCAAGATCACGACCGGGGATGAAAAGCACCTCATGGCCGGCGCCGTGCAGAGCGTCCAGGTCAATGACAAGCCGGCTTACGTTCTTGTCGGCACCTGGCTCGATGATTCTTATCTCGGCAGCATCAAGGTGGTGACCTCGCTGGATGTCCGGCTCTTCGCCGAGACCAGCGCGGGCCTCGAATCCGTCATGCTGACCCATCCGGACGATACGCGCACGGTACCCGATGCGATCCGTGAGCGCCTGGCGAAGGGCGAGGATACGATCTTCGACCGCGAGGCCGATGGCGGCGCCTATCGTGCGGTCTACACCGCCTTCCGCGGTATCGATGGCAAGCTGGCGGCTGTCGCATTCATCGGGCTGCCGAGCGGTGCCGACTTCTTCGAGCAGCTTGGACCATCCCAGCTCTTCATCGGCATCTTCCTGCTAGGTAGCCTCATCTCGATCATCGTCGGCGCTGCGATGTCGGGTATCCTGGTCAAGCCGCTGCGTGCGTTGACGCGCGGCGTCCGGGCGATTGCAGCCGGCGATTTCAAGCAACGGGTTCCTGAAACCGGCGGGCGCGAGATTGCGCAGCTCGCCGCAGGCTTCAACGGTATGGCGGAGCAGCTCGGCAAGCTGCATGCTCTGGAGACCGAGCTCCGGCGTCGCGACAGGCTCTCGGCCCTTGGGCAAGCGGCGATGGTGATTGCCCATGAAGTCCGCAACCCGCTCGGTATCATCAAGACCTCGACCGAGGTGGTGCGCAATCGCGCCAAGCTCGGGGCCGCCGAGGACCGCATGCTTGGTTATGTGATCGAGGAGGTACGCCGCATCGAGACGCTGGTGCGGGACTTTCTCGACTTCGCTCAGCCCAAGGCGCCGAGCAAGACGGTCTTTCCATTCCGCGCGGTGATCGATCGGGTGGCCTCGATCGCCATGCCGGAGCTTGACCGTCATGACGTCGTCCTCGACATCAGGGATCATAGCGGGGGTGGGCTGATCTCGGGCGACCCGGACCAGCTCCATCAGGCGGGCCTGAATCTCGTCCTGAACGCGATCGATGCGATGCCCGCCGGCGGAATGATCACGGCGGAGCTCACATCGGCCGATGGAGAGATTTCGCTGACAATCAGCGATCAGGGGGATGGCGTGGCGGACGAGATCAGGGGCGAGATCTTCAATCCCTTCTTCACCACCAAGACGAAGGGCACGGGGCTTGGCCTCGCGAAGGTGCAATCCGTCGCTGCTGCGCATGGTGGCCGCGCCCATTATGCGAGCCCGCCGGGGCAGGGCGCCTCGTTCACAATTACATTGCCTTTGCTGGAGCGTGGAGCACCCGGATGACCCACAGCATCCTGGTCGTCGATGACGAAACCCGACTGGCCGATGTTCTGGCGGCTGCGCTGGATGATCTCGGCTATCGCGCGACCGCCGTCGAAAACGCCCGCGAGGCGCTTTCCAGTCTGGAGCAGGAACGGTTCGACCTCGTGTTGACTGATCTGCGCCTGCCCGGGATGGATGGGCGCGCCCTGCTACAGGAGGTGCGCAAGCGCTGGCCGGATGTTCCGGTCGTGGTCATCACCGCCTTTGCCACGGTTCGCGATGCTGTCGAACTCGTGAAGGAGGGCGCCTTCGACTACATCGCCAAGCCGTTCGAGATGGAGGATGTCGCGGCCGTCATTCGCCGCGCCTTGCGGCTGGCCGAGGTGGTGCGCGACAATGAGCGGCTGCGGGGCGAACTCGAGGGCCGTTACAGCTTCGAAAATCTGATCGGAACAAGCCCGCCCTTCAGAAGGGTGATCGAGCAGGTCACCGAGGTCTGTGAGACGCGCGCCACGGTTATGCTCAACGGAGAAAGCGGCACCGGCAAGGAGGTCGTCGCACGCGCGATCCATTTCAACAGTCCGCGCCGGAACAAGCCCTTTGTCGCGATCAATTGCGCTGCCATCCCCGAGACATTGCTCGAAAGCGAGCTCTTCGGTCATGTGAAAGGTGCCTTTACCGGAGCGCTGGCCAACCGCGTCGGCCGCTTCGCCGCCGCCGATGGCGGAACGCTCTTCCTCGACGAGATCGGCGATATGCCGATCGCCGTTCAGGCGAAGCTGTTGCGTGCGGTTCAGGAGCGCAGCTTCGAACCTGTCGGCGGCACCCGCAGCCAGACGGTGGATGTCCGGCTGATCGCGGCAACCCATAGGGACATGCGCCAGGCGGTTGCGTCCGGCGAGTTCCGGGAGGACCTGTTCTATCGGCTCAACGTCTTCCCGATCCAGTTGCCTGCCCTGCGTGAGCGGCGCGAGGACATCCCGATCCTCGCCGCCCATTTCCTCGCGACGCTGGCCGAGGCGATGGGCAAGCGCGTGACCGGCTTTACCCCGGCCGCTCTCTCGGCGATGGACGGCCATGACTGGCCCGGTAATATCCGTGAGCTGCATAATTGCGTCGAGCGCGCCGTGATCGTCGCGAAGTCCCCGACCATCGACGTCCCGGATCTGCCTCGCGACTTGTTTGAAGGTGGCGCGCGGCGCGCCGAGCGCGATCGCCTCCCGAACGATCTCGATGCCGAACTCGAGCGGCTCGAGCGCGGCTTCATCATCGAGGCGCTGCGGCGTACGGACGGCGTCCAGGTCCAGGCCGCGCGGCTCCTCGGCATTGCCGAGCGCAGCCTGTGGCACCGCATTAAGAAACTGGACGTGAAACTCGGCAGAAAAATCGTCGAGTGACGCTGGGTTCGATCTTTACCGGTTTGCGACAGAGTTCAGATATGGCAAGCGATTGGGTGTCCTGCAGGAGCGACGATTGTGCCCGCCTACCCTAAGCTTGCCGTCGCCGGTCTGTGCCTGGTCGCTGGATCCCAGGTTGCTGTCGCGGCCGATCCGGCTCCGGCGCTGCTGAACCCCACTCCGGCCTCCGGCTGGATCGTGACGCTCGGCGGCTCGGGTCAGATCGGTCCCAAATATGACGGCGCAAAGGCCTACGGACCGTCGGGCACGCCGTCGCTGAGCTGGCGGCGGGTTGGCGAGCCGGAAGGGTTCAGCGCACCCGACGAGGGGCTGGACTTCGCCCTGTATGAGACGAGCCGCTTCAGCATGGGCGTCGTCGGCGACCTGAAGTCGGGTCGCTATTCCGGCTCGGATCGAAAACTGTTCGGCATGCGAGACGTGCCCTGGACGATCGAGGCTGGCGCCTTCGCCGAGTTCTGGCCGATCGAGGACCGGCTACGGACTCGTATCGAGGTACGGCAGGGCTTCCACGGCCATCATGGCATCGTCGCCGATATCTTCGTCGACTGGGTTCAACCGATCGGCCGCTTCACGCTCTCGGGTGGTCCGCGCCTGTCCTTCGGCAACCAGGCGTACATGCGCAGGAATTTCGGTGTGACGCCGGAGGAATCGCAGGCTAACGGCATCCTCGCCGCCTACAGCCCGTCGGGAGGCGTCAAATCGGCGGGCCTCGCGGCGGCACTCGAATATGCATGGTCGGACGTCTGGAAGACCACGGCCTATGCCCGCTATGACCGCCTGCTCCAGGATGCCGCGCGCTCGCCGATCGTCCGCACCATTGGCGCGCGCGACCAGTTCTCGTTCGGATTGAGCACGACCTATTCCTTCAAGATTGGCGGTTAGCGCCAACCCTCAGGCACAGAGCCAAGTGAAGGGGCTGTTCGAGCCGGGCCGGAAGCAGCCTGAACGGCACCCCGATCCGGCTCGCCCGCAGCAGCGGATTTATCAGCGATACGGGTCCTCGCACTCGTCATCGGGCGGGCTTCGTCTCCGGCTGGAGATGAGGCCCGCGGTCCAGCGCGCGGCCGCCATGATGAGCTGACGCCGCGACGACAGTCTCAGCGTCACATGGCATAGGCCGGGCTCGCCGGGATCGGGAAGACCCGATCATAGGCCAGGTTGAAGCTGAAGGCGTAGACGACGTAGAAGACGACGATCGCGATATCCATCACAAAGGCCTGCATCAGGGTAATGCCGAGATACCAGGCGATCGGGGGCAGCAGGATCATCAGAAGTCCGCCCTCGAACAACGCGACATGGAGGATGCGCGTGCCGATACCCTTATGGGTATGGCCGACCATACGCTGCATCGCATGGTCAAAGCCCAGGTTGAAGAGGAAGTTCCAGATCGTAGCGACGGTTGCGCTGCCGACGCCGATGACGCCCATATGGCCCGCCGGCAGGCCGAACAGATAGGCTCCCGCTGGAATGACAATGGCTAATCCGATCGCCTCGAACATGAGTGCGTGGCGGATTCGGTCTCGAACGGAGCGCATGTGCTAAGGGGCCTTCACTAGGATTGATGGCCGCGTTCTCTATCTGTCATTTCGATTGCATCAAGTTGGATCGTATCTGATAATCAGATAGATGACGGTTTCGCTGGACCAACTTCGGGCCTTCGTCGCGGCAGCGGAGCATGGCTCGTTCTCCGGGGCAGCGCGCGCGCTTCGCAAAGCGCAATCAGCCGTGAGCACGCAGGTCTCGAATCTCGAGGAGGATCTCGGCGTCGCTCTGTTCAGCAGGGCTGGGCGCAATCCCGTGCTCACTCCGGCGGGCGAAAGATTGCTGCGCGAGGCCAAGGTCGTGCTCGATCGCAGCGAACACCTCATCGGCGTCGCGCGCAGCTTCGAGGCTCATGTCGAGAAGCGGCTTGTCATCGCGATCGACGAACTTTACCCGGAGCACGCTCTGGGGGCGCTCTTTGCCGATTTCGCGCGGCACTTCCCCCATGTTGAGCTCGAAATCCTGTTTCCGCTGATGGAGGATGTGAGCCGGCTGGTCCTCGCGGGGAAAGCCGATATCGGGGTGATGTGGCGTCAGGAGGTCTTGCCGACGGAGCTTGGCTTCCAGACGATCGGATGGGTCCCGCTCAAGCTGGTTTGCGGCAAGGACCATCCGCTTGCCAAGGCCCGCGTCGATTGGGAAGAGCTGAAGCGCTACAGGCAGATCCTCGTCGCCGCCAGAAGCGACGGGCCGGAGAAGCGGCGCCTGCGCGTTGCCGCCGAGGTCTGGTGGGTGGAAAGCCACTGGGTCATTCTGGAAATGGTGAAGCACGGCATCGGCTGGGCCTTCGTGTCCGACCATGTCATCGCGAATTCGCCGGCCGCCCCCGGTCTGATCACGCCGGATCTTCAATTCGACGACGCGGATTGGCCGATCGCGCTCGAGATGATCTGGCACAAGCAGCGGCCATGCGGTCCGGCAGCCAAGTGGCTCCGCGAGCGCTTCGCCACGACCCGGATCGACACCAGCTCGTCCTGGAGGTCGCCACTGCCGGAAGGAAACCGGACATAGCGGCCCTGGCGAGCCGGCGCGGGCCTAGCCGGTGATCGAGGCCTTCATGTAGCTGCGCGGCGAGGTCCCAAGCAGGCGGCGGAACATGGTGGTGAAGGCGGCGACGTTCTCGTAGCCCGCCAGCATGGCGATCTGCGTCACCGGCGCGCCTTCCGCGAGTTTCGGCAGACAGGCGAACAGGCTGGCCTGTTGCCGCCAGGTCGCGAAGCTGACGCCCGTCTCCCTGAGGAAGAAGCGTGTGAAAGTTCGGCGGCTCATCGCAAGCGCTTCCGCCCAGGTGTCGAGCCGGGCATTCGCCGACGGCGCTGCCATATAGGCCCGGCATAGCGCCGCGAGTCTCCTGTCGGCCGGGAAGGGAAGGCCGAGAGGACGGGATTCGAGGGAGGCGATCTCTTCCATCAGGAGCTGAAGGCTCAATGTGAGCTTGCGGCTTCCGGCGGGCGCCTCGCGCAGGCGGATCGCTTCGATGATGAGGCTGCGCGCAAGATCCGTTACCTCGAGCACCACCGGCTCGGGATCGGCCAGGACGCCCTCCCGGGGCAGAAGATAGACCGATCGCATGCTGACATCGCTCAGCATTTCCACGGAATGCTCGAGATGGTGAGGGATCAGCAGCGCGTGGCCTTGCGGAATCATCCAGCGGCCGCGCTCGGTCGCGACTGCCACCACGCCGGAGAAGACGCAGAGCAACTGGATGCGCTGGTGGCTATGGAGAGGGATGGTGTAGCCCGCCGGATCCTCGTTGCTGTGCACCAGGATGTCGGCCTCGGCATAGGCAATCCATCCGAGGTTACGGCGGTGAGCCTCGTCGCGCGCCTCGAGCAGATGCTGCGGCAGTTTTCTCATCTTTGGCCCAAACGCAAAAGAATTCGACCGAAACACGAATGCAGGTCAAGGAGGCGCTCTGTAAAGAGGCATGGCGGCGATAAGCCGGTGTTTGCGGCCCGCGCTGGAGACGAATTGAGATGGTTGCAGCGTTCCCCGGGACCAGGTCCCGTTTCGAGAAGACGACGACATCGATCCTGCTGGCGGTGAGCTTCTGCCACCTGCTCAACGATGTGATGCAATCGCTTCTTGCCTCGCTCTACCCGCTGTTCAAGGCAAACTACGCTCTCGATTTCGTCCAGATCGGACTGCTGACCATGACCTTCCAGGTCACGGCCTCGCTGCTGCAGCCGGTCGTCGGGATGGTGACCGATCGTTGGCCGATGCCCTATTCGCTGCCGGCCGGGATGGCCTGCACCTGCGCCGGACTGATCCTGCTGGGCAATGCGCATAGCTTTGCGATGCTGCTCATGGCGGCGAGCCTGATCGGCTTCGGTTCCGCAATCTTCCACCCGGAGGCGTCACGGGTGGCTCGCCTTGCCTCCGGCGGCCGCCACGGCCTGGCGCAATCGCTTTTCCAGGTTGGCGGCAATATGGGCTCGGCCATCGGACCGCTGCTCGCGGCCTTCGTGGTGTTGCCATTCGGCCAGGGCAGTGTGGCGTGGTTCTCGGCCATAGCGATGCTGGGCATGATCGTGCTCGGCTGGGTCGGGGCCTGGTATGCCGGTCATCGCCGCCAGAATGCCAGCCGTCCTGCCGTCAGTCGCACGCTGCCGTTGCCGCAGGGGCGCGTCGCACTGGCGTTCCTCATCCTCGTGCTGCTGACCGCGACCAAGAATGTCTACATGGCCAGCATCTCGAGCTATTTCACCTTTTACGTGATCGACCAGTTCCAGCTCGGCATGCGCGATGCGCAGCTGATGCTGTTTCTCTTCCTCGGTGCAGCCGCAGTCGGGACCTTTCTGGGTGGGCCGATCGGGGACCGGTTCGGAGCGCGTTTCGTGATCTGGTTCTCGATCCTGGGTGTGATCCCGTTCGCGCTGCTGCTGCCTTATGCGAGCCTGTTCTGGACCGGCGTGCTGAGCGTCGTGATCGGCTTGATCTTCGCCTCGGCATTCTCTGCGATTGTCGTCTTCGCACAGGAACTCGTGCCCGGCCGTGTCGGCCTGATCGCCGGCGTGTTTTTCGGCTTTGCCTTTGGCGCGGGTGGACTTGGAGCGGCCCTGCTTGGCAACTTCGCCGATACGCACGGTATCGCCTTCGTCTACCGCGTCTGCTCCTACCTGCCGCTGCTGGGGCTGCTTACGATCCTGCTGCCTCGCCTGCCGCAAAGAGGCGAGAGCTAGGCCCGGAATCGCTCAGGCTGGATAAGTACGCTGCGTCACGGCCTGCCGCTGGCGGGCCGTGACGCAGGTCTTTGTATGGATTGGCCCGTCTCGGGCCTAGTTTACCGCGATCTGGGCCTGCTTGATGATGCCGGCCCAGCGCTTCGACTCCGCTTCCATCATCGCAGCGAACTCGGCCGGCGTATTGCCGATCGGCTCGGCGCCTTCGTTCTTCAGCCGTTCGCGGATGGTCGCGTCGTTGATGGCCTCCACCGTGGCGGTGCGGAGCTTTGCAGCGACATCCTTCGGCGTCCCCTTCGGCACGACGAAACCATACCAGGCTGTCGCCTCGTAACCGGCCCAGCCGCTTTCTGCGACCGAGGGCACCTCCGGGAAGAGCTTGGCCCGCTCCTTGCCGGTCACCGCCAGCGCGCGCACCTTGCTGCCTTCGATCAGCCCGAGAACCGACGGCACGGTGGTGATCATGAAATCGGACTGGCCGGCGAGGAGGTCGGTCAGGGCCGGGCCTGCGCCACGATAGGGCACGTGCACGGCTGTGAACTGCGCCATCTGCGCCAGCAGAACGGTGGCCAGGTGGCTGGCCGAACCGTTGCCGGCAGAGCCGTAGGTCAGTTTGCCCGGATTCTTCTCGCCGAAGCTGATCAGGTCCTTGATCGTCTTGTGGGGCGAATTCTGCGCCACGACGACGACCAGCGGAGCTGCGGAAATCAGGGTGATCGGGTCGAAGGCCGTCAGCGGATCGACCTTGACGTTCTTGAACAGGTGCGGGTTGACCACCATCGGGCCCTGATTGGCCATCAGCACCGTGTAGCCATCCGCGGGAGAGGTGGCGGCCTGTGCGGTGATCAGGTTGCCGCCGGCCGATCCGTTATTCTCCACGACCAGTGACTGGCCGAGCTTTTCTCCAACGCCCTGGGCGACCAGACGCGCGATCGCGTCCGTTCCGCCGCCGGCCGCGTAAGGCACCAGCAGGCGCATCGGCCGCTCGGGAAATGCTGCCTGAGCGAATGCCAGCTCAGGCAGACAGGCGCTGGCGGCTGCAGTCGTCAGCAGGCTGCAGAAGTGGCGACGCGTCGGTGTCATGATGGGAATTTCCTCCGATTGCAGTCCCTTCTGGCAGCGCGCCAATCGCGCTGGCGGGGACGATGACATGGCCTTCAAAGATACGGCGCGCGGTGCGCACCAGGCTGGCTCTGGCAACCTGGCCAGATGCGTCGAGAGCGAGGTCGACCTGGATACGGCCGCTCGGATGTTCGATCGTCACCAGCGAGGCGGCGTCCGCGAGACCTACCTCTTGCGCAACGCTGCCGGCGACCTGACTGGCGACGGCGATGCAGAGTGCGCCGGTGACGGCATGGCTGCGATGGCAGCGGTCCGGCGTGAAATAGCGTGAGGTCAGGCTGCCGCCCTGGCGGGCCGTCGAAAGCAGTCCGATCTTGGGAATGACCCGGCCGGCGACGTCGCCAAGACCCATGCGCCTGCCCGCCTCGCGCCGTATCTCCTCCAGCCGCGCCAGCAGGGCCGTATTCGCGTCGAGCTCCGCCGGCATCTCGTCACCGGCAAGGCCGAAATCGGTAGCGCGGACGAGCAGCATCGGCGTGGCATAGTCGATCAACGTGACCGGCACACCATCGATCAACTCGCGCGGCTTGCCGGTCGGCAGCAGGGAGCCGGTCTTGGAACCGACGGCTTCGAGGAAGGTCAGCTTGATCGGGGCTGCAGTGCCTGAAACGCCGTCGATCGCGGTTGTGCCGTCATACTCGACACGTTTGCCGGGGGTCTGCACCACCGCCTCGATCAGCGAGGCGGTATTGCGGTTGTAGATCCGAACCATCGTCTCACCATCGCATGCCGGCACGAGGCCGGCCTCGATGGCGAAGGGGCCGATGGCGGAGAGCATGTTGCCGCAGTTCGGACCGAGATCGACATGAGCCCGGTCGACTGCGACCTGGGCGAAGAGGTAATCGATATCGGCATCCGGGCGTGACGCGTTGCCGACGATGGCGACCTTGCTGGTCAGCGAATTGCCGCCCCCGATCCCGTCGAGTTGCAGCGTGTGAGGCGACCCCATTGCTGCGAGCAGCACGCGGTCGCGCGCCTCCGGGTCAGCCGGCAGATCGGTTTCCAGGAAGAACGGGCCGCGGGATGTGCCGCCGCGCATCAGCACGCAGGGAATGCGCAGGGCACGTGCATGAGTGGGCTTGAGCGGATCGGGCAAGGGCGGCGTCCAGCGGTGAGTGACGGGCTCTCATCCCAGATCGTGAAACCTCTGTGAAATGCAGAGATCGGTGTTATTGATGCGCCATGAGCATCAATTTCGAAGCGCTTGATCTGCGCGCGTTCATCGCGGTGGTTGAACTGGAGGGGTTCCACCGCGCCGCAGAGGCCCTCAACATGTCGCAGCCGGCGCTGAGCCGGCGCATCCAGCGGCTCGAGGCAGCGGTCGGCGCGGCCCTGCTCGAACGCACGACGCGGCGCGTGGCGCTGACCATGGTCGGGCGCGAGATGCTGCCGCTGGTGCGGCGCATGCTGGACGAGTTCGATTCATCGATCTTCGCGATGCGCGATCTTGGCACGAGGCGAGCAGGGCAGATCGCGCTCGCCTGTGTGCCGACGGCCGCGTTTTACTTCCTGCCCTCGGTGATCGCGCGCTTCTCGGAGCAGTATCCCAATATTCGGTTCCGGATCCTCGACCTCTCGGCCAATGATGGCCTGGAGAGCGTGGCGCGCGGCGAGGTCGAATTCGGCATCAATCTGCTCGGCGGCTCCGATCCCGATCTGAGCTTCGAGCCGCTGCTCGAAGACCCGTTCGTCCTCGCCTGCCGGCGCGACCATATCCTGGCGAGCAAGCCATCGCTCGGCTGGGCCGATCTCGAAGGGCATCCACTGGTCACCGTCAGCCGGGCGAGCGGCAATCGCGCCATCCTCGACGCGGCCCTGGTACGGGTCGGCGTGCGGCTGGACTGGTCCTTCGAAGTCACGCATCTGTCGACCTCGCTGGGGCTGGTCGAAGCCGGGCTTGGCATCTCGGTTTTGCCGCGCCTTGCAACGCCGACCGGAGAGCATCCCATCATCGTGACGCGCCCGATCCGCGATCCGGAGGTCTCGCGGACCATTGGCGTGGTGCGTCGCCGCGGCGTTCGCCTTGCTCCGGCTGCGGAGCGCTTTCTCGATATGCTGCTGGGGACATGGCGAGGGCCTTTGCCTCAGCGGAAATAAGAGCCTGCCCGCGCGGCTGGCCGCGGCGCCCAAGGCAACAGGAGGTCGGGGACGGGTATGCTGCAAAACTATTCCACAGGCGCATAACATCGAACCCAAATTGCATTAGCCAGCATCGGGCCGAGCGTGGCATCGTTAGGTCATCGAGATGGTTGAGCGCTGGCTTCAGCGCGTTTTTCGTTGGAGCAAGGCGTGTCGGCCTACGATGACGTTCTTTACCCCGCGCTTGAGCCTTACCGCGCTTTTCGGCTTGCGGTGGGGGGCGCGCATGAACTCCATGTTGAGACCAGCGGCAATCCGGACGGCATTCCGGTCGTTTTTCTGCATGGCGGTCCGGGCGGCGGCACCAAGCCGGCCCAGCGCCGGACCTTCGACCCTGCCGTCTTCAATATCGTGACCTTCGACCAGCGCGGTGCCGGGAAATCGACCCCGCATGCGGAACTCGACGGCAACACGACGCAGGACCTGATCGCCGATCTGGAGCGTATCCGCAGCCATCTTGGCATCGAGCGCTGGCTCGTCACCGGCGGGTCCTGGGGCAGCTGTCTTGGGCTCGCCTACGGCCAGAGCCATCCCGAGCGCTGTCTCGGCTTCCGTCTGCATGGCATCTTCATGGCGCAGCGCTCGGAGATCGACTGGTGGTTCCAGGGCTCGCGTATGATCTTCCCGGATCATTGGGAGGCTTTTGCCGAATTCGTGCCGGCGGCGGAGCGTCATGATCTGCTCTTGGCCTATTACAAGCGCCTGACCAGCGACGATGCCGGGTTGCGTGCTGCAGCGGCGGTCAGCCTCAGGACCTTTTCGGCGCAGACCCAGACGTTCCTGCCCGACCCGGACCATGTCGCGACGCTGACCGACACCGACGCCGCGCTCGCGATCTCCCGGATCTTCACGCATTACTGCATGAACGGGGCCTTCCTTCCCTCCGGCCAATTGCTGAGCGACATCGGTCGCATCCGCCATTTGCCGGCCGAGATCGTGCAGGGGCGCTACGATACGGTGACGCCGATGAGCACGGCCTGGCAGCTGAAAAAGGCCTGGCCCGAAGCCCGGTTCACGATCGTGACCGAAGCGAACCACGCAGCGACGCCGAGTGCGCCGGCGTTGTCGCAAGCCCTGCGCGAGGCAACGGACCGGTTGCGCGATGTGATGCTGGCCCAGGCGGCCTGAGGGAGAGCCCATGTACGAGGCCGCAAACCAGATTCGCATCGGCATCGAGCCCTATCTCGAGGTCCGGAGCGCAAAGAGCCCCGCCATCGCGCCCGACGGCGAATTGCTGGCCTATCTCAGCGACGAGAGTGGCACGCACCAGATCTGGCTGCGGCCGCTCGCGGGCGGAGCGCCCTGGCGCCTGACCGATATGCCGGAGCCGATCGGCGCGATCTCCTTCAACCCCAAGGGCCGCGACCTCCTCTTCACGATGGATTGCGGTGGCGACGAGCGGCACCAACTCTGGTTGGTGCCGGGCGCCTCCGGAGTGCCTGAGCCGCTTACCGACGATCCGACGGTCGTGCATGCCTGGGGCGCCTGGGCGCCGGACGGACAACGCATCGCATTCACCTCCAATGCCCGCGATTGCGAGCATATGGACGTCTACGTCATGGAACTCGCTACGCGCACCGCCAAGCGCGTCCATCAAGGCTCCGGCTATCGTGAGGCGGTCGCCTTCTTCCCCGATGGCAAGTCGCTGCTCGTCGCCAACGCCACGCGTTCGATGAGCGATCAGGACCTGCATCGCCTCGATCTCGAGACTGGCAGCCTCACGCCATTGCTGCCGCATGAGGGCCGCGCGCGCTATGTCGTCAGCCGCATGAAGAAGGATGGCAGCGGCTTCTTCTTCGTGTCCGATCAGGGGCGCGAGCATCTCGGTGTCGCCTTCTGTGCACTGGCCGAGGGGCGCGTCACCTGGATCGTCGAGCGGGAGAAGCAGGATATCGAGGCGATCGCGCTCGCGCCTGACCAGGGCCGCCTCGCCTATGTGGCGAACGAGGAAGGCTGGAACCGCGTTTTCATTCGTGATCTCGCGACGGCCGAGGAGTTCGAGGTCGCCGGCTTGCCGCGCGGGACCATCGGCTCGGTGGCCTGGGTTCCCGACGGCAGCGGCCTCGTGTTCCCGCTCGATGGTGCGACCTCGTCTCCGGATATCTGGCGCTTCGATGTGGCTACCCGCACGGCAACGCGGCTGACGGATGCATCCAAGGCAGGTCTCGATTCAAGCAGCTTTGTCGAGCCGAGCGTCGAGCGCGCCGCGAGCTTCGACGGTCTCGAAGTGCCCTTCTTCGTCTACCGGCCGCGGAGCAAGGCTCCGGCGGGCGGCTATCCGGCCGTGGTCGTGGTGCATGGCGGACCGGAAGCGCAGTGGACGCCGATCTTCCGGGCCGACCTGCAGTTCTTCCTGAGCCAAGGCATCATGGTCGTCGCCCCCAATGTGCGTGGCTCGACCGGCTATGGCCGCGCCTACCAGCATCTCGACGACAAGCATCTGCGCATGGACAGTGTCGCGGACCTCAAGGCGGTGCGGTTGTGGCTGCGCGAACAACCGGAGGTCGATGACGAGCGCGTCGCGGTCTATGGGCGTTCCTATGGCGGCTTCATGGTGCTCGCCGCGCTGACCGAACAACCCGAATTGTGGAAGGTCGGCGTCGAGTTCTACGGCATCGCCAATTTCCTGACGATGCTCGAAACCACGGGGCCGTGGCGCAAGTATCTGCGCGCGGTCGAATATGGCGATCTCGTTGCCGATCGGGACGACCTGATCCGCTTCTCGCCGATCCACAAGGCAGGCCATATTCGCGCGCCGCTGTTTATCGCGCAGGGGCTCGACGATCCGCGTGTGCCTCCCGGCGAGAGCGAGATGATCTATTCGGTGCTGCGCGGCCGCGGCCATCCGGTCGAGTATGTCCGCATCCCGCATGAGGGCCATGGCTTCGCCCGGATCGAGAACCGGCGCACGGTCTTCGGGGCCGTCGCACGCTTTCTGCGTAAGCATCTGTGACAGCATCTGGAATACGAGAGGACGCCATGCGTAATTCAGAGACGATCTGGCAATTGGTCGATGCCAAGCGGCAGCCCTTCGAGGCGCTGAGCGACCGGGTCTGGGGCATGCCCGAGATCGCCTATACCGAGTACCGCTYGGTCGCCGAGCATACGGCGATGCTGAAGGAACAGGGCTTCCGCGTGACCGAGAATGTCGCCGGCATTCCGACTGCGGTGATGGGCGAAGCGGGCGAGGGCGGCCCGGTGATCGCCTTCCTCGGCGAATATGATGCGTTGCCCGGCCTGAGCCAGGAGGCGAATATCGCCGAGCCGCGCCCGGTCGAGGGTAGCGGACATGGCCATGGCTGCGGCCACAACATGCTCGGCTCGGCCGCGCTGCTGGCCGCGACCGCGCTCAAGGACTGGCTTGCCGAGACGGGGCGCCCCGGGCGGGTGCGCTATTTCGGCTGCCCGGCGGAAGAGGGTGGCGCAGCGAAGGCCTTCATGGTGCGTGCCGGCGCCTTCGACGATGTCGATGTCGCCATCACCTGGCACCCGGCGTCGATGACGCGGGTCGACGAGGCGCTGTCGCTCGCCAATACGCGCATGGACTTCCACTTCACCGGCCGCGCCTCGCACGCGGCGGCGGCGCCGCATCTGGGACGCAGCGCACTCGATGCCGTCGAGCTGATGAATGTCGGCGTCAACTACATGCGCGAACACATGCCGTCGGATGCCCGCATCCACTATGCCATGCTCGATTCCGGGGGTATCGCGCCGAACGTCGTGCAGGCTTCGGCAAAGGTACGTTATGCGATCCGCGCCCGCGATCTCGCGGGCATGCTGGAGCTCAATGAACGGGTCAAGAAAGTCGCCGAGGGGGCGGCGCTGATGACCGAGACCAAGGTCTCGATCTCGATCATGAGCGCGGTTTCCAACATGCTCGGCAATACGCCGCTCGAAGAGGCGATGTTCCAGAACATCCAGCGCCTCGGGCCCGTGCCGTTCGACGATGCCGACCGCGCCTACGCCGCCCAGATCCAGGCGACGCTGAGCGAGGCCGACATCCTGAACGACTATCGCCGCACCGGCGTCGCGCCGCGCGAGAACACCCCGCTCTGCGATTTCGTGATCCCCAGGGATGCCAGAGGCGTGCCGATGGTCGGCTCGACCGACGTCGCGGATGTCAGCTGGAAGGTGCCGACCATCCAGGCACGCGTCGCGACGCATGCCATCGGCACGCCCGGCCATTCCTGGCAGATCACGGCGCAAGGCAAGGCCCCGGCCGCGCATAAGGGCATGGTTCATGCCGCCAAGATCATGGCCGGTACGGCCGTCGACGTGATGAGCGACGAGACGCTGCTGGCGCGCGCCAAGAAGGATCACCAGGAGCGGACGACCAGGACGCCCTATATCTGCCCGATCCCGGCCGAGGTGAAGCCGCCGATCCAGCCGCGGCCCGAAGCCGCCTGAGCCTTTCAGCCGGGCCTGCGCGGGAGACACAGCGCAGGCCTAGCGACCACAGCAAGTCTTGACCAAGAACAATCACGAGAGCGGGAACTGACCATGGCCAAGCAAGACCAGTCGACGGAGACGCGCGCGCCTCGCGCCGCGCGGTATCTTCTCTCCAGCGTCGCCGCTGCGGCGGCCGTTTGCGCTGCTGCCACGACGGCCGGCGCCGCCACGCCGAAGAACGCCCTGGTGATGGCGTGGAATATCGACGCGATCAGCACTTTCGATCCGGCCCAGGTCGGCGAGGTCGTGACCAACGAGATCCTGCAGAACACCTGCGACACGCTGGTCGATTTCGACCCGGCCGACGAGCGCAAGGTTGTCCCGCTCTTCGCCGAGCGCTGGGACGTCTCGCCGGATCGCAAGGAGATCACCTTCCACCTGCGCAAGGGCGCCAAGTTCCCGTCCGGCAATCCGGTGACCGCTGAGGATGTCCTCTGGTCGCTGCGCCGCGTGGTCAAACTCAATTTCGGCAATGCCGCGACCCTGACCGAATACGGCTTCACCAAGGACACGGTCGATCAGCGCATCGTGGCGCCGGATGCCAATACGGTCGTGTTCAAGCTCGACAAGGCCTATCCGACGACGCTGATCCTGCAGGCGATCGCCGCCAACCGCGTCGCTGCCGTGATGGACATGAAGACCATCATGGCCAATGAGCAGAATGGTGATCTCGGCAATAAGTATCTCGGCACCCGCACGGCCTGCGTCGGCCCCTACAAGCTGACGCGCTGGAACGCGGGCGAGTCCATCGTGCTCGAGGCGAACGAGGGCTATTGGGGCAAGGCTCCGGCGCTGAAGCGCGTGCTGATCCGGCATGTCGCGGAAGCCGGCACCCAGCGCCTGCTGCTGGGGCAGGGCGACGTCGACGTCGCGCGTGACCTGACGCCCGAGGACGTCAAGGACCTCGAAGCCTCGAAGGATGTCTCGATCCTCAAGGTTCTGCGGCCGCAGCTGTTCTTCTGGAACTTCAACGTTGCGGACGGCCCCTTCTCCAAGGAGAAGGTGCGCCTCGCGATGCGCTACCTGATCGACTATGACGGTCTCGGCAAGACGATCATGACCTATCTCGGGGTGCCGCGGGCGAGCTTCGCGCAGCTTGGAGCGGTCGGCGCATTGGACGAGAAGGAGGGCCAGCCCTTCAAGCTCGACCTCGACAAGGCCAAGCAGCTCCTGACCGAGGCGGGCTATCCGAACGGTTTCGAAGCCAGCCTGATCTTCGGCACCTTGCCGCATTCGGCGCCGATCGCCCAAAGCGTGCAGCAGAACGCCTCCAAGATCGGCGTGAAGCTGTCGCTCGAGCGTATGGCCAATGCCCAGCTGTTCAGCAAGGTTCGCGGCCGCGAATTCCAGTCGGCGATGCTGGCCTGGCAGACCGGCGTGCCGGATGCGCATGGGAATGCCTCGCGCCTCGTCTTCAATCCCGACAACCGGGCCGAGGCGAAGCAGACGCAATATCCGAGCTGGCGTTCGTCGTATCAGGACCTGGCGCTCAACGCCAAGATCGACGAAGCCTTGCTGGAAGCCGACACGGCCAAGCGCGACGCGCTCTACGCCGAGATTCAGAAGGACGTCATGGCCAAGGGGCCGATGGCCTTCATGTTCCAGATGTACAACATCGCGGGTGTCCGCAAGGACCTGAAGGACTGGAGCTGGACCGGCTTCAAGACCTACTACGCCCGAACCAGCAAGTAAGGCTGGCTGGTGTCCGAAGTCGCCGAGGTCGGCTCCCGTCGGTTTGCGAGTCCAGGGCGGAAGGGTCTTCCGTCCTGGGTCTGGGCAACCGGAAGGACCATCATTTCCGTTGCCGTGACCCTGTTCGGGCTCGCGGCGCTCACCTTCTTCATCGGTCGCCTGCTGCCGCTTGATCCCGTTGCCGCGGTGCTCGGCGACAACGCGACCCAGGAAGCCTATGACGCGATGTACCGGCAGCTCGGTCTCGACCAGCCGCTCTGGGTGCAGTTCGCGCGCTATGTCTGGGGCATCCTGCATCTCGATTTCGGGACGGCGCTGACCACCGGGAAACCGGTGATGGAAGACATCGCCCGCGTCTTCCCGGCGACGATCGAGCTCGCCAGCGTGGCGATCATCATCGGTACGGGGCTCGGCATTCCGATGGGCGTGCTCGCCGCCATGTACCGCGATACGTGGATCGACCAGCTGTCACGCGTCGTCGGGCTGATCGGTTATTCCGCCCCCAATTTCTGGCTCGGCCTGATGGGGCTCGTCCTGTTCTACGCCACGCTCGGCTGGGTGGCGGGGCCGGGGCGCATCGACTTCACCTATGAGTTCGACCTCGAGCATGTGACCGGCTTCCTGCTCATCGACAGTGCCATGGCGGGCAACTGGGAGATGTTCGGCAACGCCTTCTCGCACATCATCCTGCCGGCCTCGATCCTGGCCTTCGGCGCGTTCGCCTATATCAGCCGCATGACGCGCAGCTTCATGATCGAGCAGCTGAGCCAGGAATATGTGGTGACGGCGCGGGTCAAGGGGCTGTCCTGGTCGCGCACCGTTTGGGGCCATGCCTTTCGCAATATCGCCGTGCAGGTCGTGACCGTCGTGGCGCTCTCCTACGCCTTCCTGCTGGAAGGGGCGGTGCTCACGGAGACGGTCTTCGCCTGGCCCGGTTTCGGCCGCTATCTGACCAATGCCCTGCTCGCGGGCGACATGAATGCCGTGGTCGGCTGCACGCTGCTCGTCGGCGTCATCTTCGTCACGCTCAATCTGCTCTGCGACCTGCTCTACCGGGTCTTCGACCCGCGCACCCGGTGAAGGCACGCCATGTCCGCTCCCCCTCTTGAAACGTCCGGCACAGGCCTCAAGGCCTGGCTTACGGCCCCCGTTCCGGCCTCGCCATTCCAGGCGCGTATGCAGCAGCTGTCCCTGAAATGGTGGCGGCTCAAGGCCAACCCGTCGGCGCTGTTCGGGCTGGCCGTCATCGTACTCATCGTGCTGGCGGCCTTGTTTGCGCCGCTGATCGCGACGCATGACATCTATGCCCAGGATCTCGGCAAGCGGCTGATGCGGCCGTCGGCGGCGCATTGGCTCGGCACGGACGAACTCGGCCGCGATATCTTCAGCCGGCTCGTCTTCGGCGCCCGCATCACGCTCTACATTGCCTTGCTGACGGCGATCATCGTCGCGCCGCTCGGTTTGATCATCGGCACCACCTCCGGTTATCTCGGCGGCTGGGTCGATATCGTGCTGATGCGCGTGGTCGATGTCTTCCTGGCCTTCCCGAGCCTGGTGCTGGCGCTCGCCTTCGTCGCCGCGCTCGGCCCGGGCATCGAGAACGCCATCATCGCGATTGCGCTCGCCGCCTGGCCACCGATCGCCCGGCTTGCCCGCGCGGAAACCCTGTCGATCCGCAAGTCGGACTATATTGCCGCCGTGCGGCTGCAGGGAGCCTCGCCGTTGCGCATCATCCTTGGCCATGTCGTGCCGATGTGCATTCCCTCTGTCGTGGTGCGCCTCACGCTCAACATGGCAGCGATCATCCTCACCGCTGCGGGGCTCGGTTTCCTCGGCCTCGGTGCGCAGCCGCCGAGCCCGGAATGGGGCGCCATGCTGGCTTCCGGCCGGGAGTTCATTTTGACCAATGGCTGGATTGCGGCCATTCCCGGTACCGCCATCCTGATCACCAGCCTCGCCTTCAACCTCTTCGGGGATGGCCTGCGCGATATCCTGGATCCGCGTCATGGCTAAGCCGCTGCTCGAGGTCGAGGACCTCTTCGTGTCCTTCAAGGGGGCTCATCGCACCACCCAGGCGGTCCGGGGCATCTCGTTCAACGTCGGCCGGGAGAAGGTCGGTATCGTCGGCGAGTCCGGTTCGGGCAAGTCGCTCACCGGGCGCACGGTGCTGAAGCTGACGCCGAAGGCCGCACATATCGACGCCAGGCGGCTCTCCTTCGACGGCATCGACCTGCTCGCCGCCAGCGAGCGGCAGATGCGGAGCATTCGAGGCAACCGCATCTCGATGATCCTGCAGGACCCGAAATTCTCGCTCAACCCGCTGATGCGGGTCGGCCAGCAGATCACCGAAGCCTACCGCCTGCATCACAAGGTCGGCCGGCGCGAGGCCGAAGCGCGGGCGCTGGCCATGCTCGAGGCGGTGAAGATCCGCGATCCCGACCGCGTCTACCAGCTCTTCCCGCACGAGGTTTCGGGCGGCATGGGGCAGCGCATCATGATTGCCATGATGCTCATTCCCGAGCCGGACCTGATCATTGCCGACGAGCCGACTTCGGCCCTCGACGTGACGGTGCGAAGGCAGGTCCTGACCATTCTCGACGAGCTCGTCACGCGGCGTGGCGCGGGCCTGATGTTCATCAGCCATGACCTCAACCTCGTCGCCGATTTCTGCGACCGCGTGTTGGTCATGTATGCCGGCCGGATCATGGAGGACATCGCCGCGCGCGACCTGCGCAATGCGCGCCACCCCTATACGCGCGCGCTGCTCGACAGCCTGCCGCGGCTCGACCGCGCCACCGACATGCTCCAGGTCCCGAGCCGCGACCCGGCCTGGCTCGACGGTCCGACGATCCGCAGCGGAGTGGCGACATGAGTGCTCCGGCCACGAACGCTTCTGGGGCTGCGCAGCAGACCGCCCTCGCAGTCAGCCATCTCAACATCATCTTCGGCAGCGGCGCAGCCGCGATGACCGCGGTCGACGATGTCTCCTTCACGCTCGGGCACGGCGAAGCCTTCGGGCTGATCGGCGAGTCCGGCTGCGGCAAGTCGACGATCCTGCGTGCGCTCGTCGGGCTCAACCGCGATTACGAGGGCACGATCAGGTTCCGCGACACGGTGGTGCCGCGCCAGCGCGACAAGAGCTTTTTTCGTCGGGTGCAGATGGTCTTCCAGGACCCCTATGCCTCGCTTCATCCGCGCAAGATGGTGCAATACGTCCTGGCCGAGCCTCTCCGGATTCACGGGTTCGACCGGCATCAGGAGCGCATCGACGAAATCCTATCGGCCGTCGGGCTCGGGCCGTCGTTCCGCTATCGCTTCCCGCATGAGCTTTCGGGCGGCCAGCGCCAGCGCGTCGCGATCGCACGCGCACTCATCATCGAGCCCGAACTGCTGCTCCTCGACGAGCCGACCTCGGCGCTCGATGTTTCGGTCCAGGCCGAAATCCTCAACCTGCTGAAGCAGCTCCGGCGTGCCCGCGACCTGACCTATCTGATGGTCAGTCACGACCTCGCGGTGGTGACGCATCTGTGCGAGCGCGTCGGCATGATGAGCGAAGGACGCATCATCGAGGAGATGAGCGCCGAGGACGTGCGCGCCGGCCGCGCCGCCGAGCCTTACACGCGGGAATTCCTGGAGGCGAGCACGGGGTACCGGCCGGCCTCGTGACTGCAATCCTCAGGGGAGGCGATTTTTCCATGCGCAAAGACGTTTCGGGGGACGGACAGGTTGCGGATGCGGCCTGGCCGAATGAGGACTGGAGTGCGGTAAACCCCGCTGATGCGGGCTGGTCCGCGGATGGCCTCGACCGCGTCTGGAGCTATGCCGACACGATCGCGACTGCGACGCTGATGATCGTGCAGGGCGGCCGGGTTGTCGCGAGCCGCGGCGATCTCGCCCATCGTTACCAGTGCCATTCGATCCGCAAGAGCTTCCTCAGCGCTCTCATCGGTATCCATGAGGACGAAGGCACGATCGACCTGTCGCGCAGCCTGGCGCAGCTCGGAGTCGACGACAAGGACGGCCTGAGCGAACGCGAGAAGGCGGCCACGATCTACGACCTGCTAACTGCGCGCTCGGGCATCTTTCACCCGGCCGGGTATGAATCGGCCTGGATGAAGTCGATCAAGGAGCCGCGCCATTCGCACGCGCCGGGCGCCTTCTGGTCCTATAACAACTGGGACTTCAACGCTCTCGGCACGATCTTCGGCGCGCTCACCGGTGCCGGCATCCATGATGACTTCCAGGGGCGCATCGCCGGGCCGCTCGGCATGCAGGATTTCCGCTTCGACGAGGAACGTCGCGACGGCTGGATCGAGCCGGACGACTGCTCCGTGCACCCGGCCTATCCGTTCCGGATGTCGACGCGCGATCTCGCCCGCTTCGGCCTGATGTTCCTGCGGCGAGGCCGCTGGCGCAGCCGGCAGGTGGTGCCGGCCAACTGGGTGGCGACCAGTGTCCTGCCGCTCTCGGATGCAGGCCCGCGTGGCGGCTATGGCTATATGTGGTGGGTGTCGCGGTCCGGTGCTGGTTTTCCGGGCGTCGTGCTGCCGGATGGCAGCTACAGCGCCCAGGGCGTCGGCGGGCAGTACTGCCTCGTCATTCCCTCGCTCGACCTGGTGATCGTGCACCGCGTCAACACCGACAAGAAGGGCGAGGAGGTCAACCGCTTCGCCTTCGGGCGCCTGCTGCGCCTCATCCTCAACGCGCGCGTGGGCTGACGGACGCGCTGGCCCTTCTCGTCGTACTCGTCGCAGATCTGGAGAGCCTATGTCGAGTGCCATCGAACGCATTGCGGCCTGGAGCCGGTCCGGACCTGGGTTCGCTCCTCTGGCGCGGACGCGTGCGCGTCATGCGATCGCCGATACGATCGGCTGCATGATTGCCGGCGCCGACGATCAGGCGACGCAGTCGGTGCGTGCGGCTTTCGCCGCCAGCATCGGGCCGTCCGGTGCAGCCGCCGTCATTGGTGGCGGCAGGGCATCGGAAGCCGTCGCCGCCCTGGTGAACGGCACGGCGGCGCATGCTCTCGATTACGACGACAATTTCCGGCCGGGCATCACCCATGCTTCGGCCGTGCTCGTGCCGGCCCTGCTTGCCGTCGCGCATGGTCGAGCCGCGAACGGGCGCAGCTTCGTGGACGCCTATCTCGTCGGGCTCGAGGCGCAGGCGATAGTCGGGCGAGGCATCAATCCGGCGCATTACACGCTCGGGTGGCACGCGACCTCGACGGTGGGGGCTATCGGACCTGCAGCAGGCACGGCCTGGCTGATGGGACTCGATGCGGCGGGCATCGCGCGCGCCATGAGCGTAGCGGCAAGCATGGCGGCCGGGCCCAAGGGGCAGTTCGGGACCCCGGCAAAGCCGCTGCATGCGGGGCTTGCCGCCCGCAATGCCGTTGACGCGGCTGCGCTTGCGGCGGCTGGCATGACAGGTCGTCTCGACATTCTGGAATGCCCGATGGGGGTGGCCGAACTGTTCGGCGACGCGAGCGCGGCGGGATGGGCCGGGATAGCCATTGCCGAGCCGCATGTCATCGAGAGCGAGGGCCTCATCCCCAAGCGCCATCCCTGCTGCGGCTCCACGCATTACACGGTGGACGCGATCCTCGGGCTGAAGGCCGAACATGGCTTCACGAGCGGGGACGTGCTTGCGGTGGAGACGCTGGTCGGTATCGCGAATGCGCGTAACCTCGCCTATCCCGACCCGGAAGACGAGATGCAGGCCCGTTTCTCGATGCATTACTGCGTCGCGCTCGCGCTCCTGCAGGACCGCTTGTCGCTGGCCGATTTCACGCCCGAGGCGGTGCAGCGCCAGGCCGTGCGCGAACTTCTGCCGCGCACGGTCATGAGGGCCTATGACAAGAGCGAGGAGGCCGCTGCCGGGCGCCTGCCGCATCGTGTGACCGTGCGGCTTGCGGACGGGCGAACGCTGACCGTCGAACGCTCGGAGGCAAAGGGCTCGATTGCGGACCCCTTCGACGACATGGATCGCGAGTCAAAATTCCTCGATTGCTGTGCGGCCACGATGAACGAGGCCGAGATCGCGACGCTCTATGATCAGCTCGCCGGCATCGACGCAGCAGCCAATCTCAACTTCCTGTCCCCCGCATTGGTCGCGACGGGCCGCGCATAGGAGAGCCTGCCCGGCATCGGGCGCACAGGTGCGTCCGGCGCACTCAGGGGCATGTTCTCATCGACGGCGGCCCAGAAAAGCTCGGCACCGTGCCGGCTTGGCGATGCGGCACGGTAGAGGCGGATTTCGGCGGTCAGCTCCCAGGAGGGATCGGCCGCCGGCACGAGCACGCCGCTGCGCAGCTCCTCGGTAATCAGGCTTTCCGGGATCCAGGCCATGCCGCGCCCAGCCAAAACCATCGCCTTGAGGCCGACCGACATCGGGTTCTCGTAGACGGTGACGTGAGGGGCGGGCCGATCGGCGAAGAGCTTGGCCAGACGACGGGCAAAGAACGAGCAGCTGCCGTAGCTGAGCATTCGGACGGGCTCTCCTGTGGGGCGGAGAGCATGCACAGGCCTGCCATCGGCGCCGGCGATCGAGACCGGGATCGCGCGCTCGGAGCCAAGGCGGCGATAGATGAAACGAGCGGGATCGAGCAGCAGCGGCACGGTCTCATGCGCATAGGTCAGCAGGAAATCGCATTCGCCCTGGTTCAGGACCGCGACATTGCCGTCATAGGACGAATACTGGTCGCAGAAACGGGTCTTCACCGACCCAAGCCGCTCCTCGATGCGCCTGATGAAGCCGGGGAAATAGGTCAGGGACAAGGTGTTGAGCGTGGCGAAGACCAGCACTTCGGCCGTGTCTTCATGCTGCTGGCGCGCCTCCTGTCGCGAGGTCTGGACCAGCTTCAGGATCTCACGCGCCCGCGGCAGGAAGATTTTGCCCTCCTCCGTGATGCCGATCGGGTAGCTGCTGCGGTCGAACAAGGACAGGCCGAGCCAGCTCTCGAGCTGCCGGATGCGGCGGCTCAGGGCAGATTGCGTGACGTTGCGCTCACGGGCCGAGCGCGAGAAACTCAAGGTTGTCGAGAGGCTCACAAAGTCCTCCAGCCACTTCAGCTCCATCGCGTCGCATCTCCCTGTCCGGCGGATGGCAACCTGCCATGCCGGACGCGACAAGCAAACAGCTTGCCGCGAACGGGACCGGGGGCGATGCGGTGAAGGCGCAATGGCCGGATGCGGCCGGCCGTGGCCGCACCAGCGTCTCCGCTAGCGACGGAAACCACCATGGAATCCGCCGCCACGGAAACCTCCTCCGCCATGGAACCCACCGCCGCCGGTGAAGCCGCCGCCGTGGAAGCCGCCACCGCCACGGAAACCGCCAGCCTCCGCGAATCCACCGCCTCCTCGGAAGTTTTCCATCCGCTCGCCATGGAACCGGCCGATCTGCTCACGGTCGAGATTACGGATCTCTCCGCCACCGGCATTGGCCCAGCGACCGTTCTGATGCTGC
Organism: Allobosea sp. P4_E12; assembly: GCF_056401655.1. NCBI lineage: Bacteria > Pseudomonadati > Pseudomonadota > Alphaproteobacteria > Hyphomicrobiales > Alloboseaceae > Allobosea > Allobosea sp. P4_E12. The sequence goes on along the minus strand of NZ_JBFUIY010000002.1, from coordinate 110,309 downwards.
TCCCAGCCATTGCTCCCGCGGCGGAAGACCTCACCGTTGCGACCCGCGTAGTGGTCATTCGCGCGTGGGTGGTTGCGGGCGATGTCGCCGGCGTTCTGACGGATGTTCCCGTCATTCAGGCGCAGATTGCCAGCTCGCTCGCCCAGGCCGCCCTGCGCATTCAGATTGGCGCGTGCGTTGCCGAGATTGGCGCGCTGGCCGGGCGTGAGCCCGCCCCGGTTGGCGATGCGGGTGTCGATGCGGCTATGCACCGAGTTGTTCGTCCAGCGGTTGTAGATGTTGGCGTGGTTGAAGTTGAACTGGTTGAACGTATTGAAGTTGTTGATCACCACATTGTTGTGGCCCCAACCCCAGCCGCCGCCCCAGCCCCAGGCGCCACCGGCCCAGGCCGCGCCGGCAATGGCCCCCAGGGTGAACCCGGACACCGCGCCCCAGGCGAAAGCCGTGCCATATCCATAGGTCAGAGGTGCCGGATACCAGGCCGATCCGATCCAGGCCGGATAGACATAGCCGGTGCCGTAGACGACGACGCCGCCCGGTGCGGTGACCGTGCCGTAATAGCCCGGGGTATATCCGACATAGACGGTCTCGGGGGTGGAACTGTAGACCCTGACATAGGTCACGAAATGCAGGGGCGAACTCGGCGGAATAGCGTAGATCGCTGCCGGGACTTCGGTCGCGACAGTCCAGGGGCCGGCCGCGCTGTTCGCGACGAACCAGACACCGTTCTGGACTGCATAATAGGAACTGCCGGCCTTGATCACCGGTATCGCGGCATTGGCGACATATTCGAGGCTGGTGCCTTCGATCGGTTTCAGGTCTGGCTTCCCGTCATAGCGAACGCTCACCTTCGCCTTCTTGCGGTCGACCGTCGCGGTCTGCGGGATCTGATTGTCGATCAGGGAGATGCTGTAACGGGGCCTGCGTCGCGCGCTGCCCATTGCCACTTGCGTCTAGAAGGGCAAGCTGTCGCCGTTCCCGTACCGACCCTGAAGGTGGAGGATTACGGGATGTGGCTGTTCATCGGATTGGATGTGTCATTGGCGAAGACTGCGGTCTGCGCCATCACCGAGCACGGCAAGATCGTGAAGGAAGCGCAGGTCGCCAGTGACCCAGAGGCCGTGGCGGGATATGTGCTGGCGTTGGGCGGAACGGTTGCAACGATAGGGCTGGAGGCCGGCCCTTTGTCGCAGTGGCTGCATCGCGGGCTCACTGACGTCGGACTGGATGTGGTTTTGATGGAGACCCGCCAGGTGAAGGGCGCGCTCAAGGCAATGCCGATCAAAACCGATCGTCGTGACGCCGAGGGGATTGCTCGGCTGCTTCACCTCGGATGGTTCCGCCCGGTGCACTGCAAATCCATYTCGGCGCAGGAAGTCCGCGCCCTTCTGGGCGCCCGCAAGGCGATTCAGCAGGGGATGATCGCGCTGGAACTGTCGCTGCGGGGTCTGCTGAGGAACTTCGGCTTGAAGGTAGGCGCGATCTCCCGCGGTCGCTTCGACGTCCGCATTCGTGAACTTGCCGAAGGCAATGCCATGCTGGAGGCCGCAACAGCGCCCATGCTCCGGGCGCGCGCCAGCTTGCGCCACGAACTCGCCGGGCTCGAGCGACAGGTCCGGCTCCTTGCGCAGGAAGACCCCATCTGCCGCCTCCTGATGACGATGCCCGGCATCGGCGCTGTCGTCGGCTTGACCTTCCGATCCGCGGTTGATGATCCGACGCGGTTCTCTTCATCGAAAAAAGTGGGACCCTGGGTCGGCYTGACGCCATCGCGCAACCAATCCGGCGAGCGCGACGTCTCGGGCGGCATCACCCGCGCCGGTGACGCAAATCTCCGAAGAGCACTTTGCCAGGCGGCCACCGTCATGATGAACCGTGGGCGCTCATCATGGCTGAGAAGCTGGGCGGCACAGGTGGCGAAGCGCAGGGGTACGAAGCGTGCAATGGTCGCGCTGGCGCGGCGGATAGGGTCTATTCTGCACCGGATGTGGAGTGATGGCACGGTGTTCCAATCCGACGTTCCCCCGGCCGCCATGTCGGCCTGACCGCCGTTCGCGTGGTCGCAAGCTGCCGTTGATGCCTGCCTGAGCGCAGGCCTTCGAGGTCCCCACCGGGACGCGGTTCCGATTGATGCCGTGGTCAGGACTGTCGCCGACCTCGGTCGAGCGCGCCTATGAGATAGGCACATCGGACGCCGTATTGGACCAGCATCATGTTGGCAGCCGTCGCGCTGACCACGGACCGAAGCATGAACCCGGGGAGATCTCAGGGCGAGGCCGCGTAGCCAGCCAGGCTGGACGGTGTCGGCCAATGTGGATCGCCACGCGACCGCGCGATCAGAGCGGCCGAACGATGATCTGCGCCAAAATCCAGTTGACTGAGACGGCCCCGTTACCGAAGTCCTGAGCCTAGATGGGCTGCCGCGCCAATGCGAGCAGCCCATTTATCGCCGCAAAATCCCTCAATGCGCGGATTGGCCGGCCTCTGGAATCTCGTAGCCGTCAGAGGCATAGGCGCCCAGCTTATTGCGGAGCGTTCTGATCGATATGCAAAGCATGGCGGCTGCATGGGTGCGATTGCCGCCGGTTTCCTTCAAGGTGGCGAGGATCAGATCGCGCTCGACATCTGCGACAGGTCGTCCGACGAGATGTTCGGCACCGTTCTCAGGGTCGAAAGCCTGCATGTCATCTTCCCTTTGTGAGCCCCCAGCTCCAACTCAGAAGACGATCCAAAAGGGGGCGAAAAGGGTTAATGAGAGGTAAATGACCATCGCAATCACTCAATCTTCTGCAAGGATACTGCCGTGGACCGGTCACCAATCCGGGGAAGCTGGCGGCGCCGGGGCGGCCTGGTTGCGATGAACTCCAGAGTTCATGTTCTGATCGCGCAAAAGCGCGCTTCTACATGGAAACAGTTGGCAAAATGGCGGCGGCCTGGGCCGCCGCCACATCGGGTCAGCTCTTGAGCTTGGCGTTGCACTGGCTCCAGTAGCCGCCGCCCTTCTCGATCCATTTCAGGGTGCCGTTGGCGTTGGCGGATTTGTTGGCATTGTATTGATCCGCGCAGGTCTTCAGCCGAGCCTTGCCGGGCGACTCATCCGAGTATTTCTGCGCGACGGTCTTGGGGAACACCGCCGCCTTTGCCCGCGCAGGAGCGGCGGCCGGCTTGGCTCCGGGCGTTGCCGGCGCGGCAGCTGGAGCCGGAGCTACGGGAGCATCCTGGACAGCTGCGGCCGCATCGCTCTCCGCGGCATCGTCATCACCGCACTGAGCCTTGCGGAAATCGTTCCACTTCTGGCCCTTCAGAGTATTCGCCTTCTTGGCGTCCTGATATTTCGTACTGCATTCCTTCATCGTCAGTGCCTGGGACGGTGAGGAAAAGACGGTCGCGAGCACGAATGCCGACGCGGCTGCCAGGATCACTTGTCTAGCCATGGTCTGGTCTCCCAATGCCCGGCCACTGCCGGCGTGGAGATGGCACTCTATTTTCGCGGTTCAGGCAAGCGTCGAGGGTAAGATCCTGCGACCGCGCAGCCGCAGGCCCTTTGCCTGGCGCAAGGTCGAGACCGGTTTCGCCGATATCGCCGCCGCGCTCGCAGTGCGGTGCGCCTATCCGAGCTCCAGGGTGGTCACGCCGAACAGCTCGGGCGCCAGAGGAAACGGTGTGCCCAGATACATTCGCGTCGTCTCGAAACCAGGCCGAAGGCCGGCACCGACCAGCATGTCGATGAACCGCTGCCGCGCGGCTGGAACGTCGATATGGAGATCGCCTTCGGCAGAAGAACCTAGATTCTGCACCAGCGCGGTGGCCGTCGCGTCGTCTACTGCTGTGAGCGAACCGATCTTCCAGCCCGAGCGGCACTTGCGCACCACGCCGTACCCGGTGACCGCGCCATCCGAGATTGCGACGCGCGCATGATGCGGGGGCATGAGCCAGTGCGTCAGGAAGGTTTCCCGCGTCTCCGGAAAGCTCCTGCGATCAAAGGCCATGATCTCGCGCAGGAGATCCGGGGTGACGCCGTCCACCGTCCGGCTATCAGCCAGGCCGCGCGCAAAAGTGCCTCCGAAACGGATGGTTCGGTAAGAGGGCGCAAAGCCCTTTCGCCGGTAATTCTCGAATTGCTCGTCGACCCCATCGAGCCCGATTATGCGCCCATCGAGCCGCGCCATGCCTGCGTTCCAGACGGCCTTGCCATGACCTTGGCCGCGCATGTCCGCGCGGCAGATGTAGAGGCCGATGAACCCGTAGGTCGTTCCATAGGCAACCGCCGAGATGCCGGCGACCATCTCGCCATCGACGAAGGCGCCAATGAAACCCTCAGGGTCGGTCGCACGGAATACCGCCGCGTCATTGAGACCGGGATTCCAGCCCTCCGCGGCAGCCCAGTCCATGAGTTGCTCGACTTCGAGCATCTCGAGCTTGCGAATGATGCGCTCGCTCATCTCGCTGTAAGCCTTTGCGGCGGAGGGATCCACATGGGTCAGATCTAACGCGTCGCGCTCGGCATTGCATAGATACCGCGCTCCGAGGGCGTCAGCCGGGCTGTCGTTGTTCAGGCCGGGGCGTGAGCCTTGAGATGGCGGGCGTAGCGGGTGAGCGGCAGGCAGATGACGAAATAGATCAATGCAACCAGGCCATAGACGGTGAGAGGCTCAAAGGTCGCATTAGAGATGGCATTGGAGGTTCGCATCAACTCGTCGAAACCGATGATCGAGGTCAGCGCCGTGCTTTTGACAAGCTGCACGAGATAGCCGACCACCGGCGCCCGTGTGATCGCAAAGGCCTGTGGCAAGATCACCAGCCGCATCTGATTGGGATAGTGCAGGCCGAGGCTCTTGGCAGCATCCCATTGCCCCTTTGGCAGGGCCTCGACCCCGCCGCGCCAGATTTCCGCGAGATAGGCGCTGGCGCAAAGGGTCAAGGCGACGACCGCCGCGGACCAGGGTTCAATGCGGAAGCCGATCAGCGGAAGCCCGAAGAAGACCAGGAACAGCTGCATCAGCAGGGGCGTGCCCTGGAAGAGCCCGATATAGAGATCGGCGACATGACGCAGCCAGTGACGGGATGAGACCCGCGCCAGCAGGATTGCCATCCCCACCACGCCACCGCCGATGAAAGCGACAATCGAGAGCAGGACCGTCCAGCGTGTCGCGAGCAGCAGGTTGCGCAGGATGTCCCAGAAGGTGAAGTCCATCAGGACGGCCCCCCGATCAGGAATTTCCGTCCGGAGAGGCCGAGGATGCGGCGCAACCCAATGCTCAACGCCAGATAGACCATGGTGACGACGAAATAGGTCTCGAAGGCGCGGAAGCTGCGCGCCTGCAGCATGTCCGCCTCATAGGTCAGTTCGCGCACCGAGATCTGCGACACCGCCGCGGATTCGAGCATCATGATGATGACCTGGCTCTGCAACGCCGGGAAAATCACCTTCAGCGCCTGCGGGAGGACAATCTTGACGAAGACCAGCGCGGGTCGCAGCCCAAGTGCGCGGCCGGCCTCCCTCTGACCATTGGGCACGGCATCCAGCCCCGCGGCGACGATCTCGGTGCCATAGGCCGAGAGGTTGATCGTCATCGCGAGGATTGCTGCGACGGCAGGATCAAGCCGCAAGCCAAGACTGGGCAGGCCGAAGAAGATGAAGAACAGCTGGACCAGAAACGGCGTGTTCCGGATCAGCTCGACATAGCTGCCGACCATGCCGCGCAGCCAGGGAGAGCGGCTGCGCACCGCCGCTGCCCCCAACACGCTGCAGACTGTACCGAGCACGGTCGTGACGGCGATCAACCCCACCGTCGCCATCGCGCCGCGCGCGATGGGTTCGGAGGCCTGGCTCAGCCAGTCGAAGTTGAGGCTGTAGGCCAAGCTTCAGAGATCCTTGGGATCAAGTGGCTTGCCGAGCCACTTGAGCGAGGCCTTGTTCAGCGTGCCGTCGGCGAGCAGTTTGGCGACAATCTCGTTGAGTGCCTGCTTGAGACGCGGCTCGTCCTTGTTCAGCGCGATATGGTCCGGCGACGTCATCAGCTGGAATTTCTGCTCGGGCTTCAACGTGGTCTGGCGCGAGAGCACCTGGGCGCCGACATCGTTGCCGACGACCATCAGCTGCGCCTGGCCCGAGATGAAGGCCTGGATGACGGAGTTGTAGCTGTCGAAGCGCTTGATGTCGGCGGAAGGCGGCGCAGCCTCGGTGAGCGAGGTGTCTTCCAGCGTGCCGCGGCTCACCGCGATCGACTTGCCGGCGAGGTCTGCCTTGCCTTCGACCTTTACGGCCTGCGGCCCGATGACGGCGATGTAGTAAGGGGCGTAGGCAGCGGTAAAATCGATGACCTTCTCGCGTTCGGCGCTGTGGCCGACGCTGAGCAGGATGTCGACGCGACGCTCGGTCAGATACGGAATGCGGTTCTGGCCGGTTACGTTGACCAGGTTGAGCTTCACCTTCAACGCGTTGGCTATGGTCTCGGCGATGTCGATGTCATAGCCCTTGAGGCTCATATCGGCGCTGGCCGATGAGAAGGGCGGAAAATCCGCGAAGACACCGACCTTCAGGGTGCCCGCCTTCGTGATGTCGTCGAGAGCGTCGGCACGAACCGGGGCCGTCGCAAGGCCGATGCCCGCCAGCAGGCTGAGTGCCAGCAGCGATGTCTTGATCGAGGAGGTCGTGGTCATATCGTTCATCCTTCCCTGAGAACGCTAGAGTGCGGCGGCAAGCCCGGTCGCGTTGCCGGACGGCATGGTGATGCAGGCATCGACCGGAAAGCCGATCGTCACGGCCTGACCTGGGCCGAGACCGTCGCCGACACGGTTGGCTTGCATCACGAGAATCTGCTCGCCGCCGGCCGTCTCGACCAGGATCTGGCGGGTAGAGCCGAGCAGGGCGACATTGAGGATCCGACCCTTCGCACTGTTGGCCATTCCAGCCGGATCAGCGTCGGCGGCGGTGGACAGGATGATGTTCTCGGGGCGGACACAGATGTCGATTGCGTCCGATGGGCAGTCCGGCACGGTGAGCGACAGGCCCGATCGGCTCAGGGCCCGGGCGAGGCCGGTTTCGCGCCGCGTCACCTGGGCTTCGATCCAGTTGGTGCGCCCCATAAAATCGGCGGCGAAGCGCGAGCCGGGGCGACCATAGACGTCTGACGGGGCGCCGACCTGGACGATGCGGCCCGCCTGCATCAGGAAGACGCGTTCACCCAGGCTCATCGCCTCTTCCTGGTCGTGGGTGACGACCATCGCCGTCGAATTGACGGCGGCCAGGACCTGCTTGAGTTCGGCGCGCAGGTCCTGCCGCAGCTTGGCGTCGAGCGCCGAAAGCGGTTCGTCGAGCAGGATGAGGCCTGGCCGCGTGGCCAGGGCGCGGGCGAGGGCGACGCGCTGCTGCTGGCCTCCGCTGAGCTGATGCGGCCGGCGGCTGCCGAAACCCTGCAACCTCACGAGCGCCAGCATCGCCTCGACACGATCGGGAATCTCGCGCCTGTCAGTGCCGCGGTGGCGCAGTCCGTAGGCAATGTTCTCCGCAACGGTCATGTGCGGGAACAGGGCATAATGCTGAAACAGCAGCCCGACATTGCGCTCATAGGGCTTGAGCGCAGTGACGTCGCGCCCCCCGATGCTGACCGTGCCGTGGTCGGGCCGTTCGAAGCCGGCAATGACCCGCAGGATGCTGGTCTTGCCGCAACCGCTCGGCCCGAGCAGGGCAACGGTTTCGCCGGCGGCGATCGAGAAGGAAACGTCATCGACGGCCGTAACGGCACCGAAGCGACGGCTGACTCTGTGAAATTCGACGGCGTTGCTCACGGTTTGACCCCTATGAACGAAACAGCCCCTGGCCCAACAGGCGGTCGAAACCGACGAAGCGCTCCAGAACGATGATGAGGACGGCGCTGATCGCCATCAGGAGAACGGCAGCGGCTGCGATCGTGAGATCGAAGGACGCGCGCATGTTGCTGACGAGGGCGACCGGCAAGGTGTAGGTCGACGGGTCCGTCAGGAACATGCTGACTGCAACGTCGTCCAACGATACGGCGAAGGCGAAGACTGCGCCTGTGATCATACCGCTCCGGATCAGGGGCAGGGTGATGTTCCAGAAGGCCTGGCGTTCCGTCGCGCCAAGGACCAGCGCCGCTTCTGTCAGGCGCCTGTCCCGACCGGTCAGGCTGGCGAGCACGGTGCGCACGACATAGGGCAGGGTGATCACGATGTGGCCGCAGAGCAGTCGGGTGAAGCCGTCGACGATGCCGATGCGCGACAGAAACAGCAGCAAGGCAAAGCCGATCACCACCGCCGGCACGATGAGTGGCGAAAGGAACGCGGCCATCAGCAGCGAGCGACCGTGAAAATTACTGCGATCGAGCGCGACCGCGGCGGCCGTGCCGACCAGCACATCGACCGCTGTCGTGAGGACGGCGATCTTGAGGCTGGTCGCCAGGCCGGTGGTGACGTAGTCGAGCGAAACCAGCTTCTCGAACCAGCGCATGGACAGCGCCGGCGGCGGCAACGGGCCAAGAAAGCTGCGGGCGTCGAAGGCGAGCAGGCAGGTGACCAGAAGCGGCGTCACCAGGAAGGCGAGCACCAGAACCAGCATCGCGATCATCGCGCCACCGAGGAGCCGGTCGCCAAGGCGCTTTGTGGTACCGGTCATGTGCGCGAGCCCCTACGACGCTGCACCAGCGAAACCAGAGACAGCACGAACAGCGTGATGACGAGCATCACGATCGAGACCGCGGCGCCGCTGGGATAGTTCGCGACATCGCTGAAGCGCGTGTAGATCGTGTTCGAGAGAAACAATACGCGCCCCTTTCCGAGCACCATCGGAATGACGAAGGCGCTGATCGAAAAGGTCATGGCGATCAGGAATGCCGATACCAGCCCGGGCAGGGCCAGCGGAACGGTGATGCCGAGATGCGCCTTCCAGGCCGGAGCGCCCAGCGATTGCGCCGCATCGCAGAAGCGAGGATCGATATTCTGGATCGTTCCCAGAAGGGTCAGCGTGCACATCGGCACGACCGCATGGAGTAGGCCGGCCGCGACCAGGGTTTCAGTGTACCAGCGGCTTGTCGGCGAAATCCCGAGCGCCAGAAGCAGTGGGCGCGCAACCCCGACCGAGCCGAAGGCCAGTTCCAGCGCGTAGGTGCGCACCAGCATGCTGAGCAGGACCAGCATCACCAGAAAGCCGATGCAGGCGGCGCGCTTGCGCGGCGAAAACCGCCGCACGATGCAATAGGCCAGTGGAAACGCCGCCAGCAGTCCAACAAACGATGCCGCTGCGCTCAGCTTGAAGGTTTCGTAGAGAACGCCGGCGAATGACGGCGTCACGAGCTCGCGATAATTCTCCAACGTCAGAGGCGCATCGACGGCCGAGCCGACCCGGCCCGGCACATATTGCTTGAGGCTTTCCAGCACGAGCCCGAACAGGGGGAGTGCAAAGATGACGAACAGCAGCAGCAAGCCCGGTGCGAGCAAGAAGAGCGTCGTGCGGGGCGGCGCAGGGATCGCGAGCGGCGCGTATTGGGCTGGGATAGCGGTCATGACACTCACAGCAGTGGCGCGATGTCGGACTCCCAACGCTTGGCCCAGGCATCCTGCTGGCCGAGCACGACCTTGTAGTCCGGCACATGCACGAAACTCTCGAACTCCTTCGGCGTGAAGGAGAGATGAGCCAGCTCCGGCGGGATGGCTGCCTTGCTGTTAAGCGGCGCTTCGCCAGCCACTTTTGCGTAAAGCGTGCTCATTTCGGGGCTGATCGCAAAATTGATGAAATCGCAGGTCGCCTTGCGGTTCGACCGATTCTTCATGACGGCAAAGCCGCTCTGGTAGAGGAAGGTCGCCATGCCGGCCTGTTTGGTAAGGCGGGTGATCTTGAAGTTCTTGGCGACGGCAGCCCAGCTCGGTTCGGCGAAGAAGCCGACTGAGGTCTCGCCGGAGGTGAAAGAGTTGGTGAAATCGACGTCGGTCACGGCAATGCGGCCGATATTGCCGGACTTCGCCAGGTCCTTCATCAGCTTCCAGCCCGGCTCCATATTGGACTCGTTGCCGCCGCCCTGCAGGGCCAGGGCGACGATCTGCAGCATCATGCTCTGGGTCGGTCCGGGCCAGCAGATCGCGCCCTTGAGGCGCTTGTCGAAGAGATCGTCCACCTTGCTGATGGCGAAGGGGGCAGTGTCGGTCCGGTAGCCGAAATACATGCCGCCGATGGCGCGAGGCACCGCTTTCACATTGCCTTTGGCGTCCCTCATCATGATCTTTTCCGGGATATCGGCCAGATTGGGGACGTCGGCCGCCGTGATGGTCTCGACCCAGTCCTCGGTGATCATGCTGTTGAAGGAGCCCTCCCAGCCGGCGATGTAGTCGTAGTCGACCCTGGGCCAACCCGCCTTGATCTTGGGGAGGATCGCTCCGGCTCCGCCCTGATGCAGGACCCAGTTGAACTGGGCGGCGGTTTGCCTGGCGGCGACCTGCTTCATCGCCTCGACGACGTCGCCGCCCCATTCGACAGCCGTGAGGCCGCTCGCAGTCTGGGCCCCGGCCACATGGGGCCAGGCGAGCCCTGCGGCGCCGCTCGCGCCTATCAGGGACAAAAGATGTCGGCGTGTCATCGTCATGGTGTCAGGTCCTTCGCGCCAGAGGGTCGAGGGGCCACAGGCTGTGCCGATCGTGCGGGACGATCAGGCTCCCGAGCCGTTCAGAGGCACGATTGCACTCGCAAGCAGGGCGCGGCGGTACGGCGAAAATGCTTGTCCGGCTATAAGCGGGCGTGAATGCCGGAACCGATTCAGGGGCGGCGCAGGTCGCTCTGCTGTGCGATGAAGTCCGAGAGGTAGCGCGCTTCGCCTGGCGCGCCGGTCCGGGAATAGAGCCCGATGCTGACCTCGACCGGCTCAGGCAGCCCGGCGGCATGGTCGAGCACCCGGCAATCCTCCGGGATCGTCGCCGCGATCATCGGGCCGATGCCGATGCCGACGCGCACGGCGGTCGCCATGGCAACCAGCGTCGAGGCTTCGCAGACGATCTTCCACTGCAGGTCATGCCCCGACAGCGCGGCCAGCGCAGGTGTGCGCCACGGGCAGGATTCCTCGAACATGATGATCGGCAAGGGCGAACTTGTCGAGATCACCATGTCCGAGCGCACGACCCAGAGCAGCCGGTCCGACCAGACCAGGGTTGGCTTGCGGTTGAGCCGTGTCGTGTCACAGACTGCGATGTCGAGCTTCTCGTTCTCGAACATAGCGGCAAGGCGCTTGTTGGGCTCGACGATGATATCGATGTCGACCTTGGGGTTCTGGTCGCGAAAGGCTTTCAGGATTTCAATCAGGCGCGTCGCGGCGAAATCCTCGACGACCCCGAGCCGGACCCGCCCTTCGATCATCTTGCCGTTGAGGCGTTTTCCGATCTCGCTGTTGAGCCTCAGGATTTCGCGGGCATAGGGCGTGAGCAGGACTCCATTATTGGTCAGCTCAAGCCCCTTCGACGAGCGCTCGAACAGGTCGCTGCCCAGCAGTTCTTCAAGCTTGCGAATCTGCATGCTGACCGCCGCCTGTGTGCGGTTCAGCGACAAGGCGGCACCATTGACCGTTCCGACTTCAGCGACGGTCAGGAAGGCGCGCAGCAGATAAGGGTCCAGTTCCAGCATCGCACCCGCACCATATCATCGAAGCTGGTTCTACGCAGCCATACCGGCTGGCCTGCAGCCGCCTGACCCGAGCGTCGTCCGCCCGCCGCCGGGAGGAGGCAAAGGGGGCGCTATTCAGTTTCGCTTATAGGGCCGCGTGCCTTTTCGCCGTTCCGGCAGCCTCGTTCTTTTGCCAGCCTTCCGGGCTTCCGCATCATTCCCTGCAGGTTGCCATGCCCTTCGACAATGCCGCCCTCGACCGCTTGCGCCAGCGCTACGCTTCGGCCGGCGGTGGCGAGATGTACGATCCTCATTTCAAGGCCGTCGCGGACACTATTTTTCAGGGCGCGGACCGGCGCAAATGGCCGTTTGCCGATCCGGCAACTTTCCTCGACGCTCCCTTTCTGGCGGACGGGCTCTCGGCTGAAAAACTGGCCGGGCTCGACGTAGCATTGATCGGCGTGCCGATGGATCTGGGCGTGACCAACCGTGCCGGCGCCCGGCTTGGGCCCCGCGCTGTCCGCGCCGTCGAGCGCATCGGACCGTATGAGCATGTGCTGCGCGTTGCGCCGCTCGGCAGATTACGCGTCGCCGATGTCGGAGATATCGCGCTCAGCAGTCGCTACAGTCTGGCTGATTGCCATGCAGACATCGAAGCCTGCTATCGCATGATCGGCGAAACCGCGACGATTCCGCTCTCGGTTGGCGGCGATCATTCGATCACCGGCTCGATCCTGAAGGGACTGGGCGCCAAGCGCCCGGTCGGCATGATCCACATCGACGCGCATTGCGACACCGCCGGGCCCTATGAAGGCTCGAAATTCCATCACGGTGGCCCGTTCCGGGAGGCGGTCCTGGCCGGCGTGCTCGATCCCACACGGACGATCCAGATCGGTATTCGGGGCGGCGGCGAATATCTCTGGGAGTTCTCCTTCGATTCCGGAATGACCGTGATCCATGCCGAGGAGGTCGGGACCATGGGGCTGCAGGCGGTAATCGAGAAGGCCAAGGCCGTCGTCGGTTCCGGACCCGTCTATGTCTCCTTCGACGTCGACAGCCTGGACCCGGGCTTCGCCCCTGGTACTGGCACCCCCGAAGTTGGAGGGCTCTTGCCGCGCGAAGTGCTGGAGATCCTGCGTGGCGTCGCAGGCGTCGACATCATCGGCGGCGATGTCGTCGAAGTCGCTCCACAATACGATCCAACCACCAATACCGCGCAAGTGGCGGCGCAGGTTCTGTTCCAGTTGCTCTGCCTCGTGGCCTGCAAGAAGTGATCCTGCCCGAGCGGGATCCCAGCACAGATCAATTCTCCGGCTGTCGCCTTCCGCCTTTCAGCGATCCCGGACCCTTGGTTCAGCTTGCCTGATCTGTCCGGGACCGATGTCCGAGCGCCCCGTGAGGAAGGGATGGCTTCACGGGGCGCCTGATGCGTCCGGCACGGAAACGGTGGCGGCGATTGCCGCTGTACCCGCAAGGCCGTCACCGCCAGCGACCCGGCGATAATCTATGGCTGTTGCGTCCGTAGCAGCGCCCGCAATGCCAGGGCGTTCAGGGAAGGTCGAGGCACCATCGGTGACATTGCATTTATAGTCGTTAATATGCATCATGAGGTATGATTCCAAACCCATCCTCGATTTCCAGGACAAGCCGCCTTGCCGGCCGTGACTATGTAGTTGCGGACTTGCAGGCGACGCTGGGGACCGACCTCCTGCGCCTGCCGCATGTCCTGCGCATTCTCGCCGAGAACGTCGTTCGCCAGCCCATGGGAGCGGACGAGCGCAATGCCGCATTGCAGGGCATTCGCGGCTGGCTCGCGGGCGGACGCTCGGATGGCGAGATCGCCTTTCAGCCAGGTCGTGTTCTCATGCATGACACGACATGCACGCCTGCGCTGGTCGATGTCGCCGCCATGCGCGACTCGATCGCCGAAGGCGGCGGTGATCCCAAGCGGCTCAGCCCGGTCCTGTCGCTCGACGTCTCGGTCGACCATTCGCTGGGCGTCGATCTTTCGGCGTCGCCGGACGCGATGCGCGTCAATCTCGAACGGGAATACAAGCGAAACGGCGAGCGCTATCGCTTTCTCAAATGGTCCACGCTGGCCCTTGACGGCGTCCGGGTGCATCCGCCCGGCACCGGCATCATGCACACGATCAATCTGGAGCAACTCGCGACGGTCGTGACCACCCAAACCGTCGACGGTCGGGTCTGGGCCGTCCCGGACACACTGATCGGCACCGATAGCCACACTCCGATGATCAATGGCATCGGTGTCCTCGGCTGGGGCGTTGGCGGGCTCGAGGCCGAGAGCGTGATGTTCGGCATGCCGGTGATGATGCGCATCCCCGAGGTGATCGGCGTGCGCCTGATCAACCGCCTGCGTGAAGGCGTCAGTGCCACGGATCTTGCGCTGACCGTGACGCAACGGCTGCGTGCGCAGGGCGTCGCCGGCGCATTCGTCGAGTTCTTCGGGCCAGGAGCCGCGACGCTGTCGGGAGGTGAGCGCGCTGTCATCGCCAATATGGCGCCGGAATTCGGTGCCTCGACCGGATATTTTCCGATCGATGAAGCGACGCTGGCCTATCTCGCTCAGACGGGGCGCAAACCCGATCATATCGCGTTCGTCTCTGATTACGCTCGGTCTCAGGCGCTGTGGTTCGACCCGCAGGCGCAACCACGCTTTACTGAGATCGTCGAGATCGATCTGGCGGCGATCTCGATCAGCCTCGCCGGCCCCCGACGGCCGCAGGATCTGGTCGCGCCGGATGAGGTGGTTCCCGCGCTCGAGGCGATGCCGCAGGCGAAGACGCCCGCGCCCGCGGCCGGATTGCCACGCTTTCCCGTCGCGATTGCCGCGATCACAAGCTGCACCAATACGTCAGATCCGCGGTTGCTGGTGGCCGCTGGCCTGGTGGCGCGCAAGGCACGCCAGCTCGGCCTCACCCCCCCCGCCTGGGTCAAGACATCACTCGCCCCCGGTTCACCCTCGGCCGAGCGCTATCTTCGGCGTGCCGGCCTGCTCGAGGATCTCGAAGCGCTTGGCTTCGGAATCGTTGGTTATGGCTGCACAACCTGCATCGGGAATTCCGGCCCACTTCGTCCTGCAATGGATGAAGCCGCGCGCGCGGGCACGGTCCTTCCTGTTGCTGTCCTGTCCGGCAACCGCAACTTTCCCGGCCGCGTCCATGGCCAGATCGATGCCGGCTTCCTGGCCTCTCCAGCGCTGGTCGTCGCCTATGCGCTGGCGGGAGATGCCGATCGCGACATCACCAAGGGCACTCTCGCGACCACGGCCGACGGAACCCCTGTCGACCTGGCAGCACTCTGGCCGAGCGGGGCCGAGATCGATTCCGCCTTTGCGCGAGCGCTTGATCCCGTCGATTTCGCTGAAGCCTTTGCGCAGGCCTCTGCGAGCAGGAGCTGGAAGGAACTCGATGCTCCGGCGAGTGCGGGTTTCCCCTGGGATCCGTCATCGACCTATCTGCGCCCGCCACCCTTTGCCCGCGCAGATCAGCCAGCCCGGCTCGGCCATTACAGCGCCCACCCCCTGATTGTGCTCGGTGACGACATCACGACCGATCATATTTCGCCCGCAGGCCAGATCCCGTCCGAGAGCGAGGCCGCGCAATGGCTGATCGCACAGGGCGAAGATGCCCAGGACCTCAACGTCTATGCCTCGCGGCGCGGCAATTGGGAGGTCATGCTGCGTGGCCTCTTTACCAATCGCACGGTGGTCAACCGTCTCGCGCCGCGCATCGCGCCCGGCTCGACCATCCATGTTCCGAGTGGCGAGACCCTGCCGCTCTGGCGGGTGGCCGAGCGCTATCGCCAGTCAGGAAAGGCGATGGTCGTCGTCGCGGGTGAGCGGTACGGCACCGGTTCATCGCGCGACTGGGCGGCCAAGGGTCTCGGCCTGCTCGGTGTCGCGGCCGTTCTGGCCGAGAGTTTCGAGCGCATCCACCGGTCCAACCTGATCGGGATGGGCATTCTGCCGCTGTCGCTCGCGGCCGGGGAGGGCGTGGAAGCGCTGGCGCTTGCGCCAGGCGACATGATCGAGATCGAAGCCATGCCGCACGCCATCCTTCCGCGCTGCAAGGTTCCGGCAAGGCTCCATCGCAAGGCCGGGCGTACCCAACCACTCTTCCTGCGCGCCGCAGTCGAGACCGCGCTCGAATGCGCGACGCTGCGCGCCGGCGGCATCATTCCGTTGATCCTCGGGCGCCACCTGACGGCACCCGCCACGTCCTTCACCGTCAGCGGCGAAGAGTTGCCCGGCCAAGCGCGGGCGTAACCGGCGCAAACGCGCCCAATCCAACACGATCGGGGAGGATCGAGATGACCATCGGCAGAATTTTCGCAGCGGGCCTGCTTGCCGCGATGGCGATGACGCCAGAACTGGCGACGGCCCAGACGCCGCCGCAGGAACTCAAGATCATCGCACCCGCCGGGCCAGGCGGTGGTTGGGATGGCGCCGCCCGCTCGATCCAGCAGGTGCTGACCGAAACGAAGGCGGTCCGCGGCGTCCAGGTCACGAATGTCACCGGGGCCGGCGGCACGATCGGGCTTGCCCAGTTCATCAACGGTGCCAAGGGCGATCCGAACCAGCTCCTGGTCAACGGCATCACCATGGTCGGGGCGATCCTGACCAACAAGTCGCCGGTCACGCTGGACCAGGTGACGCCGCTTGCGCGTCTCACCGGCGATCCGCTGGTCATCGTCGTTCCCGAGACCTCTCCACACAAGACGATGAAGGACTTCCTCGCCGCGATCACAGCCGACGTCGCCCGGGTGACCTGGGCCGGCGGATCGGCGGGAGGCGCCGACCATATCCTTGCTGCGCTCGTGACGAAGGTGGCCGGCGCTGATGCCGGCAAGGTCAACTATGTCGCATTCTCCGGTGGCGGGGAGGCGCTCGCGGCCATGCTCGGAGGCCGTGTCACGGCCGGCGTTTCCGGCTATGGCGAATTCGAGGGCCAGATCAAGGCCGGCAAGCTGCGCGCGCTGGCCATTTCCTCGGGCAAGCGGCTTGACGGCGTCGATGTGCCGACGCTGAAGGAGCTCGGCTACGATGTCGAGGTGGTCAACTGGCGGGCGGTCATGGCCGCGCCGGGCATCAGCGCCGAACAGAGGGCTCAGTTGACCAAGCTCTTCGATACGATGGTTGCGAGCGGCGAGTGGAAAGCGCTGCTGAAGGCGCGCGGCTGGGACGACTATTATCTTGCGGGGGAGGCGTTCGCAGCCTTCCTCAGGGAAGAGCAGATTCGGGTCGGCGACATCCTGCGCACGATTGGTCTGGTGAAATAGGCACCTTGCCTGCGAGCCGTGTCATCACCTAGAGCCACTGTCGGCGCGCTCGCGCCGGCAGGGCTGGGACGATGGCAGGCAGTGGGAGACGAGACCTGGCGATCCCGCTCGCAGCTCGGATTCTCGATCAGATCCGAGAGGGGCATCTGGGTGCCGGGACACATCTACGCTCACAGGATATCGCGACGCGTTTCGGCGTGTCGCGCTTTCCCGTCGGTCAGGCCTTGCAACTGCTTGCCGACAAGGGCGTCCTGAGCCACGAGCACAATCGCGGCTATTTCGTCGCTCAGGGGACGCCTCCCTCCGGCGAAGCCCTTGGCCTCGCCGAGCCGGACGGCGTGACGAAGGCCTATTTCCGCATCGCCGATGACCATCTGCGCGGCCGGTTGTCCGAACACGTCACCGAGTCCGATCTCAGGGACAGCTACGGACTGACCCGTGCCGAACTCAATGCAGTCCTGACGCGGATCAGCCAGGAGGGCTGGGCCGAGCGCCGCGCCGGCTATGGCTGGAGCTTCACGCCGGTTCTCACCACCCCGGAGAGCCTCGAGCAGACCTACCGTCTGCGGCTGGCGCTGGAGCCTGCCGCCTTGCTCGAACCCGGCTATCATCTTGCGCCCGAGAGCATTGCTGCTTGCAGGGCTGCCGAGCGGAGGCTCCTCGACGGGGCGATCGAGACAGACAGCGCGGACGCGCTCCACGAACGCGGTGTCCGCTTCCACGAGACGATCGTCGCCGGCTCCGGAAATCCGTTCTTTCTGGAGACGATCCGACGGATCAACCGCATCCGCCGGCTGCTGTCCTATCGTTCGATGCTCGACCGCAAACGCTATCGGAGGCAATGCGAAGAGCATCTCGCCATTCTCGATAGCCTGGCCGCCGGCCGCCAGGAGGAGGCGGCCGAGAGGCTGCGGCAGCATCTCGGCCATACGATCGAGAACCTATCCAGCATCCGGCCGCTCCTCGCCCCCTAGCAGGCTCCCAGGCGCAGAGGCGCAGCGTCCCGAAGGGGGCGCAAGCAGACTCAACGCTCGGCGACTACCTGTTCGAGCAGCGCCATGGCGGCAGCGCCATCGGCCGCGTTCGGTGCGGTCGTCGGCTCGCCGCGTGCCGCTCGAACGAAGTCGCCGAGAAGCGCGTGATAGCCCTTGTGGTCCTCGTTGGCGGCGGCCGTCAGATTCGGCTCCCAGACCAAGGTGTCTTCGCCATCGATCAGGCTGGCCTCGGCCCGTGAGACCTTGAAGGGGGGCGCTCTGAAATAGCGCACTTCATGGACATTGCGGACCTCGACGCGGGTATGGTCGCCCATCACCTGCCACCATTCCATCGGCGTTCCGCGCGACTGATGCGTGCCCAAGACCAGGGTGCCGATGCCGCCATTGGCAAAGCGGAAATCGACATGGAGCAGCAGCTTGCCCGGCGCCAGTTCGTGCCGCCTCGCGCTCACGCTCGCGACTTCGCCCATCAGGTGCGGCACGAGGTCGAAATAATGCACGCAATGATGCAGGTAAAAGCCGGAATAATCCGGATCCCCGGCGAAATAGGTCGGCGCGGTCATGTACTCGCCGAGAAAACTCGCCGTTGCGCCGAACTCCGTCGCGCGGATGACGTTGGCGGCAATGCGGTTGGCCGTCGAATAGCGCTTCATGAAGCCGAGCACGACCGGCACCTTGCGGCTCGCAGCGGCTTCGGCCAGTTCGGCCGCTTGTCGCGCCGTCGGCGCCGGCGGCTTCTCGATGAAGAGCGGCAAGCCGCGCGCGATCGCTGCCAATCCAATCTCGTGATGCAGGGCAGGACCGACCGCGAGACCGACCGCGTCGAGATCGCCACGGGACAAGAAGCTGCGCCAGTCGCGCAGGCGACCAGTTTCGGGGACGCCGTAGCGCCGGGCGGTCGTATTCAGCCGCGCCTCATCCGTGTCGCAGAGCGCAGTGATCTCGACATCATGCCGCGTCAGCTGCGGCAGCAGCATCTCGTTGGCATGGACGCCGCAGCCGATCCAGCCGACCCGAAGCGCGCCTGTCCTTGAACCGGTCATGCCGTCCTCCCGGCGAATGCGAGTGCAGCCTTCAGGAAGGCGATGCTGGCGGCCAGCGGTTCGTCCTCGTTCTCCGTGGGCGCACGCCACTGGGCCAGGGGAGTGCCGGCTCGCTCGTCGCGGCGTCGGAACGGTTCGAGCACGATCGGCCCGCGATAGGCGACGTCGCGGAGTGCACGGGCGATCGCCGGCCAGTCGATATGGCCGGAGCCGACGAAGCCGCGATTGTTCTCGTTGGCCTGGAAATGCAGGAGTTTCGATCCTGCCTGCCGGATGGCATCGGTCAGATCGAACTCCTCCATGTTCATGTGGAAGGTATCGAGCATCACGCCGACGGTGGGATTGTTCACGCGCTCGACGATTTCGAGCGCGTGACGGGTCGTGTTGCAGATATCGGTCTCGAAGCGGTTGAGCGGCTCGACGCCGAACTGGATGCCGGCGTCGGCGGCGCGCTTCCCAGCCTGCGAGAGGCCGACGACGATCGCATCGATGCGGCGCTTGCGCTCTTCGTCGTCGACGGGGGAGGGAGCTCGGCCTGCGAAGACGAGAGGGGCGCCATAGAGCGGCCCCCCGACGATGGCTGCGCCGAGGGCTGCGGCCACATCGACGCATGTTTCGAGATAGGTGACGCCCGCGTGGTGGGCGCCGGCATCGGCGCTGGCGAGGTCGCGGTTGAGGTTGACCCGGGCAGCGAGCACGCAGGAGAGGCCGGCATCGGCGATGGCGGCGCGGGTCTCGCCCAGATCGAGTTCACCCGGCTCCGGTACCAGCAACTCGACGACATCGGCTCCGGCCCGTTTCATCCGCTGGAAGCAGCCGAAATGCTCGCGCGTGAACGGCCGCGCATAGAACATCGAGATGACCCCGATCGGATTTGTCGTCATGATTTCACCGCACCGGCTGTGAGCCCGCCCACGAGCCGCCTTTGCACCAGAAGGAAGAGGAAGGTGACCGGCAGCGCGATCAGCGTGCCGCCGGCCGTGAGAAGGCCCCACTGGATGGTGAACTCGCCGATGAAGAGCTGGAGCGCGACCGTGACGGTGCGCACCGCCTGGCCCGAGAGCATCATCGCGAAGAGGTATTCGTTCCAGGAGGTGATGAAGATGTAGATGCCGGCCGTGACGACGCCGGGCATCAACAGGGGCAGGATGATGAGGCGGATGGTCTGCAGGCGGCTGGCGCCGTCGATCATCGCCGCTTCGTCGAGATCCTTGGGGATCGCATTGAAATAGCTCGTCAGCATCCAGATCGCGAAGGGAATCGAGAAGGTCGAATGACCGAGAATGACGCCGAGATAGGTGTCGATCAGCCCGAGCCGGCGCATCATCAGGAAGAGCGGGATGATGAGCAGCACGACCGGGAACATGTTGATGACGAGGAAGCCGGTCAGAAGGCCCCTGCGTCCGGAGAAGCGGAAGCGCGAGAAGGCATAGGCCGCGGGGATGCTGACGCCGAGGCCAAGTACGCTGGCGCCGACTGCAATGATCAGGCTGTTGCCCAGGCTGCCGGCAAAGCTCGTGCGGGCGATCAGATCGCGGTAATGCTCGAGTGTCGCCTCTCGTGGCCAGTAGTGGAGCGGCCAGGCGGAAAGCTCCGCCTGCGGCTTCAGCGAGGTCAGGATCATCCAGACATAGGGGCCGAGCGCGAACAGGACGATGAGGAGGACGGGAAGCTCCACCTCCAGAATCCGCCGGATTCGGGTGCGTCGTTCGATCATGTCTCGATGCCCCGGGCCGCCCGCCTGACATAGAGATAGACCACACCCAGCAGCATCGCCGTGAGGATCAATGCCAGCGCCGCGCCATAGCCGAATTCCATGCTGCTCGACGCGCGCAGGAAGGCGTAGAGCGGCAGGGTATGGGTGGCGTAGCCTGGTCCGCCGCCGGTCATGACCAGGATGACGTCGAGCGAATTCGCCACCCAGATCGTGCGCAGCAGAAGTGCGGTTGCGATGACATCGGCGATCGAGGGCAGGGTGACGTAGAAGAGCTGCTGTCGGGCGGTGGCGCCGTCGATCTCGGCTGCCTCATAGAGTTCGGCCGGCACTGTCTGCAGGCCGGCCAGAATGGTGACGGCGAAGAAGGGGAAGCCCTGCCAGATCAGCGCCAGCATGATGGCGTAGAGTGCGGTATCGGGCCGGGCCAGCCAGGCGATCGGCGCTGCGATCAGGCCGAGCCGCATCGCGATGTCGTTGATGACGCCGAGATTGAAATCGTACATCCAGGTCCACATCAACCCGATGATGACGCTTGGCAGCGCCCAGGGAATGATGACGAGCGCGCGCGCCAGTCCGCGCCACCAGAAGCTCTGGTTGAGCAGCAGGGCGGCCGCGAGCCCGAGCAGGAATTGCAGTCCGACAACGCCAGTGATCCAGATGAAGGATTGGCCCAGCGAGATCCAGAAAACCTCGTCTCGCGCGATCCTGGAGAAATTGCCCAGTCCGACGAAGCGGGCGTTGTCGGGATCGTAGAGCAGGTAGTCCTGCAGGCTGAGCCAGGCCGTCTGCGCGACGGGAATCAGGACGACGCCCGCCGTGACCAGGATCGCCGGCAGCAGGAACCAGAAGGGCGTCAGGCTGCGGCCGAGAGGCTGYCTGTGCGCGAGGGTGAGCGACGTCACGTTTCAAACCTGTCGAAGCGAGGGCTGGAGGCGGCAGCCGGATGCCCGTCTGCCGCCAATCCCGTCAGCCGTGAAAATGCTGCTCGATCGCACGCATCATCTCGTCAGGCTGGATCTGGCCGAGCAGCGCCCTTTGCATGTTGGCCGGCCAGATCCGGGCGATGAAATCCGGTGTCTTGGGCGAATCCGGCAACGAGGCCGCAAACGGCAGCGAGGCCGCGCTCGCATCGACGAAGCGCTTGGGATGCAGCGTCCAGTCCTTCGCCGCCGACGTCGCGATCGGCAACTGCCCGGTGAACTTGTTCAGCACGACGTTGTTCTCGGCCGTGGAGAGGAAGGCGCACCATTTGAAGGCCGCCTCCCTGGCCTTGCTGGCAGCGAAGACGGCGTTGGACTCGTCGCCGAAATAGGTCCAGCCCTTGCCGTCCGGGCCTCGCGGGACCGGCACAGCCGAAACCTTGTCGCCGAGCACGCCGACGATCTCGTTGGCCGAGCCGACATGATGGATGGTCATGGCGGTCCGGCCAGCCTTGAAGGTATCGACGATCTGCCGGAAGCTGTCGGTCGGTGCCGAGGCCGGCACCACCTTGTCCTTGACGGTGAGATCCACGAACCAGCGGTTGGCTGCGAGCGCCTTGTCGCTGACCATTCCGCCCTTCTCGAAACTGGCGCCGCCGCCGAGCACGAACGGCCCCCAGTGGTCGAAGCCACCAGCGCCGCCACGCAAGCCGAAGCCCGAGACATCGCCCTTCGTGAGAGCCTTGGCCGCCGCACGGAATTCATCGAAGGTTGCCGGCGGTTTCAGCCCCGCCTGCTCGAACAGGTCCTGCCGATAATAGAGATAGAGCACGACATATTGCAGAGGCAGGTAATATTGCTTGCCGTCGGCGCCCCTGTTGATCTTCCAGATGTTGTCCGCAATGTCGCTGCGCCCGGCCCAGCCGGCGATCAGGTCATCGATCGGGGAGAGCGCCTTCATCTGCTGGAAGCGCGCAGCCCAGGACAACCGCACCATCGCGCAGTCGGGTCCGTTGCCGGCGACGAGGGCGGCGAAGAGCCGGGTCTGGTAGTCGTTACCACCCCCCCACGGGATGCTCTCGGCCTGGACCTTGATGCCGGGATTCGCTGCCTCGAACTTGGCGATGAGTTCAGCCGGCGAATGCTGCGGGTTGTCGAAATGGTACCACCAGCGCACCGTTGTGGTGGCTTGGGCGATGGCGGGGCGGGCGAGGGGGCTGGCGAGAGCGCCGGCGCCCGCTAATTTGATGAAAGTCCTGCGTTCCATGGTTGGCTTCCTCCGGTTTTTTTATCGTTGAGGTGGTTGGCAATGTGGCGGCCGCCAGCGGTGATCATGTCGGCAGCGGCAGCGAGTTCCCTGCTCATGCGCAGGCAGCCATGCACGACGCCGGGAACGTGATCGAAACGGAAGGGCACGCCGGCCTCGCCCAGGCGCTGGGCCAGCCGGATGGTGTCGTCGCGCAGCGGATCGAGCCCCGCGGCGGAGAGATAGAGCGGCGGCAGGCCGGCAAGCGCAGCCCGGCCAGGCGCCGCGAGACTCAGCGTCTCGTCCGGCTCGGCACCGAGGAAATTGTTCCAGTACCAGCGCATGTTCGCGCTGGTGAGCAGGTAGTCGCCGCCACCGAAGGCCGCATGGCTCGCCGTCGAGAAGTCGGGTTCGTAGCAGCCGTAGAACAGCGCGGCAGCCGATA
Source organism: Allobosea sp. P4_E12 (assembly GCF_056401655.1). Lineage (NCBI taxonomy): Bacteria > Pseudomonadati > Pseudomonadota > Alphaproteobacteria > Hyphomicrobiales > Alloboseaceae > Allobosea > Allobosea sp. P4_E12. The sequence goes on along the minus strand of NZ_JBFUIY010000002.1, from coordinate 87,040 downwards.
GCGGCGGCAAGCCCTCATCGCGCCGGCGCAGCAGTGCTGCCAGCGCCATATTGGCGCCGGCGGAATCGCCCGCGATCGCGATCCGCTCCGCCGGTATGGGCGTGCCCAGGCCGCCACGCTCGACGAAGGCGACGCTGGCCAGGAGATCGTCGAGCGGCGCCGGGAACGGGTGTTCCGGAGCGAGCCTGTAATCGACGCCCAGCACGGCGCAGCCCCCTGCCACCGCGAGATTGCGCATCGTTCCGTCATGGGTCTCGATCGAACCGAAGGTCCAGCCGCCGCCATGCGCATAGACGATGACGGACTCTGCCTGCGCGCCTTCAGGTCGGTAAAGCCGCGCACGCATCGCGCCGGCATCCGTGGGAATGACCAGATCGCTCGCCGGGATGGCCGGAGCGCCATCGCTCCACGGCAATGTTGCGGCATCGACCGTTGCACGTGCTTCGGCAATGGGTGCGGAGCGGAAATCGAAGGCGGGGCCGGCGCGGAGCAGTTCCAGAAGCACCTGCATCTGCGGATCGATCCAGGTCGTCATTCGCGGGCTCTTCATTAGGCGGTTCCGTCACGCAGGACGATCGTGTCGATATGCTCCGCCATGGCCGATGACAGGCCTTCCCCATCGCGGGCCTCGAGCAAGGCGAGCAGCAAGCGGTGGCGTGTCGCGGTCTCGGTCAGCGGGCGGCGATGCCCCGGTGCCCAGAGCTTCGAGCGGTGCGAATGCAGGGTGCAGCGGGTCAGGATCTGCTCGAGCGCGTCCAGTCCCGACAGGCGGAAGATCGTCAGGTGGAAAGCCATGTCGAGGATGATCAGGGCATATTCGTCGCCGGCTGCGGCGACGGCATCCATGTCGGCCTGTATGGCGTATAGCCGCTCCAGGCTGTCGCGCTCGACATGATGCACCGCCCGCAAGGCGCCACGGATCTCGACCCGGCGGCGCAGAGCCAGAATTTCCTCCGCCTCCTCCGGATCAAGCCTGGTCACCATCGTGCCGCGATGCCCGGAGCGGGTCACGAGCCCGTCCTCCTGCAGGCGCAGGAGCGCCTCGCGGATCGTGCCCTGGCTGCAACCATGCTCGCGCGCCATGCCGAGCTCGGTGAGAGCGCTCTCGGGACGCAACTCATTCAGCATGATCTGCCGCTTCAGTGACTCGTAGACGACGTCACGGGGCCTTCGAATCTGGTTCGGAATAAGCACATTCATCAATATCGATAATGATATCGATATTCGACATGTCAAGTCAGTTTGCGAGGGCTTGCTCGGACCTCGATCCCACGGCGCACTGTTGCAGCGGCGGTCAGGGGATGTATCGGCCTCGACGAAAACGACTCAGACCAGCGCTGGACAGCCGCAGGTAGTCCAATCGTCGGTGGCGGTGGACAAAGCGGCGCGTCCAGGCGCTCATTCTCGACGCTTGCCAATAATGAATTCCGCCTGCTTCGGCGCCAGCATTGCTAGCGGATACTCAAACTCAGAGGGCTGACTTGGGAGAACCAAGCGCGAGATGCCCAGAGACAGAAAGGGCGAGCAGCAGGGAGGATATGTGTTGCGAATGCTTGAGAATTCCATCGTGTAGCCGATCCAAGATCTCCCGCACGGGCATAAGATGAACGCTCATCCCCTCTTCGCTGGCGTCCAGTTTCCGGCTCCCCGTCAACTCTGCCCCCATAGCAAGATAGACGTGGACCCTGTTCGGTTGGGTGGCTGGGTTGGCGAAGAGCGAAGAAACGAGGCGCAACTCCGTCGCGCGATAGCCGGTCTCCTCCTCGAGTTCACGTGCAGCTGATCGCCCCGGGTCGAGATCACCTTCGTCCATCGTCCCTCCTGGCAGCTCCAGGAAAGTATCCGCCGCGCCGTGCCTGTACTGGCGGACCAAAACAATCTCGTCGCAGGGCGTGATCGCGACCGTTTGAACCCAATCGGGATAAGTAAGTACGTAGTAGGGCGAGACCCTGTGCCCTGTCGGCGTCAGGCACTCATCCGCCCTGACGTCAATCCAGCGATCTTTCAGCAATGTCCTGGAAGAGAGGGTACGCCATTTCATGTCCATAGTTTTAGCTATACCCAGCACGCCATGGCGCGCCAAGGCGGCGGTGTCGCCCGCAGTGACCCTCAATGCGATCGTCACATTAGAATCGAGGCGGCGAGAGCTAGCCGCTCAATCGCGGCCTCAACACCGCGCCGACATCTTGTCCGGAACCACCCGCGTGCCTGGCAGCGGGATCTGAACCTGATACGGGCGTGATCTCGCCATTGCCTGAGTGAATGGACCTGCAGAGCCCACGGCAGCGGCAAATCGACACCACCATATGCTTGGCCCCCGCCGAGGCGGAACGAAATGCGGTCAATCCGCTTTATCTATCTGATATAGTGGAGTTTTTGGTGAGCGGGGAGGGGATCGAACCCTCGACCACATGATTAAAAGTCACGTGCTCTACCACTGAGCTACCCGCCCTCACAGGGCGCTGACATACGGACGCCCCGCCCGCCGGTCAACATCGTTCGCACACTCCCGTCATTGTTCGATGGCTTTGAGATGTGGCAGAAGCGCTCCGGAGGATCCGCATGACCGATTTGCCCACCCTGTCCGAGATCAAGGCCGCCAAGGCTCTTGTGGACACTGTCTTCCCGGGAACGCCGCAATATGCCTGGCCGCTGCTGCAGCAGCGTCACGGCTTCGAAATCGTGGTGAAGCACGAAAATCACACGCCGATCGGGGCTTTCAAGCTGCGCGGCGGCATCGTCTATCTCGACCGACTGAAGCGCGAGCGCCCGCATGTGAAGGGCGTCGTCTCGGCGACACGCGGCAATCACGGCCAGAGCATCGCGATGGCGGCAAGCGGAGTCGGGCTGCCTTCGGTGATCGTCGTGCCGCTCGGCAATGCTGTGGAAAAGAACGCCGCCATGAAGGCGCTCGGAGCCGAGCTGATCGAAACCGGCCGGGATTTCGACGAGGCCCGGGCCGCGGCTCAGCAAATCGCCCGCGAGCGCAGCTATGAGATGGTGCCGTCCTTCCATCGCGATCTCGTCTGCGGTGTCGCAACCTATGCGCTCGAGCTTTTCACTGCGCGGCCGAATCTGACGCGCGTCTATGTCGGGATCGGACTTGGCTCCGGCATCTGCGGCCTGATTGCCGCGCGCGATGCGCTCGGCCTCAAGACCGAGATCATCGGCGTCGTCTCGGAGATCGCCGATTCCTACGCCCGCTCGGTCGAGGCGAAACAGGTGGTCGCGGTCGAGGATGCTCCGAGCTTTGCTGACGGCATTGCGGTCCGGGTGCCCGATGCCGGTGCGCTCACGATCATCCTGAAGGGCGCGGCGCGGATCGTGCGCGTCAGCGAAGATGCGATCGCCGAGGCGATCCGGAGCTATTATCTCGACACCCATAATCTCGCGGAAGGGGCCGGGGCTGCGCCGCTGGCGGCAGCAGCAGCCGAGTTCGAACTCAACCAGGGCGCCTCGGTTGGCGTCGTCCTTGGGGGCGGCAATATCGACATGCCGGTCTTCCGCAAGGTTCTTGCCGGGGAAACCCCTCGCATTGGCTAGTTCGAAAGCTGCCGACGCAGCGGGTTGGAAGTGCTGGTCGCTGGCATTTCTCAGCGCGGCGCTCGCCCTGGTCCTGCTTGTCTTCGGCTTCATCGCGGTGATGGATCCGTTCGGTTCGCGCCTTGCCACCGGACAGGCGGCGCGCCCGCTGATGGATCTCAACCAGCGCTACATGTACCCGCAGCTCGTCCGCTCGGGCGCGTTCGATTCTGCCATCTTCGGGACATCGACGATGCGGCTGCTCGACCCTGCGGTCCTGTCGCAAGGCCTCGATGTCCGCATGGCCAATCTCGCCATGAACGCTGCCACCCCTTGGGAGCAGGTCCAGATGGCGGAGTTGTTCGCGCGCAAAACGGCTACGCCCAAGGCTGTAATCTGGGGCATCGACACGACATGGTGCGATCCCGATGCGACCGAACCAGGTAAACGCCTGACGCCGCGCCCATTTCCGCCCTGGCTCTATGACGACGCCCGCTGGAATGACTGGCCGAAGCTGATCAACCTGACCACGCTGGAAATCGCGGGCCGCCTTCTGGCGCATAGGCTCGGATATCTGCCTGAGCGGATCCGCCGCGACGGCTACGAAGTGTTCACGCCACCAGAACAGACGTATGATCTGGCGCGGGCTCGCTCTCACTTGTTCCACGACTTTGGCGGCGTTGCTCCAGACCTGGCTCCGATCGTGCCGGCGACGAAGGTGGACGCGACGGAACGGGAAAGCTGGCGCTTTCCCGCGCTGGGCTGGCTCGACACGGCCCTGGCAGCACTTCCGGGGCAGACGAAAAAGCTGATCGTTCTTCCGCCGGCTCATCTCACGGCACTGCCGCGTGAGGGCTCGGCAGGCTGGCAGCGCTACGCCGCCTGCAAGGAGGCGCTCCGAACCCTCGCCGCGCGGCGCGGCGCCGTCATCGCCGATTTCGCTCATCGCTCGATGGTCACGCAGCAGGATAGCAATTACTGGGATCCGCTGCATTTCCGGCTGCCGATCGCGCGGCGTGTCGAGGCTGACCTGACAGCGATCGCGCGCGACGCCCAGGTGAGTTCGGACGGCTTCGTGCAGGTCTCCCGGCCCTGATCGTTAACCCGGCATAAACCACGCAAGGCTAGCCTGCCGGCATGGTCGTCCGCCGTGGTCTCAGATCCTTTTTCATCACGCTCGCGCTCTATCTCGTATCGAGTGGAGCGGTCGGCTACTTCATGTTCCATGCCCAGCATGGCTCGCGCGGGCTCGAGGCCCGCGGCGGCCTGCAGGAATCGCTGCGGGTCATGGAGGATGAGCTCAAGGAGCTCACCACCGAGCGCAAGAGCTGGGAGCAACGCCTCGCCCTGATGCGCGACGAAGCCGTCGATCGCGATCTGCTGGAAGAGCGCGCGCGCGCGTCGCTCGGCCGGATCCATCGGAACGATGTCATCATCATGGGGCGCTGAGGAGCGGGAAAAGCCGCAGAATAGTTCCGGTTACATCGATTAACTGAATTCCAGTTAATACATGAAATCTTAGAAATATCAGCGACATAACTCATGCTGCATTGCGAGATACCTCCCTCRCCAAGGGGTATGTGATCCTCTACAACCAAGGTCGAATGATCTTGGAGGATCGCCGATGGCCGTTGCCGCGCGCAAGACGAAAGCTCCCGCTCAAGCCAAAACCGCGACCAAGGGCGCGGCAAAGGCCAGTTCAGCCAAGACAACTGCGGAGAAGGGGGCGGCCAAAGCGTTGAGCAACATGCCCGCCTTCACAAGGGAAGAAGACCTTCACGCCTATTACGAGATGCTGCTGATCCGCCGCTTCGAGGAGAAGGCCGGGCAGATGTACGGCATGGGCCTGATCGGTGGCTTCTGCCACCTCTATATCGGCCAGGAAGCCGTCGTCATCGGCATGCAGATGGCCTCGAAGGACGGCGATCAGGTCATCACCGGCTATCGCGATCACGGTCACATGCTTGCGACCGGAATGGAATCACGCGGCGTGATGGCCGAGCTGACCGGGCGCCGCGGAGGCTACTCCAAGGGCAAGGGCGGCTCGATGCACATGTTCTCCCGCGAGAAGAACTTCTACGGCGGGCACGGCATCGTCGGCGCGCAGGTATCGCTCGGTGCAGGCCTCGGTTTCGCCAACTGGTACCGGGAGGACGGCCGGGTCTCGATGACCTATTTCGGCGACGGCGCGGCCAATCAGGGCCAGGTCTATGAAAGCTTCAACATGGCCCAGCTCTGGAAGCTGCCGGTCGTGTTCGTGATCGAGAACAACCGCTACGCCATGGGCACTTCGGTCAACCGCGCTTCGGCGCAGACCGATTTCTCCAAGCGCGGCCTGTCCTTCTCCATTCCCGGCGAGCAGGTCGACGGCATGGATGTCCGCGCCGTGCGCGCTGCCGGCGAGCGTGCCATCGCGCATGCCCGCTCGGGCAAGGGTCCCTACATTCTCGAGATGCAGACCTATCGCTATCGCGGTCACTCGATGTCTGATCCGGCAAAGTACCGCTCCAAGGACGAAGTCCAGCGGATGCGCGAGGAGCATGATCCGATCGAGCAGGTGAGGGGGCGCCTCACCCGCGATTTCAAGATCGCCGAAGACGAGCTCAAGGCGATCGACGCCAAGATCCGCGAGATCGTCAACGACGCGGCCGAATTCGCAACGCATGATCCGGAGCCCGATGTCTCGGAGCTCTTCACCGATATTACGCTGGAGCACGCCCGGGCCTGAGGCCCGGACCGCGCCTAAGTCTCTGCCGGCCTTGCCGGCATCTCCTGATCCCGCGTCCTTTCAAATTCCGGGTGTGTTCATGCCGATTGATATCCTTATGCCCGCGCTTTCGCCCACCATGGAGGAGGGCAAGCTCGCCAAATGGCTCAAGGCCGAGGGGGATGCCATCAAGGCAGGCGACATCCTGGCCGAGATCGAAACCGACAAGGCGACCATGGAAGTCGAAGCGGTCGACGAAGGCATCCTTGCCAAGATCCTGGTTGCCGACGGCACCGAGAACGTCGCGGTCAATACGCCGATCGGCGTGATCGCAGCCGATGGTGAGGATGTGAAGGCGGCAGCCTCAGGCGGCGCCAAGCCGGCGGCGGTTGCCGAGAAGCCGGCCGAGCCCGAGGCCAAGGCGGAGAAGGCCTCGGCCGAAGCGCCTGCGGCCGCCGCCACGCCGAGCGTACCTGCTCAGGCGAAGTCCTATGACGCGTCGAGCGAGTTCCCCGCGGGTGCGGAGGTCGTCACCATGACGGTCCGCGAGGCGCTGCGCGATGCCATGGCTGAGGAGATGCGTCGGGATGGCGATGTCTTCGTCATGGGCGAAGAGGTCGCCGAGTATCAGGGCGCCTACAAGGTCACGCAGGGCCTGCTCCAGGAATTCGGCCCCAAGCGCGTCATCGACACCCCGATCACCGAGCACGGCTTCGCCGGTATCGGCGTTGGTGCGGCGCTGACCGGCCTGAGGCCGATCGTCGAGTTCATGACCTTCAATTTCGCCATGCAGGCGATCGACCAGATCATCAACTCGGCGGCCAAGACGCTCTACATGTCSGGCGGCCAGATGGGCTGCCCGATCGTCTTCCGCGGACCCAACGGTGCTGCCGCCCGCGTCGCCGCCCAGCACAGCCATGACTACGCCGCCTGGTACTCGAATGTGCCCGGCCTCAAGGTGGTGATGCCTTACAGCGCCTCGGACGCGAAGGGCCTGCTGAAGAGCGCGATCCGCGATCCGAACCCGATCATCTTCCTTGAGAACGAGATTCTCTACGGGCGTACCTTCGAGGTTCCGAAGGGCGACGACTTCCTGATCCCGATCGGCAAGGCCAAGGTCGTGCGTCCGGGCACGGATGTCACCATCGTCTCCTTCGGCATCGGCATGACCTATGCGCTCGGCGCCGCCGAAGCCCTGGCCAAGGAAGGCATCGAGGCCGAAGTCATCGACCTGCGCACCATCCGGCCGATGGATATCGAGACGGTCATTGCCTCCGTGCAGAAGACCAACCGCTGCGTCGCAGTCGAGGAAGGCTTCCCGCAGTCCGGCGTCACCGCCGAAATCGGCATGCGCATCATGGAAGCGGCCTTCGATTATCTCGACGCGCCGGTCGCCCGCGTCACCGGCAAGGACGTGCCGATGCCGTATGCGCATAATCTCGAGAAGCTCGCCCTGCCGAATGTCGGCGAGGTCATCGCGGCGGCGAAGGCCGTCTGCTACAGGGCCTGATGCCGTGGCGCTGACCGTCCCTGCCATGATCGCAGCGGTCGGCCTCGCAGCTGCCGGGGCCTCTGGAGCGGTCGCGTATTTCAAACCTCGGGAGCGGCTTCGGCCGCGCCCGCTGGCTCCGCCGCATCTAGCGGGCGCCCGCCTGCGCCTGCACCGCCTCGATCTCTGCGCCTACCTGCTGGCGGCGGGCGGCGTGCTGACGCTGATCCCGGAGGCAGTCCAGACCTTCGCTCCCGAGCTGATGTTCGGGAGGACGCTGGCCGGCACCGCCCTGGAACATCTCGACTATATCGCCTTCGTTTTCGTGTCCCTCAGCTTCGGCATGGGCCTGACACGCCGCCTGCTGCTCATCCAATTGGAAAAAGCGAGCCTCCAGCCATGCCCGTAAACATCCTGATGCCCGCTCTCTCGCCGACCATGGAGAAGGGCAATCTCGCCAAGTGGCTCAAGAAGGAAGGAGACGCCATCAAGTCCGGCGACATCCTTGCCGAGATCGAGACCGACAAGGCGACGATGGAGGTCGAAGCCGTCGACGAGGGCATCCTGGCCAAGATCGTGGTGCCGGAAGGCACGGCCGATGTCGCGGTCAACGAAATCATCGGCGTGATCGCCGGCGAGGGCGAGGACGCCAAGAGCGTATCGGCCCCCAGCACCGCGCCCGCCAAGAGCGAGACTGCGCCGAAGGTCGAGGCCAAGGCAGCAGCGGCAGCTCCCGCAGCTGCCCCGGTTGTGGCTGGGCAGCCCGCTGCGCATGCTGCCGACGGCAGCCGCCCCTTCGCCTCTCCGCTGGCGCGTCGCCTCGCCAGGGATGCCGGGCTCGATCTTGCAAAGGTCCAGGGCTCGGGCCCGCACGGACGGATCGTCGAGCGCGATATCGAGACGGCGAAGGCCGGCGGCGCCGCCAAGGCCGCGCCGGCAGCCGCTCCTGCGGCAGCCACGCCCAAGCCGGCGGGTGCCCCGCTCGCGGCCGGCCCCTCCGACGAGGCGGTCAAGAAGCTGTTCGAGCCAGGCTCCTATGAGGAGATTCCGCATGACGGCATGCGCAAGACCATCGCGCGCCGCCTGACCGAAGCGAAGCAGACGATCCCGCATTTCTACGTGACGGTCGATTGTGAGCTCGACGCGCTGCTGAAGCTGCGCGCAGAACTCAATGCTGCGGCACCCGAGAAGGACGGCAAGCCGGCTTACAAGCTTTCGGTCAACGACATGGTGATCAAGGCTCTCGCCCTGGCGCTGCGCGCCGTGCCGGATGCCAATGTCAGCTGGACCGACGGTGCCATGCTCAAGCACAAGCATGCCGATGTCGGCGTCGCGGTATCGATCCCGGGCGGCCTGATTACGCCGATCATCCGCGACGCCTGCCACAAGCCGCTGAGCCAGATCTCGAACGAGATGAAGGACATGGCGGCGCGTGCCAAGACCCGCAAGCTCAAGCCCGAGGAATACCAGGGCGGCACGTCGGCGGTCTCCAATCTCGGCATGTTCGGCGTCAAGGATTTCGCCGCGGTGATCAACCCGCCGCATGCGACGATCCTTGCGGTCGGCGCCGGTGAGCAGCGCGCCGTGGTCAAGAACGGTGCGCTGGCGATTGCGACCATCATGTCGGTGACGCTCTCGACCGACCACCGCGCGGTCGATGGCGCGCTCGGGGCGGAACTGCTGCAGGCCTTCAAAGGCTATGTGGAGAAGCCGATAGCGATGCTGGTGTGATGGGCGTTTAGACGTCGCAAGAGTCGGATTGGCCTGCACGACGATCGGTTGAGGGGACAAATGGGCGCAAGCCACAGAGACAGGCGGTTGGGAAGGTATTCGCTGATCGCCTCAGTTCTTCCCCTGTTGCTTACTGCCTGTCAGACCCCTCATTCGGCAGCGACCTCGCCAGCGAAAGAGGTCAACGCGAGCCATCCGCCTGTGGTTGAGTTCGGACCAGCGGTCGCGCGCGAATATCGCAGGCCGAGGGCACTGTTCGCGCCGCGGCCCGTGCTGACCCAAGCGGACTACACCTCGCGCAACACGCAACCCAAGGCAGCCTCGGGAACGGCAGCGTTCCCCCGAGCCTATGCCGCCCCGGAGGTGAGCGCGTCGTTCTTCGCCGACAGAACGATCGTTAGCCATAGCCCTCAGCACGGCACTCAGGTCGAGTATATCGCACCAAACGGCACGACCTTTCTTTGGTATCCCGGAAACGATGTGATCCTGCGCGGGACCTTCAACGTGCTTTGGGAAAACGCCTCGGCTGAGATCGACGATCCTCAGGAAGGGCGTTACCGCGGCCAGATCAACCTCAACTATGTCTGCTTCCGCTATGCTGCGAATTCCTACAATCCCGTGACGGGGCATCGCGGTAGCGGGTTTGAATGCGGCAGCTACGCGAAACAGCGTGAAGCATTGAGGGAGACCCGCAAGGGCGACGTCTTTGGCCTCGCCGCGCGCACCAAGGCCCCATTCCTGCTTGGGCGGGAGCCACAATCCATCGCTGCCTTGCAGAAGCTGGGGGCAGCGAAACAGCAATGGTAGCCGATCGAGCTTGGCGTCTGCACCGCGCGGCGCGACGGGTTTCGATTTAGAACAAGGGTTAGGGACATGTCCGACTACGACGTCATCRTCATCGGCTCCGGCCCCGGCGGTTACATCGCAGCGATCCGCTCGGCGCAGCTTGGCTTCAAGACGGCGATCGTCGAGCGCGAACACCTTGCCGGCATCTGCTCGAACTGGGGCTGCATCCCGACCAAGGCCTTGCTGCGCTCGGCCGAGATTCTGCATTACGGCCAGCATGCCAAGGACTATGGGCTGACGCTCGAGGGCTCCTTCAAGGCCGATCTTGCCGCCATCGTTCAACGCTCGCGCGGCATCGCCGCCCGCATGAACAATGGCGTCCAGTTCCTGATGAAGAAGAACAAGGTCGACGTCATCTGGGGCGAGGCCAAGCTGACCAAGCCCGGCACGATCGTGGTCGGCAAGACGGCGAAGCCTGCCATGCAGCCGCAGGTTCCACCGCCGAAGAATGCCAAGGGCGAGGGCAGCTACACCGCCGACCACATCATTGTCGCGACGGGCGCACGCCCGCGTGCTCTTCCCGGTCTCGAGCCGGATGGCAAGCTGATCTGGACCTATTTCGAGGCGATGGTCCCGCAGAAGATGCCGAAATCGCTGCTGGTGATGGGCTCGGGCGCGATCGGTATCGAGTTCGCCTCATTCTACCGCACCATGGGCGTCGAGGTGACGGTGGTCGAGGTGCTGCCGCAGGTCGTGCCGGTCGAGGATGCCGAGATCGGCGCCTTCGCCCGCAAGGCCTTCGAGAAGCATGGCATGAAGATCATCACCAGCGCCAAGGTGACCAAGGTCGAGAAATCGGCGGATTCGATCACGGCCCATATCGAGGACGACAAGGGCGCCAAGCAGACGATTCAAGCCGATCGCATGATCTCCGCCGTCGGCGTCGTTGCCAATGTCGAGAATCTCGGTCTGGAAACGCTCGGGGTGAAGACCGATCGCGGCTTCATCGCCATCGACGAGTTCTGCCGGACCAATGTGAAGGGCATCTACGCGATCGGCGACGTCGCGGGGCCGCCGATGCTGGCGCATAAGGCCGAGCACGAGGCAGTGATCTGCGTCGAGGCGATCAAGGGCCTTCATCCGCACCCGATGGACAAGAACATGATCCCGGGCTGCACCTATTGCCACCCGCAGATCGCCAGCGTCGGCCTGACCGAGGCCAAGGCCAAGGCGGCAGGGCACGAGCTCAAGGTCGGCCGGTTCAACTTCGTTGCCAACGGCAAGGCGGTCGCGCTCGGCGAGGATAGCGGCCTGGTCAAGACGATCTTCGATGCCAAGACCGGCAAGCTGCTCGGCGCGCATATGGTCGGGGCGGAAGTGACCGAGCTGATCCAGGGCTTCGTCGTCGCCATGAACCTCGAGACGACCGAGGAAGAGCTGATGCACACCATCTTCCCGCATCCGACGCTGTCGGAGACGATGAAGGAAAGCGTGCTCGACGCCTATGGGAAGGTGCTGAACGCGTAGAGATGCTGAACCGGGCGCCCTCCGCGCCAGGTTCCGTGATGGCAGACTGACACACGAGAGCTGGAGACCACCATGGATCTGCGTTCGATTATCGTCGCCATCATCATCGGTCTCGTCGCCGGCTGGCTCGCCAGTATCGTCGTCGGTGGTGGTGGGCTTGTCCGCTACATCATCACCGGCCTGATCGGCGCCTTCGTCGGCAGCTTTCTGCTCTCGGCGATTGGCGTGAATCTCGGCATCGGCAACCCGCTGGTCTCGCAGATCATCACGGCGACGATCGGCGCCATCGTCGTGGTGCTGCTGGCGCGTCTGATCGCCTGACATTTCCCGGTCTGGAAACTCGCGCTGTGCGAGGGCATATCCCAGCGATGACGACACGCCCGCGCACGCGCAAATCCCGTGGTCACGACCGCGTCATCCCCGATGACAAGGTCGAGGTCCTGCCTCCTGGTCGCGGCCTGCCATTGGATTGGCGGGCGCTCGCGCCGACGATCCTGCTCGGGACCGTGACGGGCTTCGTCGCCAGCCTCGTGGTGGGCGGTGGCGGGCTGATCCGTCACGCCGTTGTCGGAGTGCTCGGCATGCTGGTCGGGCAGGGGCTGGTGCGGATCACCGGCTGGCGGGTGCGGACCGGACACGCCTTTCTCGACGAGGCGGCAATGGCGGTGCTCGGCGCGATCCTCGTGGTGCTGCTGGCCAGGTTCATCGCATGACGACCGGTGCAGGCCGTCCCCGGCCTGTCCGACGGATTCATCCTGCAGGCTGACGAAAGGGACGACGGATCATGGATAGCCCCATCTACGCCGCACTCGGCACGCCCGGCTACGGCTTCTTCGCGACACTGCTGATCGGCCTGCTCGCCGGCTGGATCGCGGAGCGCATCACGTCGTCCGATCACGGCCTCTTCACCAACATGCTGGTGGGCGTGGCAGGCTCCTTCGTCGGCAGCCGCCTGGCCGAGCTGCTCGACATCCCGATCCACGGCTTCCCTCGCACCCTGGTCGCGGCCATCGCGGGCGCCTGCGTGGTGATCGTGATCTGGAACGCGTTGCGGAAACCTGCAGCCTGACGCGACCTCCGGTCAGGTTGCCGCCGGGCCTGATGCAGATTAGCTAGAGCAAATTGGCGCCTCTTGCAGGCGCCGGGTGACTGGAAACGACATGGCTCTCGTTCTCGATCTTCTGAACCGCGACCCGCGGCCCAATGTCGGCAATCCCAAGGCGGATGCCAAACCTGCGGCCGAGTTGCGCCATCCCGAGAAGCAGAAGCGCCCGGAGAATCCCGTCCTTCGCAAGCCGGACTGGATCAGGGTGAAGGCGCCCGGCTCACCGAAATGGGCAGAAACGCAGAAGATCGTGAAGGAGAACAAGCTCGTCACGGTCTGCGAAGAAGCGGGCTGCCCGAATATCGGCGAGTGCTGGGAGAAGAAGCACGCCACCTTCATGATCATGGGTGACACCTGCACGCGGGCCTGCGCCTTCTGCAACGTCAAGACAGGCGTGCCCCAGCCGCTCGACCAGGAGGAGCCGCGCAAGGTCGCCGAAGCCGTGGCCAAGCTCGGCCTCGAGCATGTCGTCATCACCTCGGTCGACCGCGATGATCTCGATGACGGTGGTGCGGAGCATTTCGCCCGCGTGATCCGCGCGATCCGCGAGGCTTCGCCCGGCACGACGATCGAAATCCTGACGCCGGATTTCCTGCGCAAGCCCGGCGCGCTCGAAGTGGTGGTCGCGGCCAAGCCGGACGTGTTCAACCACAATCTCGAAACGGTGCCCGGCAAGTACCTGAAGGTGCGCCCCGGCGCGCGCTACTTCCATTCGCTGCGCCTGCTGCAGCGTGTGAAGGAACTCGACCCCACCATCTTCACCAAGTCCGGCATCATGGTCGGTCTCGGCGAGGAGCGGAACGAGATCCTTCAGCTGATGGACGACCTGCGCTCGGCCGACGTCGATTTCATGACCATCGGCCAGTACCTCGCGCCCTCGCGCAAACATCACGCGGTGATCCGCTTCGTCACGCCCGACGAATTCAAGGGTTTCGAGGCGATCGCCTATGTGAAGGGCTTCCTGATGGTGTCCTCGACGCCGCTGACGCGGTCCTCGCATCACGCGGGTGAGGATTTCGCGCGGTTGAGGGACGCCCGCGCAGCCAAGCTCGGCGGTTGAGCGCGTAGCATCTCATGCCGATGTTCAACAGCACCCGCCGGGTGAAGCACTCGCCGGAGCGGATGTTCGCGCTCGTGGCGGATGTCGAGAAATACCCCCAGTTCCTGCCGCTTTGCGAAGGCTTGGTGGTACGACGCCGGACGCCGCGCGAAGGCGGCGGCGAGGTGCTGATGGCCGACATGACGGTCGGCTACAAGGCGATCCGCGAGACCTTCACCAGTCGCGTCACGCTTGATCCTGCCAACCTGAAGATCCTTGTCGAGTATGTCGACGGCCCGTTCCGGCATCTCGAGAACCGCTGGAGCTTCAAGGCGATGGAAGGAGGCTGCGAGATCGCCTTCTTCATCTCCTATGAGTTCGCCAGCCGCATGCTCAGCCTGCTGATGGGTACGATGTTCGACAAGGCCTTTCGCAAGTTCGCCGAGGCTTTCGAGAGGCGGGCCGACCTGGTCTATGGCCGTGCCCGGACCACGGTCACCGATGGCTCAGCGCCGCCTGCTTGAGCATCTCGAGCGCCTCGATGACCGAGAGGCGGCGGATTTCGTCTCTCCCCTGATCGCCGAAGCGCTTTTCCCGATGCGTGGTCAACGCGGTTGACGCGCAGCCGAAATGGACGAGCCCGACGGGTTTGGCGGCGCTGCCTCCGCCCGGCCCGGCAACGCCGGTGACCGCGACGGAGAGATCGGCCTTGAGCACCGCGCGGCCGCCCTCCGCCATGGCGCGGGCAACCGGCTCGCTGACCGCACCGTAGCTGTCGATCAGCGTCGCACTCACGCCTGCCAATGCAGTCTTGGCGGCGTTCGAATAGGTCACCAGCCCGCCATTGACGACGTCCGACGAGCCCGGGATTGCGGTCAGTGCGCCCGAGACGAGCCCACCTGTGCAGGACTCGACCGTCGCGACGCTCAGTCCACGATCACGGCAGATCGTCAGAACGTCGATGGCCAGTGCGGTGATCTCGGAATCGAACATGGTGGTTGCCCCTACTCGTCGTTGGGCAGGCGCAGCGTGGCTGTTGCCAAGGCCGCCAGCCCTTCGCCGCGACCGGTAAAGCCCATGCGTTCCGATGTCGTCGCCTTGAGCCCAACCTGGTCAAGCCGCACACCCGTGACTTCGGCGATCCGCGCCCGAATCTGCTCGCGATAGGGGCCGACCTTCGGTGCCTCGCAAACGATGCTGAGATCGAGATGGTCGATCACGCCGCCGCGCCCGCTGACGCGCTCGGCGGCAAATGCGAGAAAGCGGTCGGATGAGGCCCCGCGCCATTGCGGATCGCTCGGCGGGAAATGCGTGCCGATATCGCCATCCGCCAGCGCCCCGAGAATGGCATCGGTCAAGGCGTGCAACGCAACGTCGCCGTCGGAATGGGCTCGCACACCGCGCGAGTGCGGAATGCGGACACCACCGAGCCAGACATGATCGCCATCGGTGAAGGCGTGGACATCATAGCCGGTACCGACCCGGGTGGTCAGCTGCCTGCGGAGCCTCTCTTCCGCCAGCACAAAATCCTCGGGATGCGTCAGCTTCACGTTCATGGCCTCTCCAGGGAAGGTCGTGACCGCATGGCCCGCCCATTCGATCAGGGCGGCATCGTCGGTGAGACCGGTGACAGCTGCGGCAGCTGCCGCCTCATGGGCTGCCAGCAACGAGCGGAAGGCAAAGGCCTGGGGCGTCTGCACGCTGACGAGCTGGTCGCGGGGCGGTGTCTCGATGATCTGTCCCTTGCCGTCCACACGCTTGATCGTGTCGGTGACCGGCAGGGCAGGGATAGAAGCCGAACCGCTCTGCGCGGCTTCGATTGCGCGCTCGATCAAGTTTCGGGACGCGAACGGTCTGGCTGCATCATGGACCAGCACGGTTCCATCGAATCCTGATGCTGCCAATGCCCGCAGGCCAAGTCGCACCGAGTCCTGCCGGGTCGCGCCCCCCGTGACCGGGCCGAGCAGCTTGCCGGACGAGAAGCCTGCGACAGCATCGGCATAGCAGGCCTCATCACCGGTCCCGATGACGACCACGACATGGGATATTGCCCGCTCAGCCAGCAATGGAAGCAGGGTTCGCCGCAGGACTGGCAGGCCGGCGAGAAGGCGATATTGCTTTGGCAAGTCTCCGCCGGCACGCAGGCCGCGCCCCGCCGCAACGACGAGGGCCGCCACCGACGGAAGACTTGTCACTGTTTCGGACGACACGGCAAGGCTCCAGCTAGAGCCCGGTTGATAGTCGCCGGTTATGCAATCGCCAAGTGCGGCGCGAAGCGCTGCGACCATCCGTTCCGGGCTGCGTCGATATTGCATTGCAGCATTGGTTCGAAATCCCTTGCGCTGATGCAGCAATGTCCAATAAATAGCCACAATGGATATTGCCTCAAAATCGGGCGACGAACTCTCCGGCATTGCCGGGGTTGCGATCGCCTCCCGAGCCTTTCTGGCGCCGATGTCGGGCGTCACCGACGTCGTGATGCGTCGCATCGCTGCGCGATTCGGTGCGGGGCTCGTCGTCTCAGAAATGGTCGCATCCGACGAATTCGTGCGCGGCAGCGAAGAGGCCCGGTTGCGCGCCGAGGGGGCAGGGGTCTTCCCGCATGTCGTCCAGCTTGCCGGCTGCGATCCGCACTGGCTCGGAGAGGCTGCCCGGCTGGCCGAAGCAACCGGGGCGCAGATCGTCGACATCAATATGGGCTGCCCCGCCAAGCGCGTGACGGGCGGCTGGGCCGGTTCGGCGCTGATGCGCGATCTCGACCATGCGCTTTCGCTTGTCGAGGCGGCGGTCAGTTCCGTGAACATTCCGGTGACGGTGAAAATGCGGCTCGGCTGGGATGACGCGTCCCGCAACGCGCCCGAGCTGGCGCACCGCGCCATATCCGCCGGCGCCGCGATGATCACGGTCCATGGCCGCACCCGGCAGCAATTCTACAAGGGCGTCGCCGACTGGCGTGCGATTCAGGCCGTGCGCGAAACCGGTGATTTCCCGCTCGTTGCCAATGGCGACATTCATGGCGTCGCCGATGCCGAGGCATGCCTTGAGCGCTCGGGCGCGAATTTCGTCATGGTCGGACGCGCGGCTCTGGGGCGGCCCTGGCTTGTCGGCGCGGTGGGCGACGCACTCGCCGGACGCCAGGTGACGGAGTTGAGCGCAGCACAGAAGCATGCGGTCGCGCAGGAACACTACGAGGGCCTGCTGTCCCTGCTCGGCCGCGAGCAGGGCGTGCGTCATGCCCGGAAGCATCTGGCCGCCTATGCCGATGAGGCGGTCGCAACCGGCTGCGCCCCCGACCCCGAACAACGTCGCGCGCTCTTGACCACGGATGATCCTCATCAGGCCCTGCGCGCGCTGGCTGCCTTGTTTTCCACTGAATGCAGCCGCGAGGCAGCCTGAGCGAGGACGATTGCGTATGGCGATGGCGTTTGCCGACGAGGTTGGCGATGAGCGGGATCTGACCTTGCTCGATATGGTGGAAATGCAGGCGCTGAATGTCCTGCCCATGCCGGTGCTCGTCATCGGCGAAGGGCACGGCATTCTTTACGCCAACACGGCGGCTGAAGACTTCTTCCAGTCGAGCGTGGTCGTGCTCAAGCGCCAGCGTCTCGACGATGTGATCGCCTTTGGCTCCCCCGTGCTGTCCCTGGTGGAGGATGTGCAGCGGCGCGGCGCCAGCGTCACCGAGTACCGGCTGGATCTGGGCTCGCCCCGGATCGGCATCGAGCGCATCGTCGATGTTTTTGCCTCGCCCTTGCCCAATCAGAGCGAAGCCGTCGTGCTGATGCTGCAAGAACGAACAATTGCCGAAAAAATGGACAGACAGCTGACGCATCGAGGAGCAGCCCGCTCCATCACCGCCCTCGGCGCGATGCTCGCACACGAGATCAAGAACCCGCTCTCCGGCATTCGTGGTGCGGCGCAGCTTCTTGAAGCCTCGGTGCCTGACAGCGATCGGATGCTGACCCAGCTGATCTGCGACGAGGCCGACCGGATCGTGAAGCTTGTCGAGCGTGTCGAGCTGTTTGGCGATGAACGCCCGAGTGAGCGCGGGCCGGTCAATGTCCATGACGTGCTGGACCATGTGAAACGGCTGGCCCAATCGGGCTTTGCCAGGCACATCCGCTTCAACGAGGTTTACGACCCTTCACTGCCGCCGGTCGCCGGCAACCGCGATCAGCTGGTCCAGGTTCTACTGAACCTGATGAAGAATGCGGCGGAAGCCATTGGTGAACATGCGATTGATGGCGAGATCACACTGACCACGGCCTATCGCCCCGGCATCCGCATGCAGCATGCCGGCTCGGCAAGCCGGATCGCACTACCGCTGGAGATCGGCATCCGCGACAACGGCCCCGGCGTGCCTCACGACCTGCTGCCGCATCTGTTCGATCCCTTCGTCACCACCAAGGCTCAGGGCAGTGGCCTTGGACTTGCACTCGTAGCGAAGGTGATCGGCGACCACGGCGGAATCGTCGAATGCGAGTCTGTGCCGCGGCGCACGACATTCCGGATTCTTCTGCCCCTGCATGAAGCGCGTCCCACACGGAGCGCTTGAGGTTCACAGGATAATTGAATGCCCACCGGTAACATTCTTATCGCCGACGACGACGCCGCGATCCGCACGGTGCTCAACCAGGCCCTCGCGCGGGCCGGGTACGAGGTCCGGACGACAGGACAGGCGGCGACACTCTGGACCTGGGCAGCGCAAGGGCTGGGCGATCTCATCATCACCGATGTGGTGATGCCCGACGGGAACGCCTTCGATCTGCTGCCGCGCATCAAGCGGGTGAGACCTGACCTGCCGATCATCGTGATGAGCGCGCAGAACACCTTCATGACCGCGATCAAGGCGTCCGAGCGCGGCGCTTATGAATATCTGCCGAAGCCCTTCGATCTGAAGGAACTCGTCGCGATCGTCGGGAGAGCCCTCTCGCGGCCGCGCGGCGATGGCGGACGTGCCAATGCCGCGGCCGAGCCCGATGACATTCCGCTGATCGGCCGTTCGCCCGCCATGCAGGACGTCTACCGGGCGCTCGCGAGGCTGATGCCGATCGATCTCACCGTGATGATCAACGGCGAGTCCGGCACAGGCAAGGAGTTGGTTGCCCGCGCGCTCCACGATTACGGCAAGCGCCGCAACGGTCCCTTCGTCGCCATCAACATGGCCGCCATTCCGAAGGACCTGATCGAATCCGAACTGTTCGGCCATGAGAAGGGCGCCTTCACCGGCGCACTCACCCGCTCTTCCGGCCGCTTCGAGCAAGCCGAGGGCGGCACGCTCTTCCTCGACGAAATCGGCGACATGCCGATGGAGGCCCAGACGCGGCTCCTGCGAGTGCTGCAGCAGGGCGAATACACGACGGTCGGTGGACGCACGCCGATCAGGACGAATGTCCGGATCGTGGCGGCGACCAACAAGGATTTGCGTATCTCGATCGCGCAGGGACTGTTCCGCGAGGATCTGTTCTTCCGGCTCAACGTCGTGCCGATCAGGCTGCCGCCGCTGCGCGAGCGGGTCGAAGACATTCCGGATCTCGTTCGGCACTTCTTCTCGCTGGTCGAGAAGGAAGGGTTGCCGCGCAAGCAGATCGATTCGGAAGCGATGGACGTGATGCGGCGCTATCGCTGGCCGGGCAATGTCCGCGAACTGGAAAATCTCGTCCGGCGCCTCGCTGCCCTCTATCCACAGGAGACGATCACCGCACCGATCGTCGAGGCCGAACTGCAGCCGGCCTCCGCAACCTCGAGCTTCGCCCATAGCTCGGGGCCGGAGCGGGCGGAGACCCTGTCCGGTTCGGTCGAGCGTCATCTCGGTCAGTATTTCGGCGGGTTCGGCGACAATATCCCGCCACCCGGCCTCTATCACCGTATCTTGCGCGAGGTCGAACCGCCATTGATCGCCGCTGCGCTTGCCGCAACCCGCGGCAACCAGATCCGCGCAGCCGAGCTGCTCGGGCTCAATCGCAACACCCTGCGCAAGAAGATTCGGGAACTCGACATGCAGGTGGTCCGCTCGCCACGCTGAGCCTTTGTAAGGCGGGGCAGCGGTTTCCTGCCTTTCATATGTCATATTTTGACAACACCGTTGCGGCGGCGCATCAGTGCGCCGAGCCGGGCACCCTTGCGTCCGGCTTTCGCGGAGTTGTTGAGACAGAGTGACCGCCTCCATCAGCGATATCAGGATCACGCCGCGTGGCGAGGATACGCCGCGACGCGTCTCGGGCTGGCTCGGGGCCCTCGTCGTCGTGTTCGCGCTCGTCTCGGCACTGGTGACGTTCCTCGTCCTGTCCGGCGCGACTCCCATCGTGCCGGTGCACGAGGTCGTCATTGGCGTCTTCGTGCTCAACGGCTTCCTGATCCTGCTGCTGCTGATCATCGTCGCATTCGAGACGGCGGTGCTGATCCGGGCAAGGCGTGCCGGGGCTGCGGCCGCCGGGTTGCATGTCCGCATCGTCGGCCTGTTCAGCATCATTGCCGCCTTGCCGGCGGTGCTCGTGGCGGTGATCGCGACCGTTACCATCGAACGCGGCCTCGAGCCCTGGTTCTCGGATCGGATGCGCGATGCCATCTTCAAATCGGTAGAGGTCGCCGACGCCTATGCGGCGGGCCAGTGCCAGTCGCTCGGCCGCGAAATCCGTGTGCTGGCGGACGATCTGACGCGGGCGAAGCCTGCCTTCGATGCCGACCGCAAATGGTTCGAGAACTTCCTGACAGCCCGTGCCACGGCGCTTGGCGTGCCAGTCGCCACGATCATGCGCCCGCCGGCGACGGTCCTCGTCAGGGCGAATATCGATGTGCTGCGCGATGCGCCAAAACCCGATGAAGCCGCGTTCGAGGATGCGCAATCCTCGCCCGAGCCGATCTGCGTGCTGCCCTCGACCGGGCGCATCTTCGGCGCGCTGGTCAAGCTGCCGACCTACGACAACGCTTTCCTCTATGTCGCCCGTGAGGTGAACCCGCTCGCCGTCGAGTTTCCGGCCGTCGCCCGTGGCGCCGCCGTCGAGTATCTCTCGATCGATGCACGCCGGAAGGGCGTGCAGATCGCCTTTGCCTCGATGTATGCCCTGATCGCCGTCATCCTGCTGCTTTCGGCGATCTGGATCGGACTCAGTTTCGCCAACGGGCTCGTGGCGCCGATCCGACGCATGATCCACGCGACCGACCAGGTCTCCAGCGGCAATTTCTATGTCCAGGTCCCGATACGACGATCGGAGGGCGACCTTGCCCATCTCGGTGAAACCTTCAACAAGATGACGGCGGAGCTGCGCCGGCAGCGCGACGGGCTGGTCACGGCCAGCGAAGTTATCGATCGACGACGGCGCTTCACCGAAACGGTCCTGTCGGGTGTATCCTCCGGCGTGCTCGGCCTCGATGCCGACGGCCACATCACCATCATGAACCGCTCTGCGGAGATCCTGCTTGGCGCCGGCGGCCGTTTGCTGGGCGAGCCGATCGGTCAGGTCGCCCCCGAAATCGCAGGATTCGTTGCCGAAGCGCTGCATAATCGGCAGAGACAAAGCTCCGGTCAGATTGCGATCACGCGTGCCGGCCATGACCGCATGGTCAATGTCCGCGCCGTGCGTGAAGGCGAGGGAGCTGGCGCAGGTCTTGTCGTGACGCTGGATGACATAACCGATCTGGTCTCGGCGCAGCGCACGGCGGCTTGGGCCGACGTCGCACGGCGCATTGCCCATGAAATCAAGAATCCGCTGACACCAATCCAGCTCTCGGCCGAGCGCATCCGGCGCAAGTTCGGGCGCGTGATCGTCGACGACAAGGAGATCTTCGAGCAATGCACGGCGACGATCGTGCGCCAAGTCGAGGATATCCGGCGCATGGTCGACGAGTTCTCCTCCTTTGCGCGCATGCCGAAGCCCTCGTTGGAGCGTGAGGACATCGTCGAGACGGTGCGCCAGATCGTCTTCCTGATGCGTGTCGGCAATCCGGAGCTGACGC
The DNA here is from genome assembly GCF_056401655.1 of Allobosea sp. P4_E12. Taxonomy (NCBI): domain Bacteria; kingdom Pseudomonadati; phylum Pseudomonadota; class Alphaproteobacteria; order Hyphomicrobiales; family Alloboseaceae; genus Allobosea; species Allobosea sp. P4_E12. Next base: position 65,178 of record NZ_JBFUIY010000002.1, on the reverse strand, counting down.
TGTCGGAGGATCTGCCGGCGGAGCCTGTTCTGGCGCAGTTCGACCGCCGGCTGATGTCCCAGGCGCTCACGAATGTCATCAAGAACGCCACCGAAGCGATCGAAGCCTTGCCGATGGACCAACGCGGCCCCGGCAGGATCGATGTCTCTTTCCAGCGTCGCGACGATGGCTTGATCATCATCGACGTCATCGATAACGGCAAAGGCCTGCCCATCGATCAGCGCCAGAAGCTGCTAGAACCCTATATGACGACACGCGAGGGCGGCACCGGGCTCGGTCTCGCGATCGTCGGCAAGATCCTCGAGGACCATGGCGGGGGCATCGAACTGCTCGACCGACCGGACGTCCATGAAGGCGGACGCGGCGCGCGCGTCAGGCTCTGGTTCCCCGAAGCCGGGCCGGAGCAGCAACCCGTTGATGCCGAAGCCGGTGGCAAGCCCGCCGATATCGCCATGAACAAGCAGAACGGAACTCAGGAATGAGCGCTGACATTCTGGTCGTAGACGACGAAGTCGACATCCGAGAACTGGTTTCCGGCCTGCTCGAGGACGAGGGCTACCGCACGCGCAGGGCGGGATCCGCGGACGAGGCTCTGGCGGCGATCGCGGCCCGCCGGCCGAATCTGGTCTTTCTCGACATCTGGCTGCAGGGCAGCCGGCTCGACGGCTTGCAGGTGCTCGACCTGATCAAGGAGAGTCATCCGGACCTTGCGGTGGTGATGATCTCCGGTCACGGCAACATCGAGACCGCGGTGTCCGCCATCAAGAGCGGTGCCTATGACTTCATCGAGAAGCCGTTCAAGGCCGACCGGCTGATCCTGGTCGCCGAGCGCGCGCTCGAAGCGTCGCGACTGCGGCGCGAAGTGCGCGAACTGAAGACGCGCTCGGTGCAGGCAAGCCGGATCGTCGGCAAGTCGACCGTCGTCAACCAGTTGCGCCAGACCATCGACCGCGTCGCGCCCACCAATGCGCGCGTATTGATCACCGGCGAGCCCGGATGCGGCAAGGAGCTGGCCGCCCGGACCCTGCACGAGGCCTCCAGCCGGTCGACCGGCCCCTTCATCGTCATCAACGCAGCGACGATCACGCCGGAAACGATGGAGGAGGAGCTCTTTGGCGTCGAGGGCGGGGAGGGCCGTTCCCGCCGGGTCGGGGCGCTCGAGGAAGCTCATGGCGGTTCGCTCTATATCGACGAAATCGGCGACATGCCGCGAGAGACGCAGAACCGTATCCTGCGCGTTCTCGTCGATCAGAATTTTCAGCGCGTCGGCGGCGCGACGCGCGTCCATGTCGATGTCCGCATCATTTCATCGACCAGCCGCGATCTCGCCCAGTTGATCGCCGACGGGCGCTTCCGCGAGGATCTCTATCATCGGCTGAGCGTGGTGCCGGTGCGCGTGCCGTCACTCTCCGAGCGGCGCGAGGACGTGCCAGAACTGATCGAGTTCTTCATGGACCAGATCTCGGTCGCGACCGGCCTGCCGAAGCGCAGAATCGGCGGCGACGCGATGGCGGTTCTGCAGTCGCATGAATGGCCTGGTAACGTCCGCGAACTGCGCAACAATGTCGAACGGCTGATGATTCTGACCAAGGGGGATCCGAGCGCCGACATCACCATCGAGATGCTGCCCGCCGAGGTGGGCGCCATGGTGCCGACGACGCCGTCGGGGTCTGGCGGCGAACGCTTGATGAGCCTGCCACTGCGCGATGCGCGCGAGATTTTCGAGCGCGAGTATCTGATCGCACAGATCGCTCGCTTCTCCGGAAATATCTCACGCACGGCCGAATTTATCGGCATGGAGCGCTCAGCCCTGCACCGCAAGCTGAAGTCGCTCGGGGTCGGCTGACGGAGAGGCAGGCGCGATCTGCATGTGCGCCTGCGTCGAACGCAGGACTATCTGCTGCGCATGCCTGTCGAACCACTTGCATTGCAGCATATGCACGCGGTCTAATGACCTTATCGGTGTTCCGAAATGCCCCGGCGCTCGGCCGGACGCTGAACGGAACGAATTGGATCGCCAACGCAACCCGAAGCGCGATCCCAACAACAGGGGCTGAACATGGCCGCAGAGCGGGCTCAAAACCTTCAGGACACCTTCCTCAACCACGTCCGCAAGCAGAAAATTCCGCTGACGATTTTCCTCGTCAACGGCGTGAAGCTGCAGGGCGTCGTCACCTGGTTCGACAATTTCTGCGTGCTACTCCGTCGCGACGGACATTCGCAGCTCGTCTACAAGCATGCCATCTCGACGATTATGCCCGGCCATCCGGTTCAGCTCTTCGAGCCTGAGGAAACGGACAAGGCCTGAGGCCGTGGCGGGGCGCTCGGGCACGGACAACGTACCGGCCGGGGTGAAGCCGCTCGACGAGATCGAGCGCGACATCGCGGCCAACACCCGTGCCTTCGTCATCGGCCCTTACCTGCAGCGCCGCGGCGCGGCGGCGGATGCGAATCAACGCTCCTTCGCCGCGCGGCTGGACGAGGCGGTGGGACTTGCGGCTGCGATCGATCTTTTCGTAGTGGAGCCCATCTCTGCGCTGCTGACGGCGCTGAGACCGGCGACCTATCTCGGCAAGGGCAAGGTCGAAGAGATCGCCGAGCGCATCAACAACGAGGAGATCGCCCTCGTCGTGATGGATTGCGCGCTGTCGCCGGTGCAACAGCGCAATCTTGAAAAGGCCTGGGGCTGCAAGGTCATCGACCGAACCGGCCTGATCCTTGAGATCTTCGGACGGCGCGCCCGCACCAAGGAGGGCGCGCTGCAGGTCGAACTCGCCCACCTCAATTACCAGAAGAGCCGCCTGGTGCGGTCCTGGACCCACCTGGAACGCCAGCGTGGCGGCTTCGGCTTCCTTGGCGGTCCCGGCGAGACGCAGATCGAGGCCGACCGGCGCGTCATCCAGGAGCGGATGACCAAGATCGAGCGCGATCTCGATACAGTGAAACGTACTCGCTCACTGCATCGTGCCAGCCGGAAACGTGTGCCTTACCCGGTTGTTGCGCTGGTTGGCTACACCAACGCTGGAAAGTCGACGCTGTTCAATCGACTGACCTCGGCCGACGTCCTGGCCCAGGACATGCTGTTTGCGACGCTCGACCCGACCGCGCGCGCAATCAAGCTGCCGCATGGTGCCCGCATCATGCTATCAGACACCGTCGGCTTCATCTCGGACCTGCCGACCCAGCTCATCGCGGCCTTCCGGGCCACGCTTGAGGATGCGATCGAAGCCGATGTGCTGCTGCATGTGCGCGACCTCGCTCATGACGATACGCAGGCGCAGGCTGCCGATGTGCAGGCCATCCTGAGGGACCTCGGCATCGATCCCGATGATGGACAGCGGGTCGTCGAGGTCTGGAACAAGGCCGACCTGCTCGTCGGAGACGAGCACGACCGGCAGCTTGCGCTGGCAGAGCTCAGGCCGGTTGCGTCACGTCCCGTCCTGGTTTCAGCTTTGACGGGCGAAGGCGTTGACCGCCTGACCGACGCGATCGAAACCCGCATCGCGCGCAGCCGGCCGGTCTACCGGCTCACGCTCGAGCCCRGCGACGGCAAGTCGCTTGCCTGGCTGCACACCAATGGCGAGGTCCTCAGCCGCGAGGATGCGGAGGACGGCGCCCTCGCCTTGACCGTGCGGCTCCCGCCGGAGCGGGAAGGGGCGTTTGGGGCGCGTTTTCCCCAGGCAGAACGCCAAGGTTAGACTACCGGACCGGATATCACATCGGGTCCGGTGATCTGACCTTCCGTGTTTGCATCGGCTTTCCCGAAAACCGCAATCCACCTTTCGGGCCGACGCTCTAGCCAGCGCCGGCCTTCGCCTTTTCCATGCGCTTTACCGCCTGCCAGAGCGCTTCCAGCTCGTCGAGCGTCGCATCCTTCGCGTCCCGGCCCTCGGCGGCAAGGGCGTCTTCGATCCCCCGGAATCGGCGTTCGAACTTGATGTTGGCCGCGTTGAGGCACCCTTCGGGGTCGGCATCGACATGACGCGCCAGGTTGGCAACGACGAAGAGCAGGTCTCCGATCTCCTCCCGGATGGCCTCCTTGCTGCCACCGGCAAGGGCCTCCTCGATCTCCGCCGTTTCCTCGCGGATCTTGTCCAGAACGAGCCTGGCATCGTTCCAGTCGAATCCGACGGTCGAGGCCTTGGCCTGGAGCTTCCAGGCACGGGTGAGAGCGGGCAATGTATGGGGAACGCCGGCGAGAACACCCCTGTCCTCGCTGGCCTCGGGCAGCCCGGCAGCGCGGTGGGCTGCGGCCTTGTCGGCCTTCTCCTGTGCCTTGATGCGGTGCCAGAGCGCCTTGACCTCGGCCGGCGAGAGGTCTCGCGCATCGCCGAAGACATGCGGGTGGCGGCGGATCAGCTTGCTGGTGATCGCCTCGACCACATCGGGAAAGGAGAAGGAGCCCTCTTCCTCGGCCATGCGCGAATGGAAGACCACCTGCAGCAGCAAATCCCCGAGTTCGTCCTTGAGATCGATCTTGTCGCCGCGCGCGATCGCGTCGGCGACCTCATAGGCCTCCTCGACCGTATAAGGGGCGATCGAAGCAAAGTCCTGCTCCAGATCCCAGGGGCAGCCGGTGCCGGGCGTCCTTAGCGCCGCCATGATCTCGATCAGCCGGGCAATATCGCGAGAGGGCTTCAACGCTGCAATTCTCCGGAGGTTGAGCTACCGTCCTCCCATGATTCAAGTCACCCCGTCCATTACCCTCGACGAGAGCGAGCTCGAGGAGAGTTTCGTGCGCTCCTCCGGGCCAGGAGGACAGCACGTCAACAAGGTATCGAGCGCAGTCCAGTTGAAGTTCGATGCGCGCCGATCTCCGTCCCTGCCGAATGATGTGGCGATCCGGCTGATGAAAATCGCGGGCAGCAGGCTGACGCAGGACGGCGTCATCGTCATCGTCGCCCAGGCGCAGAGGAGCCAGAAGCGCAATCGCGAGGAGGCGTTGGAGCGCCTGCTGGACATGATCCGCGAGGCCGCGGTCCGCCCCGAAACACGCCGGCCGACCAAGCCGACAAAGGCATCGAAGGAGCGCCGCCTGCAAAGCAAGGACCGGCGTTCATCGATCAAGTCGGCACGATCGAAACCTGGTCTGGACTAGAATGAGCGCTACCAATGGGGCCGGCGCCCCGCACAGCGCCAGTCCGCGCAAACCGCCACGGCGGATCAGCGCCGATTATCTGCAGCGAGCGGCGATGCATTATCTTGAGCGCTACTCGGCCCCTGCCGGGCAGTTGCAGCGCGTCCTTCAACGCAAGGTGATGATGAGCTGCCGCCACCATGGCGACGAACCCCGATCCTTCGCCGCACTCATCGATGAAACGGTGGCGCGCTGCGTTGCGGCAGGGCTGGTCGATGACAAGCGCTTTGCGGAAGGAAGGGCGGCAACCTTGCGCCGAAAAGGGCAGTCCGCCCGCGCCGTTGCCGCGCGACTTGCGGCCAAGGGCGTCGGACGCGAGCTGGTCGCGGAGGTGAGCCGCGCCACCGAGGATGAGGAACTGGCTGCGGCGCGGATCGCCGCCCGACGCAAGCGGCTTGGGCCCTGGAGCCGCAGGGACCGTGCCGAGAACCGCCAGAAGGATCTCGCGGCGCTCGCCCGGGCTGGCTTTACGATGACAATCGCCCGCGCCGTGATCGACGGCGCGGGCGACGAAAGCTGATCGCCACTTCCGGGAAGGGCGCTTCAGTCGAGCTTGATCTTGGCGTCGTCGACGACCTTGCCCCAGCGCGCCACTTCCGCTGTGACGAACTTGCCGAAATCGGCTCCGTAGATCGCAGGAATCGTGGAGCCGTTCTTCTTCCAGGCCTCGGTGATCATCGGAGCCTTCAGCGCCTTCTCGATCTCGCCGCGCATGCGCGTCACGATGTCGTCCGGCGTGTTCTTCGGCGCCCAGATGGCGTACCAGGTCGCGACCTCGTAGCCGTCAAGGCCGGCCTGCTTGGCGGTCGGCACGTCCGGAATGGCATCCGAGCGCGCCGGGGCGGCGACCGCCAGGGCACGCAGCGCACCGCTTTGCACCTGTGCGGCCGAGGAGCCAAGCCCATCGAACATCACATCGACCTGGCCAGCGACCAGATCCTGCATCGCGGGTCCGGCGCCGCGGTAGGGAACATGGGTCAGGTTGGTCTTGGTGACGAGCTTGAAGAGTTCACCTGCAAGATGGTGCGTCGTGCCGTTTCCGGCTGATGCGTAGTTGAGTTTGTCCGGATTTTTCCTGGCGTAGTCGATCAGCTCGGCCAGCGTCTTGGCCTGGACCTTGCCCGGATGGACGACGACGACCTGGGGCGGCTGGGCGATGACCCCAACCGGAACAAAATCGGTCTGGATATTGTAGTCGAGCTTCGGATAGAGCGCAGGCGCAATCGCATGATGCGCGGCCCCAACGAAGAAGGTGTAGCCATCCGGAGCCATCCGCGCCGCTGCCGAAGCGCCCACGGTGCCGCCGGCGCCACCACGATTGTCGATGATGATGCGCTGCCCGAGCTGCTGCTCGAGCTGGGCGGCGATCGGCCTGGCAAAGGCATCGGTGCCGCCGCCGGCCGGGAATGGCACGATGAAGGTGATGGGTTTCTGCGGCCAGGCCTGGGCCTGCGCCGGAGCAGTGGCCGCCACGCCGAAACCCGCGGATACCGCAAGCGCGATGAGCCAGCTAGACTTGATCATGAATGCTCGTCCTCCCTGAAACGAAACCAGGCTCTTGATGGCCATTGACGCGATGCCATTGCGGCATTCTGTATGCATCTAAATGGATTAGGGCATCGGCCGCAGCAAATGACAAGCAAGCCATTTGGCCGATGCGAAGCCCGCAATTGCGATTGCGCCGATGCCGGAGACAGACGCTTTTCATGAGCCGCCTCGACAGTTTTATCCGCCGCCTCGAAGCCCAGCGCCGCATCCTCGACTGGGCGGCAGAGTCCGTCACCAACCGCAATGGGCTCGTGCTCGAGCTTGGCCTCGGCAATGGCCGCACATACGATCATCTGCGCGAAATCCTGCCGAAGCGGGAGATCTATGCCTTCGACCGTGAGGCCACGGCCAATCCGCGTTCGATGCCTCCGGAGAGCGCGCTGGTGCTCGGCGACATGGCAAAGACGCTACCGGACTTCGTGGAGCGGCATGGCCGCAATGCCGCGCTGATCCATGTCGACGCCACAACAGGTGTGTCGGAACGCGACCGTATCCATCTGGCCTGGTTGCCGGAGCATGTTGCTGCACTCGCGCAGGACGATGCACTCATCATCAGCGGCTCCGATCTCGAGCATCCTGCACTGGTTGCCGTTTCGCTCCCCGATGGTATCCCGGAAGGGCGCTACTTCGCCTATCGCCGCGCGGCTCCGTAAAGCGCGCGCTTGCAAGCCTGAGCTTATCTTATGGCCGAGGCGGGACCTGTCTGAGGAGACGACATGACCGGAGGCATCCACCACCTCACGCTGATCACCCGCGATGCGCAGGCCAATGTCGATTTCTATGTCGGCTTCCTCGGCCTGCGCCTCGTCAAGCAGACCGGCGGCTACGAGGATGCGGAGCAACTCCACCTGTTCTACGGCGACCGCCTGGGTTCGCCTGGCTCGCTGGTCACCTTTCTCGTCTGGCAGGACGGCTCGCCAGGTCGGGTCGGACATGGGCAGGTGAGCGAGATCGCGCTGGCCGTGCCACCGGCGAGCATCGGCTTCTGGCTGACGCGGGCACTGACGCAGCGTGTGCCCACTGAGGGACCGAAGCAGGAATTCGGCGAGCCCGTCTTGCGTTTGCGCGACCCCGACGGGGTGATCGTGAAGCTCGTGGGTACGGATATGGCGGCCGCGGCGCCATGGCAGGCGCCCGGGATCGCACCCGAGGATGCGATCCGCCGGGTTCGCGGCGCAACCATCCTGTCTGAAACGCGGGAGGAAACGGCCGCCTTCGTCGCACGCTTCGGCTACCGGCCAGCCGCGGCCACGACCGCTGTTCAGCGCATGGTGTCCGATAGTGGCGATGTCCTCGATATCCGCGATGCCGGCGGGTTCTGGCCCGGAGCTCCAGGCACGGGCATCGCGGACCATGTCGCCTTCCGGGCGAGGGACGAGGCCGCAGTGAAGGCCATCGAAAGTTCTCTGGCACGCCTCAATTCCTCGGTCACCACGCTTCACGACAGAAAATACTTCACCTCTCTCTATGTCCGCGAACCCGGCGGCACCCTGATAGAACTGGCGAGCGACGGCCCGGGATTTACGGTCGACGAGCCCGAGGACAGGCTTGGAACCAGCCTGATGGTTCCTCCATCCGATGGCAGCCGGGCTTCCGAGATCCGTGTCGTGCTGCCGCAATTCTCCCTGCCGGGAGAACCGCGCATGACCTATCGCGATCTGCCCTTCGTGCACCGTTTCCATGTGCCCGCAACGACGGACGGCAGCACTCTCGTGCTGCTCCATGGCACCGGCGGCAACGAGGCGGATCTGATGCCGCTGGCGCACCGGATCGCGCCGGAAGCGACCTTGCTCGGCGTGCGTGGACGCAGCACTGAGGAGGGCACAGCACGCTGGTTTCGCCGATCGTCGCCGACCGAATTCGACCAGGCCGATATTCGTGCCGAGGCCGCCGCCTTCGCGGCCTTCGTCGAGAGTGCGACAAAGGGTTACGGGCTGGATCCGGCACGCACGACTTATCTCGGCTATTCCAACGGCGCGAACTTCCTTGCCGCGATGATGCAGATCCATCCCGGCCTGATCCGCCGGGCCATCCTGCTGCGCGCGATGAATGTGCTCGAACTGCCGCAGGAGACCGATCTTGCGGGGGCGGATATCCTGATCCTGGCCGGGGCTTCCGATCCCTTTGGTGTGCATGCAGCGGAGCTGGAAGCGCGGCTGAGGCAAGCCGGCGCCCAGGTCGAGGCGCAAGTGATCGCAGCGGGACATGAGCTATCGGAGGCCGATGCGGCCGCCGCCAAGGTCTGGCTGGCGGCACGCTGAAGATCCTCGGCAAGAGCTGAATGAATTGCAGGCAAACCCTTCCGTGGGCGCGGCCCATGGCTTAAAGGCGCGGGACCTCCCTGAAATTTGGTCCCGTAGAAGCATGATTCGTCTCGAGAACATCGGCAAGCAGAACGGCAAGCAGATTGTCTTCATCGAGGCATCCGCAGCGCTCCAGAAGGGCGAGAAGGTCGGCCTTGTCGGCCCCAACGGCGCCGGCAAGACAACGCTCTTCCGCATGATCACGGGGCAGGAGGCGCCCGACGAGGGTCTCGTGGCCGTCGATCGCGGCGTGACCATCGGCTATTTCAGCCAGGACGTCGGCGACATGTCCGGCCGCAGCGCCGTCTCCGAGGTCATGGACGGGGCGGGCCCGGTCAGCGCCGTTGCGACCGAGCTGAAGGAGCTCGAGACCGCCATGGCCGATCCCGCCCGCGCGGACGAGATGGACGAGATCATCACGCGCTATGGCGAGGTCCAGGGGCGGTTCGAGGAGCTCGACGGCTACGCCATGGATGGGCGGGCGCGCGAGGTGCTCGCCGGCCTCGGATTCAGCCAGGAGATGATGGACGGCGATGTCGGTGCTCTCTCCGGAGGCTGGAAGATGCGCGTCGCGCTGGCCAGGATCCTGCTCATGCGCCCTGACGCCATGCTGCTCGACGAGCCGAGCAACCATCTCGACCTCGAGAGCCTGATCTGGCTCGAGGCCTTCCTGAAGGGCTATGATGGCGCACTGCTCATGACTTCGCATGACCGCGAGTTCATGAACCGGATCGTCGACAAGATCGTCGAGATCGATGGCGGGGCGCTGACGACCTATTCGGGCGATTACGAGTTCTACCAGCAGCAGCGCGCGCTCAGCGAGAAGCAGCAGCAGGCCCAGTTCGAGCGCCAGCAGGCGATGCTCGCCAAGGAGATCAACTTCATCGAGCGCTTCAAGGCACGCGCCTCGCATGCCGCGCAGGTGCAAAGCCGCGTGAAGAAACTGGAGAAGATCGACAGGGTCGAGCCCCCCAAGCGCCGCCAGACAGTCCAGTTCGAATTCCTGCCAGCACCGCGCTCCGGCGAGGACGTGGTCACCCTGAAGAACGTGCACAAGCGCTACGGCAGCCGCAGCATCTATGACGGGCTCGATTTCCAGGTGCGCCGCAAGGAGCGCTGGTGCGTGATGGGCATCAACGGCGCCGGCAAATCGACGCTGTTGAAGCTGGTGACAGGGGCCACCGAGCCGGACGACGGCACGGTCGCGCTGGGCGGCACCATCAAGCTGGGTTACTTCGCCCAGCACGCCATGGAGGTGCTGAACGGTGACGCCACCGTGTTCCAGTCGCTCGAAGACTCGTTTCCCCAGGCGGGGCAGGGCTCGCTGCGAGCACTGGCCGGCTGTTTCGGCTTTTCCGGCGACGATGTCGAGAAGCGGTGCAGGGTGTTGTCCGGTGGCGAGAAGGCCCGGCTGGTGATGGCGAAGATGCTCTACGATCCGCCGAACTTCCTGGTGCTGGACGAGCCCACCAACCACCTGGATATCGCGACGAAGGAGATGCTCATCACGGCCTTGGCGCAATACGAGGGGACCATGCTGTTCGTCTCGCACGACCGCCATTTCCTCGCCGCACTGTCCAACCGCGTTCTCGAACTGACCCCCGAGGGCGTTCACACCTATGGTGGCGGCTATACGGAATACGTCGCGAGCACGGGCCAGGAGGCTCCCGGCCTGCGGAGCTGAGCTGGCAGCGGAGCTCCCTGGCCATCGCTCGCCGAGCATTCGGCTCGGCTCTCGTCGGGCTCACGGCGGGGCGCGATCGGGCCTACAATTCCAGGCTGCCATCGGAGCGAGGCATCGCCACGATCCACGAAGCCGCTTCGAGCGCAGCCTCTATACTCCAATCAGAAACCACGCCGCCGATGCCGCCTACCATCGACACCATGCTCACGACGCGGCGCCCGTTCGTACTGCTGGAGGACCGGCTCGCGGCAGCCGCGTCGGCCCAGCTCTACTGTGAGCCGGTCGAGGTCGTTCGATGCGACCATACCGAGGAGATCTCGTCTGCGCTCGGTAGAATCGAAGACGGCCTGTCCCGGGGGCTGCATGCCGCCGGCTTCCTGAGCTACGAGCTGGGATACGCCTTCGAGCCACGCCTCGTCGCGTCGATGCCGCAGGCGAGGGCGCTTCCCCTGCTGTGGTTCGGGCTGTTTCGGGCGCCGGTGCAGCTCCCTGCCGCGCAGCTGGACCAAGCCTTTGGAGCACTGGGACCTCCGCCGCCGCTCGGCACTGTTCGTCCGCAGCTCGATGCACCAGCGCACGCGGCCAAGATCCAGCGTGTCCTGGACTATCTTCACGCCGGCGACGCCTACCAGATCAACCTGACCTTTCCGATCGCCTTTCGCTACGACGGCGATCCCCTCGCGCTCTATGCCGCCTTGCGGTCGAGCCAGCCCGTGGCGCATGGCGGTATCGTTACCATCGACGATGCGAGCATCCTGTCGGTTTCGCCGGAGCTCTTTCTTGAGGTCGAATCGGGGCGTGCGACGACGCGCCCGATGAAGGGAACAGCACCGCGACGCGACGGACCGGCAGCGGAGCTCGCCGCTATGGAAGAGTTGCAGGCCGACCCCAAGCAACGCGCCGAGAACCTGATGATCGTCGACCTGCTGCGCAACGATCTCGGACGGATCAGCGCCATGGGGTCGGTCGAAGTGCCAAGCCTCTTCCAGGTCGAGACCTATCCGACATTTCACACGCTGACGTCGACGGTGACATCCAGGTTGCGTCCCGGCCTCTCGCTCGAAGACCTGCTGCGGGCTGTCTTCCCCTGCGGCTCGATCACCGGTGCGCCGAAGCTGCGTGCGATGGAGATCATCCGCGAACTCGAGGACGGCGCGCGCGATCTCTATACCGGTTCGATCGGGCAAATCTCGCCCGATGGCGATCTTCGCTTCAATGTCGCAATCCGCACGGCAACGATCTTTCCGGGCGGTGCCGGCCGCTATGGCGTTGGCGGCGGCATCGTCACGGATTCGCGTGCTGCGGACGAGTATTCCGAATGCCTGCTCAAGGCCCGTGTCCTGACCGACCTGGCCGAGGAATACGGACTGATCGAAACGCTGGGCTGGTCGCAAGAAACCGGTTTTGCACGGCTGCCCCTGCATCTCGACCGCCTCGACCGTTCGGCAAGGGCGCTCGGCTTCCGCTTCGACCGCGACGAGGCGGAAACGCGTCTTGCTGCGCTGGTCGAGACCTTTGCGCCGCAAGGGCTGCGCCGTATCCGCCTCGAACTCCGTCGCAACGGCGTGCTCGGTATCGCCGCACCAGTGCTCGCTGCCGAGCCGGACCGGCCTCTCGAGGTCGTCCTCGCCGCCGCAAGGGCCGACGCAGGCGACCCATTCCTGCGGTACAAAACAACGCGCCGTCGTATCTACGAGACCGCATTTGCGGCAGCCGTCGATTGCGGGGCCGATGAAGCCGTCTTCCAGAACCGCGCAGGCTTTGTTACCGAAGCAACGCGCAGCAACATCTTCGTCGAGCGGGACGGAATCCTGCTCACACCGCCCCTGTCCGATGGTGTCTTGCCGGGCGTGCTGCGCCAGACCCTGATCGAGAGCGGACGGGCCGTTGAGCGGCAACTGCGCCCGGGAGATCTCGCTCGGGCCGGGCACTGGTTCCTGGGCAATAGCCTGCGCGGCTTGAGGCCCGCTCGATTGATGAGCTGAAGCCTGCGCGGCTAGCCAGCGAGTGAGCGGGCAGTCAGGACGAATACGGGGACATTTCCCGGGTAGGGAGAAGCGGGGAACAGGTGCTGCCAGCATCTGACCCCGGAGAACCCAGCTTGCGCGAGCAGGTCCTGTGCTGCGGCTTCCGTCAAGCCATCATGCAGGGGTAGGCGTGCGGCAAGCTCCTCTGGATAGGTGGAACGATATTCAGGAGCCACCGACCACAACCCGTCGGACACGAGCACGAGACCGCCCGGCCGCAGAATGCGGTGGGCCTGCAGCAACCCTTCAATGGGGCGCTCGAGCGTCCAGAGGACATTGCGGAGCGTGACGATATCGGCCGACGCATCGGTAATCTCGGCCGCTTCGATCGTGGCGTCCTGAAACGCAATGCCGAGGCCGGCTTGCCGAGCCGCCGCACGGGCGACCGCCAGCATGTTCGCAGACCCGTCGCAGGCGCGGACGCGATGCCCCAGCGACGCGGCGAGGAGGGCGCAAGCGCCCGTCCCGGTCCCGAGATCGACAACGTCCTTGGGGCCATCCGCCTGGAAGGCGGCCTCAAGCACGGCCCGCCAGAGCTCGCTCTGGGCGACATGGGAGGCAGCACCATCAAATTTGGGGGCACGGGCGTTCCAGTAGTCGGTGACGCCGGCCCCAACGCTTCGCTGCATCGTCATGACTTTCCCGCCTCAAAAGGGTTCGATCAGATACTCGATATGCCTTCGGCCCGATGCGGCGCGGCGGATGGAGACCGCGACACCGAAGACATGCTGGATCAGCGCTTCGGTCATCACGGTTTCCGGCGTCCCGGCATCGACCAGCTTGCCCTCATGCAGCACGGCGATCTCGTCGCAGAAAAGCGATGCCAGGTTGAGATCATGCAAGGCCATGATGCAGGTGATACCCAGGCGCCTGATCAGGGTCAGGATCGAGAGCTGGTGCTGGATATCGAGATGGTTGGTCGGCTCGTCGAGGATAAGTTCACTCGGCATTTGCGCGAGTGCGCGCGCGATGTGGACGCGCTGGCGCTCTCCGCCCGATAGCGTATGCCAGAACTGGTCATGTCGATCGGCCATATCGACGCGTGCCAGCGCGGCCTCGACCGCGTCTTCGTCGGCCGCTGTCCAGGACGCGAGTGCGCCGCGATGCGGGGTCCGTCCGAGTCTGACGACGTCGCACACAGAGAGCTGGATTTCAGTCGTCGCCTGCTGCTCGACAAAGGCCAGGCGCCGGGCGAGGTCGTGCCGCGACAAGGTGCCGATCTCGCGGTCGTCCAGCGTCACCACGCCGCTTGCGACCTTGCGCAGGCGGCACAGCAGCCTCAACAGGCTCGACTTTCCCGAACCGTTGGGGCCGATGAGACCGAGGATCTTTCCCGGTTCGGCGTGCAGCGTCACGCCGTCCACGATCACGCGCCCTCCGGCGCTCCAACGGACGTCGCGCGCGGCCAGCGTCATGCCGGTCGCCTCGCGCGATAGAGTATGAAGGCGAAGGCCGGGGCGCCGAACAGCGCCGTCACGACGCCGATCGGCAGAATCTGCTGCGGCACCAGCGTCCGCGACAGGATGTCGGCAAGAATCATGAAGATTGCACCGATGATCAGGCATGCCGGGAGCAGCCGGGCATGGGCTGGGCCCGTCAGGAAGCGCGCGGCGTGGGGTATGACGAGACCGACGAACCCGATCGTGCCGACGATACTGACCATGGTCGCTGTCATGACGGCCGTCGTCACGAACAGCACGATGCGCACGCGGGTCACCGCCACGCCCAACGCGGCCGCGGCATCCGCGCCGAAGGCGAACGCATCGAGCGCCTTCGTATGAAAGATGCAGACAGCGAAGCCCGCGAAGGCCACTGGCGTAGCGAGCCAGACATCGGGCCAGCGCACCCCCCCGAAATTACCGAGAAGCCAGAACATCACGCCGCGGGCCTGTTCGGCACTGGCCAGCGTGGTGACGATCGTCGCGGTCGCCGCATTGAACAGCTGCGATCCGGCGACGCCTGCGAGGATCACGCGGTCGGTCGCGCCACCGGCCCCTGCGGCGAGCAAGGCAACGATGACGAGCGCAGCAATGGCGCCGAGGAAGGCACCGCCAGATATGCTGAGCGCAGCACCGCCGAAGCCCAGGATCATCACCGCGACCGCACCCGTCGAGGCTCCGGCCGAGATACCGAGGATATAGGGCTCTGCGAGCGGATTGCGCAGCAGCGCCTGCAGGATTGCCCCCGAAAGCGCGAGCGCTCCTCCGCAGAGGGCCGCCACCACAGCCCGGCTCAACCGGTAGTCGAAGATGACGCCCTGCTGGATCGCGCTCACGGGGTAGTCGAGATCGAACAACCCGTTGCCCAGGGCCCTGAAGACCGTGGCAAGCGGGATCGACATTTCGCCGATCGTCACGGCGAGCGCGATCGCGAGTATCAGCAGGACGAAGGCGAGGATCGCTACTGCGCCCCTCGCCAACCAGTTGGGCCGAACCACTCCATGGCTCACTTGGTGAGGCCGAAGCTCTTGATGCCGTTGGCCAGCGCCTCGATGCCGTCGATCGTATCAAGCCCGGCCCTGGTCGCGCCGACATCCATGATCACGATCCGCTGCTGCCGACTGGCGTCGAGCTTGCTCGCAACCGCGTCGGTCTTGAGGAAGTCGAGCTTGAGATTGATGTCATCTGCTGGGAAACGCCGGCGATCCATCTTGACCACGACGATGACGGCAGGGTTGGCGGAAGCGACGGTCTCCCAACCGACCAGCGGCCATTCCTCGTTGGTGGTGATGACGTTCCGGGCGCCGAGCTTCGACAGGATATAGGCAGGCACGCCATTCTTGCCGGCCAGGAAGGCGTCGCCCTTGATGTCCTTGCTGGAGAACCAGACCACGACGGGGACATCCTGCGGCTTGATACCGGCCACAGAAGCGACCGCCTTGTCCTCGCGGGCCTTCAATTCGGCGACCAGCGCCTCGGCGCGATCGGAGACGTCGAAGATCTGCCCGAACTCGCGAATATTGCGGTAGACGAGATCCATCGTGAACATCTGCGTGCGGACGCCGTCGCCCGGCCCGGAATTGTCCTTTCCGACGCAGTCGGTGGGCGAGACATAGGTCGGCACCTTCAGCCTCGCAAACTGGTCGCGCTTGCCGACGATGCCGTTGGGGCCGATATGCCATTCGAACATCGCAGTCACGAGGTCGGGTTCCTGGGCGACGACGGCCTCGAAACTCGGATCGTTGTCGGCAAGCCGCTTCACCTTGGCGTTGACCGCCTCATAGGGCTTCGCGACAGGGCTGAACCACACGGCTGTGCCCACGACCTTGTCGCCGAGCCCGAGCGCGTAGAGGATCTCGGTCTGCGTCTGTCCGACCGCCACGACGCGCTTTGGCGCCTGGTTGAACGTTATCGTCTCCCGGCAATTCTCCAGCGTCAGCGGATACTGCGTCGGCGCGGCCAAGGCCGCTCCGGACATCGACATGCCGAT
Organism: Allobosea sp. P4_E12; assembly: GCF_056401655.1. Lineage (NCBI taxonomy): Bacteria > Pseudomonadati > Pseudomonadota > Alphaproteobacteria > Hyphomicrobiales > Alloboseaceae > Allobosea > Allobosea sp. P4_E12. The sequence goes on along the minus strand of NZ_JBFUIY010000002.1, from coordinate 49,050 downwards.
GGCTGCGACGAACGAAAGGCAAGAATGGCGTGCGGCGCTGCGCATTGAAGTCTCCGATAGCGTCGAGCGACGGCATGCGTCGCGAGGCTCGAGGGCCTCGCACGGCCGATCCTGTAATGCAACAATATTACAATTTCGATAGACTGCTCGACGAGTCTGCGTCAAGCGCTCTGCCGCGGCTGCGACCGCGTGGTTCGGCATCATGGACATGGAATTCATCGCTCCCCGAGATGACGAGCCGGGAGCTTGAGCGGATCGGTTCGGGGGTGCGGGTCTACGACCTGCCGCCGACGCAAATCCCCCCGGACACCCCGCCCGAAAGACGCTTCTGCGATCAGGGCAGGTCTCCTGGCTCGCGGGTCAGCGCTGGCTTCGCCCGGCCTTCCCGGCGTGAGAGCGCCAGTGGACGTTGGGAGAAGAGCTCGCCGCTTACAGTTGCGGGGGCAGCCTCGGATTCGGCGCAGGGCGCCTCACCGAATTCCCTCTTAGCTTCGGGCCTGGACCCGAGGAACCTTGATCGCGGCCGACCATAGAGGGGCCCAAGGCGGCGTCAAGCCGCAGGCACCGACCACACCGCCTGCTGATGGAGCCCTGCAGCGAGACGGCTCCATCCTTCTCAGCTCACTCCCAGCTCAGAGCGCCGCCGTTCTGGTATTCGATGACGCGGGTCTCGAAGAAGTTCTTCTCCTTCTTCAGGTCCATCGCCTCGCTCATCCAGGGGAACGGGTTTTCCGTTTCCGCGAAGACCGGCGCGAGGCCGAGCTGCGCGCAACGGCGGTTGGCGATGAAATGCATGTACTGCTCGCAGAGCGCAGCATTCAGGCCGAGGAAGCCGCGCGGCATGGTGTCCCGGCCATAGGCGGCCTCGAGTTCGGCAGCGTCGCGGATCATGCCGCGCAGCTCGTCCTGGAAGGCCTTGGTCCAGAGATGCGGGTTTTCGATCTTGATCTGGTTGATCACGTCGATGCCAAAATTCAGGTGAATGCTCTCGTCGCGCAGGATGTACTGGTACTGCTCGGCGATGCCGACCATCTTGTTGCGTCGGCCGAGCGACAGGATCTGGGCGAAGCCGGTATAGAACCACATGCCCTCGAAGATCACGTAGAAGGCGACGAGGTCGCGCAGGAAGGCCTGATCGGCCTCGGGCGTGCCGGTCTCGAAATCGGGATCGTCGAGATGCTGGGTGTGCTTCAGGGCCCAGGCCGCTTTGTCGGTGATCGAAGGCACCTCGCGATACATGTTGAAGAGTTCGCCCTCGTCGAGGCCGAGACTCTCGACGATGTACTGGAAGGTGTGGGTGTGCACCGCCTCCTCGAAAGCCTGGCGCAGCAGGTACTGCCGGCATTCCGGATTGGTGAGATGACGGTAGATCGCGAGCACGATGTTGTTGGCGACGAGGCTTTCCGAGGCCGCGAAGAAGCCGAGATTGCGCTTGATCGTGCGGCGCTCGTCCTCGGTCAGCCCGTCCTTCGACTTCCACAGAGCGATATCGGCCTGCATCGAGACCTCTGTCGGCATCCAGTGATTGTTGCAGCCGGCGAGGTATTTCTCCCAGGCCCATTTGTACTTGAGCGGCAGGAGCTGGTTCACATCGGCGCGGCAGTTGATCATCCGCTTCTCGTCGACGCTGACGCGGCCGCCGGAGCGATCGATCTCGCCGAGGCCGGTGGCATCGGCAGAGGTTCCGCCGGGCGCGGCCGGATTGAGATCGAGGGCGGTGGCAGGCTTGCTGTCTGACCAGTCGAGCATGATGAATATCCAATCGGGTCTGAATGTCATGGCCGGGTCTGCCCCGGCCGTCCGTATCGTTCGCTATCGGGCAGGGCCGGGCATCCATGCGCGCCGCGAAGGCGAGCGTGGATGCCGCCGCTGCCTCACTGGCAGGCTTCGCAGGTCGGATCGTCGATCGAGCAGGCGTTCGGCACGGCCATGCCATTGTCGAGCGGGATGTCGACGAGGATCGGCTTGGACGCGACGGGGACCGTTGCCGACACCGCGTTGAGCTTGCCGTCAGTGCCCTTCAGCGTCGACTTCTCGACATGGGTCGCCGAGAGCGCGCGCAGGTAATAGGTCGTCTTCAGGCCGAGCCGCCAGGCGAGGCGATAGGCCTCGTCGAGCTTCCTGCCGGAAGGCTGCGCCATGTAGAGATTGAGCGACTGGCCCTGGTCGATCCATTTCTGACGGCGTGCGGCGGCGCGGATCAGCCAGCTTGTCTCGATCTCGAAGGAGGTTGCGTAGAGCGCCTTGAGATCGTCGGGGACGCGGTCGATCTGACTGACCTTTCCGTCGTAGTATTTCAGGTCCGAGACCATGACCTCGTCCCAGAGATCGCGCGCCTTGAGATCGCGGACGAGGTCGGCATTCACGACCGTGAAGTCGCCCGACATGTTCGCCTTGACGTAGAGCTGGCTATAGGACGGCTCGATCGACTGCGAGACACCGACGATGTTGGAGATCGTTGCGGTAGGGGCGATCGCCATGCAGTTCGAGTTGCGCATGCCGGTGGTCTTCACCCGCTCGCGCAGGCTGTCCCAGTCCAGCGTCGTCGAACGATCGAGCTCGACATCGCCGTCGCGGGCCTCCGAGAGGATGTCGAGCGAGTCGATCGGCAGGATGCCCTTCGACCAGAGCGAGCCTTCGAAGCTCGGGTAGCGACCGCGCTCGGCGGCAAGATCGACCGAGGCCGAGATCGCAAACCAGCTGATCGCCTCCATCGAGGTGTCGGCGAAGGCTACGGCACCCTCGGACGCCGCGGGCAGGCGCAAGGTCTGCAGCGCATCCTGGAAGCCCATGATGCCGAGGCCGACCGGGCGGTGGCGCAGGTTCGAGCGGCGTGCCTCGGGGATCGTGTAGAAATTGATGTCGATGACGTTGTCGAGCATCCGCATCGCGGTCGCGACCGTCTTGCCGAGCCTGGCCCGGTCGAGCCCGCCCGCCGTCACATGGGCTGCGAGGTTGATCGAGCCCAGATTGCAGACGGCGACCTCGTCGGCCGAGGTGTTCAGCGTGATCTCGGTGCACAGGTTCGAGGAATGCACCACGCCGGCATGCTGCTGCGGCGAGCGCAGGTTGCAGGCATCCTTGAAGGTCATCCAGGGATGGCCGGTTTCGAACAGCATGGTCAGCATCTTGCGCCAGAGATCGAGCGCGTTGAGGCGCTTGAACACCTTGATCTCACCGCGCTCGGCCTTGGCTTCATAGGCCTCATAGGCCGCCTTGAACGGCTTGCCGTAGAGATCGTGAAGGTCGGGCGTCTCGTCGGGCGAGAACAGCGTCCACTGGCCTCCGGCGGCGACGCGCTGCATGAACAGGTCGGGGATCCAGTTCGCCGTGTTCATGTCATGGGTACGGCGGCGGTCGTCGCCGGTGTTCTTACGCAGATCGAGGAACTCCTCGATGTCGACATGCCAGGTTTCGAGATAGGCGCAGACCGCGCCCTTGCGCTTGCCACCCTGGTTGACGGCGATCGCGGTGTCGTTGGCGACCTTGAGGAACGGCACGATGCCCTGGCTCTCGCCATTGGTGCCCTTGATATGAGCGCCAAGGCCACGCACAGGCGTCCAGTCATTGCCCAGCCCGCCGGAATATTTGGCCAGCAGGGCGTTGTCCTTCACCGCTTTGAAGATGCCGTCGAGATCGTCCGGCACCGTGGTCAGGAAGCAGGAGGAGAGCTGCGGCCTGAGGGTTCCTGCGTTGAACAGGGTCGGCGTCGAGGCCATGAAGTCGAAGGAGGAGAGCAGGTCGTAGAAGGCGATCGCCCGGGCCTCGCGGTCGATCTCGCGGATCGCCAAACCCATCGCGACACGCATGAAGAAGGCCTGCGGCAGCTCGAAGCGATTGCCTCGGACATGCAGGAAATAGCGGTCATAGAGCGTCTGGAAGCCGAGATAATCGAACTGGAGGTCGCGCTCCGGCTTGAGCGCAGCCGCAAGGCGGGCGAGATCGAAGCGTCCAAGCTCGGGATCGAGCAGCTCGTTGGCGATGCCGGTCTTCACATAGACGTGGAGATAGTCGCCGTAACGTACTGACATTTCTGCCTGAGTCGCCTGTTCCGGACGACCGGAGACGAAGCTCAGCGCCTCGCGGCGGAGCTTGTCGAGCAGGAGGCGAGCCGAGACCTTGGAATAGTTCGGTTCGGTCTCGACCAGGGTGCGCGCAGCCAGGATCGGCGCCTGCGCCAGCTCATCCTGACTGATGCCGTCATAGAGGTTGCGCTGCGCTTCGCTCAGCACGGCTTCAGCCGAGACGCCGTCGAGCCCGGCGCAGGCTTCGCGAATGACCGTGGCGAGGCGAGCCCCATCGAGCGGCACGAGCGCGCCGTCGGCTGCCTTCATGCGCAGCACCGGCGCGGAGGCGACCACAGGCTTCGCTTCCGCCTTGGCGCGGGCCCGTTCCTGGGCTCGTTCCTCGCGGTAGAGCACATAGGCGCGGGCGACCTTGTGGTGTTCGCTGCGCATCAGCGCGAGTTCGACCTGATCCTGCACATCCTCGATATGGAAGGTACGGCCGGCATCGGCGCGCCGCGTCAGCCCGGCGACGATCTGCTGGGTCAACTCCGCGACGATGTCGTGGATTCGGCGCGAGGCAGCGGCGCTGCTGCCCTCGACCGCCAGAAAGGCCTTGGTCAGAGCGACGCTGATCTTGGAGGCGTCGAACGGGGTGACGCTGCCGTTGCGGCGGATCACCTGGTAGCCCGGTTCCGCGGTCGATCGCGCATCGCTGCCTTGCGACGCGATCGGGCTGAACGTCTCAGGGCGGATGGTATCGGTCGCGAGGGACATCGGCTTTCAAACCCCAATCTGTAGGGGGCAAAGGCCAGGCGGAGTCGCAACGGAGAATGTCGCAGCGACGAGCGCCCGCAGACATGACCAAGCGATCCACCGGGACACCCCGCCCGAGGACGATTCTGCTGTCGCGGCAGGTCTCCTGGCTCGCGGGTCATCGCTCTTGTCCCGTCTTCCCAAGGCCTGGCGGCCTCAGTGACTGATAGTCTGGACAAGTACTCGCCGCTGACAGTTGCGGGGGCAGCGCCGGTTTCGCACCGGCTTCCCTCTTAGCTCTCGATCTTGCGACTCGAGAGACCGTGACCACCATATCTAGTGGCTATCGCGACAATTCTGTCAACAGCTTGCCACGGCCTATTCGTTGGCCTGTGAAGAGCGGGGAGTGGTCGAACTATGCGGCGATCGGCCTCGAGGGCGTCATGGCGCAGCTGCTCGCGCTGTCGCCCCACGTGCTATGGCTGCCGAACGGTGGGCCATCTGAGCCCCGACTTGGAGGCCGAATGCGCAAGATCCTGATCATCGGAATTGGTGCCGGCAATCCCGACTATGTCACGGTCCAGGCGATCAACGCCCTCAACCAGGCCGACGTCTTCTTCATTCCCGACAAGGGGACAGAAAAGGCCGCGCTCGGACGGCTGCGGAAGGACATCTGCGAGCGCTTCATCGAACGATCGGATTATCGCCTGGTTCCGGTGCCGATCCCGGAGCGTGCCCCCGCCGGAACGAATTACCGTGGCAGCGTCGACGAGTGGCATGCGCGTATTGCCCATGACTACGAGGGCCTGTTCACGGAAGAACTCGGGGACGGTGAATGCGGAGCCTTCCTCGTCTGGGGTGATCCGACGCTCTATGACAGCACGCTGCGGATCGTCGAGCATATTCGCGCCAGGGGCTTCGCTCTCGAATACGATGTGATCCCGGGCATCAGCAGCGTGCAGGCCCTTGCGGCGCGACACCGGGTCGCCCTCAACCGGATTGGCGAGCCCGTGCTGATCACCACGGGACGCAAACTGGCGGAAGGCTTTCCCAATAACCTCGATAGTGTGGTCGTCATGCTCGACGGGGACCAGGCCTTCAAGAGTGTCGCGGGTGAAGATCTCGATATCTATTGGGGCGCCTATCTCGGCACCAAGGACGAGATTCTGATCGCCGGAAAGCTCTCGGAGGTGATGGGCGATATCGAGCGCATCCGGCGCGAAGCGCGAGAGGAAAAGGGCTGGATCATGGATACCTATCTGCTTCGGAGACGCGACGAGGACTGAACGGCGCAATCCGCGCATGACGACAAAAGGGTCCTTATGTCTTCGATTGGCCCCGTCGGGTGGATTGCTCCATCGTGTCACTGTCGCGGTTCGCCGGGTTGTTTGCCCGGAGCGAAGAAGGAGAGCCATTGCGCCGGACCACCCGATGGCCGATCTCAGCCGTCGAGAGCGCGGCGGATGGTATCGCGGTCGCGCTGGCTGCCGGATCAGCCCGAGTTGGTCCTGGCTCAGACGTCGATGAACCGCTTTCGCGGGGCTGGCGCCTTGCAATTCGCGAGGCCGCTTTGTAGGCGTTCAAGATAGCCAGAGATCGGCACTCCGCGGGATCTTCGTCTTTGGAATCATTCTGAAATACGGCGCCTATGACCGCCGATCTGCGCTCTTTCCGCCTGGAATGGAAAGGTCGCCAATGCGGCGGACATGGACGGGATGCACTCTCGCGACAGGCTGATATCGGATTGGACGAGGCTGCTCGCGCTGCCTGTTCTGCTCTGCCTTGGCGCCTGCTCGGTCGGCCCCGACTACGTCGCGCCGACGCAGGATCTGCCCACCCAATGGAATGGCGCCGCTTCGGCTGCGCGGCCTCCCGCTCGGTCGGAGTGGTGGCGGCAATTCAAGGATCCTGTGCTGGATGGGCTCGTGACCGAAGCGGTTGCAGGCAATCTCGATGTCGCCCAGGCGAAGGCGCGGATTCGCGAAGCGCGAGCGAGCCGGGTCCAGGCGATCGCGCCGCTGTTTCCTCAGGTCAATGGTTCAGCATCGGCAACGCGTTCGCGTTACGCCACAAGCTCCGATTCAGGGGGCGGCAGCGGCATGAGCAACAGCTTGCGCGCGGGCTTCGACACCTCCTGGGAGCTCGACATCTTCGGCGGGCGCGACCGCGCCGTCGAAGCCGCGACCTATGGCGTCGATGCCGCCGACGATGATCTCGACGGAGTACTGCTGACGCTCATTGGGGATGTCGCTTCGGCTGTCATCGAGGCGCGCGGCTACCAGGCGCGCATTGTGCTTGCCAAGCGGACGGTCGAAACCCAGCGGGTGACCGAGGCACTGACGCGGGTCCGCTTCCAGGCCGGCGATGTCTCGGCGGTCGATACGGCGAGGGCGGTGGCGCAGGTCGCGAGCACCGAGGCGCAGATTCCGGCCCTTGAAACCGCGCTGTCGCAGACCCAGCACCGTATCGCGGTGCTGGTTGGCCGCCCGCCATCCGCTATGGGCTCGCGCTTGACCGGCGCTGCGAAGGTGCCGGCGACGCCCGCGCCACCGCAAGCCGGCGTCCCGGCGGACGTGCTGCGCAACCGGCCGGATGTCCGGCGGGCCGAGCGCAGTCTCGCCCAGGCAACGGCACGGATCGGCCAGGCCGAGGCGGTTCGCTACCCTTCCGTGAGCCTGACCGGCAATATCTCGACCTCGGCGCTGAAGCTCGGCGACCTCGCGAAGAACAGCGCGATCGGCTGGTCGATCGGCCCATCGCTGAGCGTGCCGATCTTCAATGGGGGCGAACTCGCGGCCGCGGTCGATGTGGCGCGCGCCCGGCGCGACCAGTCGGATGCGGCGCTTCGGCTCGCTGTGCTGAGCGCCCTGCAGGATGTCGAGGACGCACTGGTTGGATTGCGGCAGGAGCGACTGCGGCTGGCCAGCCTGTCGACGGCGGCTGCGGCTTCCGGTCAGGCGGCGCAGCTGTCCCAGGCGCTCTACCAGTCGGGCGGCGCCAGCTTCCTCGACGTGCTTGATGCGCAGCGCTCGCAGTATAGCTCCGAGGATTCGCGGATTCAGAGCCAGATCGCGCTGGCGACCCGGTTCATCGCCCTCAACAAGGCGCTTGGCGGTGGCTGGCTCCGGCCGGTCGAGGTCTCCCGCCCGCGCGTCGAGGATCCGCCGCAGGGGCCCCGCCTGCGTGCTGTCTCCCTGGAGGTCCCGAGCCCATGACGTCGCGCCGTGCCTTCATGCTGCTGCTTGTCCTGGGCATGCTGGGGGCGGGTGGCTATGCCCTGCGCTCGCAGCAGGCGCCGCAGCCGGCCGCGATTCAACTGCCGACGGTCGCCGCCACGATGGGCGATGTCGAAGAGGTCGTGCTGGCCAGCGGCGCGCTGGAGCCGATCCGGCAGGTGAGCGTCGGCGCGCAGGTCTCCGGCCGGYTGATCTCGCTTAAGCTGGCCCTGGGCCAGAACGTGAGCGAGGGCGACCTGATCGCCGAGATCGATGGCGTCACCCAGCAGAATGAACTGCGCTCGGCCGAGGCCGAGCTCGCCGTGCTGCAGGCGCAGCGCGAGGAGCGCCTGGCCAGCCTCGCCTATGCCGAATCCGTGCTTGCCCGTCAGAAGCAGATGCTCGGCCAGAACGCGGTCTCCCGCGACAATTACGAATCGGCCGAGATGACGGTGCGCACGACCCGCGCCCAGATCGCGGCGCTCGACGCCCAGATCATTTCCGGCGGCGTCAAGGTCGAGACTGCCCGCGCCAAGCTCGGCTATACCCGCATCACAGCTCCGGCGGCGGGCACCGCACTGGCCATCGTGACGCAGGAAGGCCAGACGGTGAACGCGGCGCAATCCGCGCCGACCATCATCGTGCTTGGCGACGTTTCGACCATGACGGTCAAGGCCAAGATCTCGGAAGCAGACGTGCTCAGGGTCAAGGCCGGCCAAGAGGCCCTGTTCAGCGTTCTCGGCGCGCCCGATCGGCGCTTCCCTGGCAGGATCGCCTTTGTCGAACCGGCGCCTGATACGCTGAAGACGCAGAATACGAGCAGCGCCTCGGCCTCTTCGAGCACGAACGCCTCCTCGACTTCCTCGGCGATCTACTACAACGCGCTGTTCGAGGTGCCCAACTCCGACGGAAGGCTGCTGACCTCGATGACGGTCCAGGTAACGGTGGTCGTCGGGCGGATGCGGGGCGTCGTCACCGTGCCGTCCACGGCGATCAGGCGCCGGGGCGGAGAGCCCTGGCTCGATGTCGTCGGGGACGATGGCAAGCCCGCGCCGCGCAAGGTCACGGTTGGGCTAGACAACAAGATCGTCGCGGAAATCTCTTCCGGGCTGAAGGCGGGCGAGCGTGTCGTCATCGCGCACACGGGCTCCCCCGCAGCGGCCCGCCGCATGCGTGGCCCGCTCGGGTTCTGACCGCATGGGCGTGCCGCTGATCAGGCTGAGTGGGGTCCGGCGCGATTTTGGCGCAGGCGAAGCGGCGATTGCGGCGCTTGACGGGGCCGAGTTGACCATCGAGGCCGGCGAGATGGTTGCGATCGTCGGACCGTCGGGCTCGGGCAAATCCACCCTGATGAATATCATCGGCTGCCTCGACCGGCCGACCGGCGGTGTCTACGCGATTGACGGCCGCCCGACGCGCGATCTCGGGCCGGACGAGCTGGCACGGCTGCGGCGTGAATATTTCGGCTTCGTCTTTCAGCGCTATCATCTGCTGTCGGAACTGACCGCGCTCGCCAATGTCGAGGTGCCGGCGATCTACGCAGGGGTTGCCGCCGAGCCGCGGCGCAATCGGGCAGCCGCCTTGCTCGACCGGCTCGGCCTCGGGGCCCGGAAGACGCATCGCCCGGCCGAGATGTCGGGCGGCCAGCAGCAGCGGGTTTCGATCGCGCGGGCCCTGATGAACGGGGCCCGGGTCATCCTTGCAGACGAGCCGACCGGCGCACTCGACCGCAAGAGCGGCGAGGAGATGCTGACCCTGCTCGAGGAACTCGGCCGCGAGGGCCACACGATCATTCTTGTCACTCATGACATGAACGTCGCGGCCCGAGCCGACCGCATTATCGAGCTTAGCGACGGCCGGATCATCTCCGATCGGAGGACCCGCCCGACGCTCGTTTCCAAGGCGAACCCGGTGCTGGACGTGCCGCGGGGTGGCTCGTGGCGGGCCGCGTTCGGCCGGCTGCGCGAGGCCTTCGGCATGGCCCTCCTGTCGATGCGCGCCCATAAGCTGCGCTCCGCGCTGACCATGCTCGGCATCGTCATCGGCATCGCCTCTGTCGTCAGCGTGGTGGCGCTGGGGGAGGGCTCGCGCCAGCAGGTTCTCGCCAATATCGCCGGGCTCGGCACCAACACTCTCGAGATCTACCCCGGAGCCACGATCGGCGACCGCCGCTCGGGCCAGATCAAGACCCTGACAGTCGCCGATGCCCATATCCTCGCAAGTCAGCCCTATGCCGAAGGCGTCACACCGACCGTGTCGACGAATGCCACGCTGCGTTTCGGCTCCGCCGAGGCATCGGGATTGGTCATGGGCGTCGGCGAGCAGTATTTCGCGGTCACGGGCGGCGTCCTGGCCCAGGGCCGGCTCTTCGACGCGGACGACGTCCGGCGGCTCTCGCAGGATGTGGTCATCGACCAGAACACTGTCAGTGCCCTGTTCGCGCGGACCGGCCAGGACCCGATCGGCAGCGTCATCCTGATCGGCTCGGTCCCTGCCCGCGTGATCGGAGTGATGCGGCCCCAGCAGAGCGGCTTCGGCGCCAGCCTGAACCCGCAGGTCTACCTGCCTTACACCACCGTCCAGGGCCGTTTCCTCGGGGATCTCTCGCTGCGCAGCATCATCCTGCGCGTCAATGACGACACACCGATGGAGTCGGCGCAGAGCGCCGTCACCGAGTTGTTGACGCATCGCCACCGCGCCGAGGATTTCTTTATCCGGAACAATGACGCAATCCGTCAGGCGATCACCAGCAACAACGCGACCTTCGCGCTGCTGATCGCCTCGATCGCCGTGATCTCCCTGCTCGTCGGCGGTATCGGCGTGATGAATATCATGCTGGTCTCGGTGATCGAGCGCACCGGCGAGATCGGCCTGCGCATGGCCGTGGGCGCGCGCCGCGGCGACATCCTCCAGCAGTTCCTGATCGAGGCCTCTCTGGTCTGCTTCATCGGGGGCGTGCTCGGTATCGCTCTGGCGCTCTCCATCGGCTGGGGATTCGCGCTCTCCGGCTCGCCGGTTCGCTTCATCTACTCGGCCGAGGCCTTCGCGGCAGCGATTGCCTGCTCGACGCTGATCGGTGTCGGCTTCGGATTCCTGCCGGCGCGCAATGCCGCGGGTCTCGACCCGGTCGAGGCCCTGGCCCGAGGCGCCTGAGGCTCTTACTGGAAGCCTGCGGCCTGCAACGCGAACAGCTCGGCGTAGCGCCCGTGCAGCGCGATGAGCTCCTCATGGCTGCCGCTTTCGAGGATGGCGCCATTCTCCAGCACCAGGATGCGGTCGGCCATCCGGACGGTCGCGAAGCGGTGCGAGATCAGCAATGCGGTCTTCGCCTCGCTCAGATTGCGGAAGCGTTCGAAGATCTCCGCTTCAGCGCGGGCATCCAGCGCTGCGGTCGGCTCGTCGAGAACCAGGATCGCTGCGTCGCGGAAATAGGCTCTGGCAATCGCGATCTTCTGCCATTCGCCCCCCGAGAGATCGAGCCCCCGCGCAAAGACGCGGCCCAGCATCTGCTCGTAGCCCTCCGGCAGCGTCTCGATCAGCGGATGGGCGAGGCTCTTCTGCGCGGCGTCGATGACCCGCGGACGATCGCTGAGGCAGCCGACCCGCCCAATGCCGATATTCTCTGCGGCGGTCATGTGATAGCGCACGAAATCCTGGAAGATGGCGCCGATCTGGTGCTGCAGGTCGGCGATGCCGATATCGCGGATGTCGATGCCGTCGACGAGGATGCGGCCCTCGTCCGGCTCGTAGAGCCTGGTCAGCAGCTTGACGATCGTGGTCTTACCGGCCCCGTTTTCACCGACGAGAGCAAGTGTCTCGCCGACGGTAATGGAGAAACTGAGATCGCGCAGCGCCCAGGCATCCTTGCCGGGATAACGGAATCCGACCTTGTCGAAGACGATACCCTGCCGCATCGGCACCGGAAATGGTCTTGGATTCGGTGGGGCGACCATCGTCGAGCGGAGATCCATGAACGAGAAGAAATCATCGAGATACTGGGTCAGCGACGTGATCTGGGTCAGGCCGAGGATCAGCCGCTCGAACAGGCCGTTCAGCCGCAGCAACGAGCCGGCGAGAAAGGTGAGATCGCCGATGCCGAGTTCACCCTTCAGGGCGCGCCAGGCGATGACGGCATAGGCAGCGTAATAGGCCAACGAGGCGATTGCCCCAAACAGACTGCCCCAGAGCGTACGCCGAGCCGCGAGATCGCGATTGCCACGATGGACCTTGTCGGCGAGTTCGGCAAAGCGGCCCGCCAGGTAGGCGCCGAGCCCGAACAGCTTCATCTCCTTGGCGGATTCGGCCGCTGAACCGACGATCTGGATGTAATCCATTTGCCGGCGCTCGGACGTGACCGAGACGTTCAGCCCATAACCCTTTGCATTGAAATGCGCTTCACCGGCGAGCGTTGGCAGGAGTGCGAGCAACAGCAGAATGATCAGCAGGGGCGCATAGGAGAACAGGCCGATGACAAACAGGATGAGCGAGACGAAATCCTGAGCCTGGCTCAGCAGGGAGGTCAGCAGCTGGTTACCCATGAAGCGCTGGGTGCGGGCCCGCTGCAGCCTGTCCTGCGCAGAGCTGGCCTCGATGTCGCGCAGATCCAGGCTCGCCACCTGCTTGATGAGCGCGACACCGAGCGCATTATCATGGCGCTCGGTCAGGACCCTTTCCACGAAGGCTCCGATGCGCGCGAGCGCATTTGCCGCCGCGACGAGCAGAAACTCGAGCAAGAGCCAGCCGGCGACCGCGCTCAGGCGCCCGCTGTCCACCCAGTCCGCCAGCGTCGGTCCAGGAGCTGGTGAGGCGGTCTGGAGGATGATCTCGTCGACGATCAGCTTGCCGATGAAGAGCACGAGCGGCGGCTGAGCGGCGCGCAGCAGGCGCAAGACGATGATCGTGGCCGACAGCGCGGGACTCGTCTGCCAGAACGAGTGCAGCAGCCGGGGCAGCAGGGCCAAGGTCCGGAAACGCTGGCGTAGCGCTGGCCCAGCGGAGAACGAGGCGGCGGTCATCTGACGAACTCTGATGGAGCCGCAACGATCGGACCGCAGCAGCAAGGATGGCAGCTTCGGGACATTCTAAGCCTCTGCAAGCTCGCCGCGGCGCTCGTCAGAGGCTCCGGCACAAGAGCCGTCGCGTCTCGACAGGTGGATTGCGCGATGGTCGTCCAGGCCCAAGGGCGGCCGGTGCGCGATCAGGATGAACGTCGCCAGCGGCAAGTCCTGGCGCAAGGTCGCGAGCAGATCGCGTTCGGCTGCCGGGTCGAGCGCACTGGTCGCCTCGTCGAGCACGATCCAGTCCGGCTTCTGGAGATGGATACGGGCAAGCGCCAGCCGCTGGCGCTCGCCGCCGGACAGGCCGCGGCGCGCGTCGTTCCAGGTCGGCTCGTCGATTTCCCACAACTGGACCATGCCGACGGCCTCCAGGGCTCGCTCATAGTCCTCGGCCCGATGGGTCTCAGGGGAGGCGGGATAGGCCAATGCTCCCCGCAGCCCGCCGAGGGGCAGGTAGGGCTGCTGCGGCAGGAAGACCATTTTGGCATCCGGCCGTTCGATTTGCCCCGTGCCATGCCGCCACAACCCGGCAAGGGCCTTCACCAGGGCGCTCTTGCCATGCCCGGAGGGCGCTGAAATCCAATACGTCCCGCCTGCTTCAAGCCTGATCTCGGGGAGGGGCTCGAGGGCGCGGCCGTCGGGGACGCGGAGGGCGACATCCTGCAGCAGGATCCGGTTCTCCTGTCCCGTGACGAGCGCTGGCCGCGGCGCGTCCACGTTGTCCTCGGCTGCTCCGAGGAAATAACTCAGGCGGCTGGCCGATGCCGCGAGCTCGGCAAGATCGCGATAGGAGAAGATGAACCAGGAAAGCGTGGTCACGACGTTCTGGAAGGCCGAGCCGATCTGCATCAAACCGCCGAAGGTGACGCGCCCGGCCAGGAAGGCCGGCAACGCCAGGAAGAGCGGGATGCGCAGGACCGTCTGCATATAGGGCCTGGTGAAGCAGCCGAGGATCAACTCGCGATTGGCGAGGCCGCGCCAGTTCTGGATGATCGCGCCGAAGCGCTCCGAGAGCAGGCGCCGTTCGGCCGCCTCGCCATTCGCCAGAGCGACGGCCTCGACATGCTCGCGCAGCCGCGTCAATGCGAAGCGGAAATCGGCCTCGCGGCGCTGCTGCTCGAAGGCGAGGGATTTCAACGGCTTGCCGAGCCAATGCGTCAGGCCGCTCGAGATCGCGACGTAGAGCGGCGCAGCCCAGACCATGTAGCGCGGGATCTCGATCGCGATGCCTCCAACCGTGAAGGCGAGGGCAAAGGTCGAGAGCGACCACAGGATCGCGAAGAAGGAGACCAGCGCGACGATGTTGGTGATGAGCTCGATCGCCTCTCCGGTGAGCTTGTCGACAAAGATGCGGCAGTCTTCGGCGATGCGCTGGTCCGGGTTGTCGAGGCCGTTATCCGTGCGGTCGCGCAGATGCCAATAGGCCTTGTTGGAGAGCCAGCGGTCGAGCGCGGCTTCGGTCAGCGAGCGGCGCCAGCGGATCTGCAGCATCTTGCGCAGGTAGCTGCCACTCAGGAACAGGCTCACGCTGATGGCGATCAGCCCGAAGAACACCGCGATCTGGCGCAGTGTCGCATCGACATCGAGCTTCTGCAGCGCGTTGTAGAAATCCGCCGTCCAGGCGATCAGGCGGACAGAAACCTGAACCCCGGCCAAGCCGAGCCCGAGCACGAGCGCGAAATAGACCAATCCGGCCCGCCCGCCCGGCCCGCTGATGCAGAGCCGGGTCAACAGCGTGATCTGCGAGATGATCCTGGTCACGAAGAGGCCCTGGGCGAACTGCGTCGCGGCGAGGGCGGTTCCGGCGTGTCGAGCCTGAAGATCGCGTCGCCAATGCCTTTCAGGCTTTCCTGGTCATGGCTGGCACAGTCGGTCGGCAACAGCACAGCCAGATCATCGATGCCGAGATCGCGGAGCTGATAGGGCGTGCCATGGCCGTATTCGAGATGGCCGCGCCCGATGATACCGATGACGAGCGGGTTGTCTTGTGCCTTTGCCAGATGATCGGCGATGCCGCAGGCGAAGGCGCGATCCCAGGTCTGCTGGGCTCGAATGAAGCGATCGAAGCGGTCCGGCTCCATGGCGCGTGGGCGATCTGGCCCGGCGAAACCGCTCATGATTCCGGCGAGATAGCGCCGGTACCCCTCCGTCGCGGGGGCAGGCGGCGTCACGCCATCGCGCTCTTCGATGGGAATCGCATCCCAACCGACCTGGCCGACACGCGTGACCAGCGGCCGATGGCAGTTGAGTGCGAGCATCGGCACGCGCTGCTGTCGGCAGAAATGGAAGAGCGGCAGGTAGAGCTCGGGATCGAAACCCCAGACCTGTGCCCATTCCGACCGCTCCAGGAAGGTCGCGGTGTCCATCTCGCCCTCGACCCAGGCGTCGAGCACCGGCTGGAGCCGACGTGGGAACATCTCGAAACCGACCGCCATCTGCGGCCGCAGCGTATGCAGGAACGCCGTGACATGGAGCTGCCAGCGATGGATCTCGGCGATGTCATGGCTCTCGCCGAGCAGCACGACGCGCTTCTGCGCCATCGTCCGCATCAGGTCGTACTGGGCAATGGCCTCGCCGGTCTCGGGCAAGAGCCAGGTCGCGCGCCGATGAGCCAGGGTCACGGATCCGGCGGTGGGGGAGGGTTCAGCCATGGGGATTGCCGAGCGGAACGCCGTCGAAGGCCGCGGCCGGGCCGCGCAGCACGAGGCCGAACGGCTGGCCGTCGGAATCATGCGCTGCAAGCTCGACCTCCGATCCGGCGACCTGCCGCAGCCAGCTTGCGACCGCACCAGCGCGCAAGTGAAGGTGGAAGTCGCCCTGCATGATGTTGACGAAGCCCATGGCCGGCTTCGGCTCTGGCAGCGCACCTCCCCAATGCTGGGCCAGGCCCGGTTTCGTGAAATCGATCGAGATCGGCACGCCATTGCGCAGGATCGCGGCGAAGGTCGCGGCACCGAGATCATCCTCGGGCACATCAGGCGATCCGCCGCCGGCAGCGCTCTCGCGCTCGACCGGCTCCAGGGCCTCACCGGCGCCGAATGGGGCAAGCGCCTTGTCGAAGAGCTCCAACCCGTCGAGCCCGATCAGGCTGAACAACACCTCGCCGGCGGCGTCCTGGCACTCGAGCCTGGGCAGCACCCGGTCGCGCATCTTGCTGGTGCGGTCCGCGACCAGCCGGGTCACGACCGCAAGATCGAGCGTGCTGTCGTGGAACTCGCCTGCGAGGCGCGCCCTGGTCCCGTCGATCGAGACGGTGCCGACCACGCCCATGCGCTCATGCGTCGCGCCGCCGGAGCGTGCGCTCAGCATGACGCGGCCCATGGCGGGCAGGCTTGCCAGGATTTCGGCCGAGGGTTGCTTCAGCAGTTCGCGGGGATGTGTGGTGCTTGTCATAAGGGGGCTCCAAGGAAAGGATGCGACGCTCCGGGGTCTCGCTCGGAGCGTCGCGTGACCAACCGCGCTTGTCACAGCGGCGGCCCGTCAATCGGGTGGCGCTAGGTCCGCTGCGTCTCAGAACTCAACCGAGGCTGCGAGCTTGAAGGTACGGCCCGCCGCGGTCTGCAGTTCGAGCGGGTTGGTCGCGGCGACTGCGGCCGAAGCCGGAACCTTGTCGAAATTATAGACGTTCGAGAAATAGCGGCGGTCGAAGATGTTCTGCACGCCGCCGCGGACCGTGATGTACGAGGTCGGCTTCCAGTTCAGGAAGGCATCGAACACGGTGTAGCCCGCCGGCTTGAAGATGGTCGGCGCGCTGGCGCGGGTGACGCCCGCCCCCAAGGTTCCGATGACCTCGGCCTCCAGCCCATATTCGGGCATCAGGTATTTCAGCCCGGCGACAGCGGTAAACGGGGTGATCGAGTTATACGGCGTGGTCAATGCGCCAGCATCCGCTTTTTGCGTGCCGTATTGGTAGCTCAACGCGACATTGGCGAGCCAGCGCTCGTGGAATTTCCACTCGGCCGATGCCTCGATACCGGAAATCTTGACGCTCGAGAGGTTGCGATAGGTCAGATCGGTCGAACCGAGGATCGGCGCGAAGTTCTGAATGAAGTCCTTGTAATCGGCATGGAAGACGCCGACCGAGAACCAGCCATTGTCGAAGCGGCCGCGGATGCCGGCTTCGTAGGACGTGACGCTCTCGGGCTTGAGATCCGGGTTCGGGATCAGGTTCTGGGTGCCCATCGGCAGCGACGTATAGAGCTGCTGCGCGGTCGGCATCTTGAAGCCCTGGGCGTAGCGGGCATAGAGTGAATAGGTCTCGTCGAGCTTGAAGATCGTGCCGACCTGCGGGATCAGCTTATGCGAGTCGATCTCGCGCGGAGCCTTGCCCGGCACGATGACGTAGCCTGGCCCAATGCTCGGGTCGATCTTGTAATTGGCGTAACGGACGCCCGGCGTGATCGTCCAGCGACCGTTTAGCAATTCGATTTCGTCCTGCAGATAGAAATCGTAGCGCGTCGTCGTCGCGTTGGCGAAGTTGAAGCCGCCTGCAATCGTCGTGGTGGTGACGCCGGTCGACATGTTCCGGACGTCGTCGCGACGCTCATAATCGGTCTTGGTGACGTCGCCCTGGAACCCGTAGGTCAGCCTGTGGAAGCTCGAGCCGAGCGCGAAGCTCGACTTGGCCTGGATGTCGAGCTGGGAGAATTGTTCGGAATAGTCGAGGAAGCCGCGGGTGAAACGCTGCTGGCTGTTGGTCTGCGTCTGGTAGCGATTATTGGTGACCTCACGCTTCTGTGGCGAGAACGATGCCTGCCAGCGGATCGAGTCGAGGAAGCTCGTGCCGACATCCCATTGATGCTCGAAGGCGATGCGCTGGCGTGACTTCACTTCATCTCGGATATAGGGTCCGTTGCGGAGACCAGACGCCAAGACATTGTAGTCCCAGAGCTGATTTACCTTTGAGCTGTTGTCGAAATACTCTCCGGTCAGCTTGAACGTATGGTCTGTCGTCGGCGAGAAGACGATCTTGCCGAAGGCGTTCCAAACCGTGCTGTCGAGCGGGTTCAGCGTGTCGCAGCCGAGATAGCGCAGGCTCGGCACGGGGCAGCCCCAGCGGCCGCCATCGGCCCGGGCACGGCTGAGTTTGGCCTCCTCCGCCGTCTTCTGGCTCAGGCCGACAATGGCCTCGAGGGCAGGGGTGAGCCTGAAGGCCGCAATGCCGGTCTTGGTGAAGGAGCGGTCGAAACTGTCATACCCGGCATCGAGACGTACGGCATACGGCTTGTCCTTGCCTTTCAGCAGGTCCTGGGGATCGAGCGTACGATAGGCGACGATGCCGCCCAGAGCATCGGCGCCCCAGAGCACGGAGCCCGGGCCACGCACGATCTCGACGCTCTTCAGGAAGGGCATCTCGACAAAGTTGCGATTGCCATCAGTGATGCGCTCGATCACACGCGATCCATCGACCTGCATCTGGACGCGGTTGCCGCCGACCCCCCGGATCGTGAAGCCATCGAGGTTGCCGAACGGGTCGGTGCCGCTGGTGAGGCGGTTGACGCTGACGCCCGGCTGGTAGCGGACGAGGTCCTGCATGTCGCGCGTCATGCGCTCGTCGAGTTCCTGCCGTGAGATAACGTTCACGACGCCGGGAACATCGAGAACCTGCTTTTCACCGCGTGTCGCCGTGACCGTAATCTGGTCGAGCGTGAACGCCGGTGACGCACTGCCGCCATCTGCGATCGCTTGAGAGTAACAAATCGTGCTTTGAAGGATTGTAAAAAGGAAAGTGGCTGAAAAATATGGTTTTGATTTGTTCTTCATTGGAAGATCCCAGTCCATTTGCGGGTGGATGTAGTCCGCTGGTACTAGGATTCGCAATTGTAAATTTGACACAGTGTTTTCTGATGTACTTTTGTAGTGAATTACATGCAATCTATAATAGATATAGATTCTAATTATTCTACTTTAGCAATTGCGCGGGGAACTGCTTGCGCCGCATCGCCTGCGCGCGACCAGGGTACACCCCGCCGTCGGGGGCAGCGTCAGTCGGCGCAGATAGCGACATGGAGACATAAAGATGTCTTTATATTCCCATTGACTGCGGCGAGCATTTGGACCTAGGTTGGGGTGTCGTGGTTCTCTGGGTCTGTTTGCCCGGAGCTAAGAGGGAAGCCGGTGCGTCGAGGTCGCTATTGACCTGGGCAAGGCCGGCGCTGCCCCCGCAACTGTAAGCGGTGAGCCGCTGTCCAAGATGTGTCACTGAGGCCGGCAAGGTCTCGGGAAGGCCGGACAGCAGCGATGACCCGTGAGCCAGGAGACCTGCCTCGACGAACTGAACGTCCTCGGGCGGGGTGTCCCGGTGGAGCGCTTTGCGATTGCGCAGGCTCTTCGCCGGCGGAATCCTGGACGCGTCCGCTTTGGCCTTTGCTCCCAACTTCTGGGGTAAGCCTATGTCATCTTCACTTCCTGTCGCGACCCTTGGGACGCCGCGCATTGGTCCGCGCCGCGAACTCAAACTCGCTCTCGAAAGCTATTGGTCGGGCAAGTCGACCGAAAGGGACCTGCTCGACACCGCCGCCGCATTGCGCGCCGCCAACTGGGCCCGCCAGAAGGCACGCGGCGTCACCGTCATCCCGTCGAACGACTTTTCGTTCTACGATCAGGTGCTGGACATCAGCGTGATGGTCGGCGCGATTCCCGAGATCTATGGCTGGAAGGGTGGTCCGGTCGGGCTGGCGACCTATTTCGCCATGGCGCGAGGTGCGCAAAGCGAGACCGAGCCGCACACCTCCTGCGGCCATGCCCACCACGACCACGAGCATTCCCACGGCGCCCCGGCGCAGGAAATGACCAAGTGGTTCGACACCAACTACCACTACATGGTGCCCGAATTCGCGACCGGACAGCGCTTCGCACTGTCCTCGCTCAAGGCGGTCGACGAGTATCGTGAGGCCAAGTCACTCGGCTACGACACCCGCCCCGTTCTGCTTGGGCCGGTCACCTATCTGAAACTCGGCAAGAGCAAGGACGCCAGCCTCGATCCGCTCTCGCTGCTCGGCGAGTTGCTGCCGGTCTATATCGATGTGCTGCGCCGCCTTTCCGCCAATGGTGCCGAATGGGTCCAGATCGACGAGCCTTGTCTGGTGCTCGATCTCGACGAGGCCGCCCGCGACGCCCTGCGCCGGACCTATGCCACCATCGCCCATGCCTTGCCGCAGCTGAAGGTCATGCTGACGACCTATTTCGGTGGTCTCGGCGACAATCTCGACACGGCGGTCACGCTGCCTGTCGCAGGCCTTCATCTCGACCTCGTGCGCGCTCCCGCGCAGCTCGAGGAGGTGCTGGCCAAGGCACCGCGCGGGCTCGTGCTGTCGCTCGGCATGATCGATGGCCGCAACATCTGGCGGGCCAACCTGCCGGCGCTGCTCGGCCGGCTCGAGCCGGTGGTCGCCAGGCGCGGCACCGACCATGTCCAGATCGCACCCTCCTGCTCGCTGCTGCACACGCCGATAGATCTCGATCTCGAAACCGATCTCGACTCCGACCTGAAGAGCTGGCTCGCCTTCTCCGTACAGAAGATGGGCGAACTCTCGGTGCTGGGCAAAGCCCTCGCGGGTGGCCGCGACAGCGTCAGGGATGCCCTGGACGCTTCGGCGGCCGCAGCGGCGGCCCGAAAGGCTTCGCCGAAAGTCCACGATGCCGCAGTGGCTGCGCGTGTCGCGGCGGTGACGCCCAGCATGACGGACCGCAAGAGCCCCTTCGCAGCCCGAGCGAAATTGCAGCGCGAACGCTTCAACCTGCCAGCCTTCCCGACGACAACGATCGGCTCCTTTCCGCAGACCGCCGAGGTCCGCAAGGCCCGCTCGGCTCATGCCAAGGGCCTGATCAGCGATGCCGACTATGAGCAATTCCTGCGTGAGGAGACGGAGCGCACGGTGCGCTGGCAGGAGGAGATTGGCCTCGACGTGCTCGTCCATGGCGAGTTCGAGCGCAACGACATGGTGCAGTATTTTGGCGAGCAGCTCGCCGGCTTCGCCTTCACCAAACATGGCTGGGTCCAGAGCTACGGCTCGCGCTGTGTGCGGCCGCCGATCCTGTTCGGCGACGTCTCGCGGCCGCAGCCGATGACGGTCGGCTGGTGGACCTATTCGCAGTCGCTGACGGTGAGGCCGATGAAGGGCATGCTGACCGGGCCCGTGACGATCCTGAACTGGTCTTTCGTCCGCGACGACATCCCGCGCAGTGCCTCCTGCCGCCAGATCGCGCTGGCGATCCGCGACGAGGTCATCGATTTGGAGAAGGCCGGTGCCGCGATGATCCAAATCGACGAGGCGGCGCTGCGCGAGGGGCTGCCGCTGCGCAAGAGCGAGTGGAAGGGCTATCTGGACTGGGCGGTGGGCAGCTTCAGGCTCTGTGCCTCGGGCGTCACCGACGCAACCCAGGTGCACACCCATATGTGCTACTCGGAGTTCAACGACATCATCGACGCGATCGCCGCGATGGACGCCGATGTGATCTCGATCGAGACCTCGCGGTCGAAGATGGAATTGCTCGACGCCTTCAAGACCTATCGCTACCCCAACGAGATCGGTCCCGGCGTCTATGACATCCACTCGCCGCGGGTGCCCGAGGTGGGCGAGATGACGAGCCTGATGAAGCTCGCTCGCCTCCAGCTCGCAGACGAACAGCTCTGGATCAACCCCGATTGCGGCCTGAAGACCCGCAAATGGGAGGAGGTCAGGCCTGCTCTCGTCAATATGGTCGAAGCCGCGCGGCACGTCCGGGCAGCCGCTCGCTGAGCGCCTGAGGCTCGTCGCGGCGGCGCAGGACACCGCCGCGACGTCGCCGTCAAGCCGGCATCGCCTCTCGAAGCTTCTTGGCGGGTCGGGGATCTCTGCACGGGGGGACCGAGGGGACTGCGCATGCAGCTCCATGCCGTACTGTCTTGCGTGAGGTGCCCGACGCTCGTTTGCGCCTTGGCAATTGACGCAGCCAACAGCGGTGCTATCCAAACGTCAGGAGGGCAGCCCTTGTCCGCGTGGCGCCAGAGAGCAGAATCGAGCCGTTGGGTCGCGGTCGCCGTGGCCTATCTGCTCGTGCTCCAGGTGGTTCTGACAGGGCTCGCGTCGGGTGCCAATGCTGCGAGTATCGCTCTCGATCGCACTCTGGCCATAACGCTTTGCTCGCCGGGGGCTTCTTCACCGAGTGACACGACCGACCGCGGCACGGCGCAGCATGATCTGATGAGCGGCTGCGCGCTCGGTTGCTCTCATCCAGCCCAAGCGAATGTGCCGTCAGCAATCGGCTTTCTGCCAGTTGTCTATCGGATCGTCGACCTGAACGCCTTGATCCGGCATCTCGACGCGCCTCATGGCTTTGTCGCCGGCCGATCGCCCGCCAATCCCCGCGCACCGCCGGTCTGAGCCCTGAGCAAGCCGCCATGCGTTCGCGCATGGATGGCCGCTCTGTTGCGCGACCTCGGCTTCAAGGCCGATTTGCCCGCCATCCCCAGCAGATGCGCACCAGATTCGCTGATCCTAGCATTCGGCGCGATGTCTGCCCGGCACGCAAATGAAGCGCGGGGGCTCGCGCCTGTGATGCCTCGGCTCACCATGCCAACGGTTCCTTTGCCGATCGCAATCCGACCGGGGCCGCATGTCGGGATCGCCATCACCGGCCGGCACTCACCGTCCGGTGACCACACTCAACGGCATCGAGCGTCATGGGCTCTCACGAGCCCGTCGCCGAACTGCCCTCACAGACCAAGGATTACGCCATGAAGACCCATCTCCTTGCAGCGATGTTCGTCACTCTGGGAACAACCGGTGCGCTCGCTCATATCACCCTCGAAACGCAGCAGGCTCCGGTCGGCTCGACCTACAAGGCCGTGTTGCGCGTGCCCCATGGTTGCAAGGGCGCGTCAACAACGAAGGTCCGCGTCCGGATTCCCGAGGGCGTGATCGCGGTCAAGCCGATGCCCAAGCCCGGCTGGACACTGGAAACGGTGAAGGGCCCCTATGGCAAGGCTTTCGACTACTACGGCACACCGACTTCGGAAGGCGTGAAGGAAGTGGTCTGGAGCGGCGGCAGGCTGCTTGACGAGCACTATGACGAGTTCGTGCTGCGCGGTTATCTGACCTCCGACCTCAAGGCCGACACCGTCCTCTACGTACCGGTCGTCCAGGAGTGCGAGGGCGGCGCAGTCGAACGCTGGATCGAGATCCCGACTGAGGACAAGAGCGCGGACGACTACAAGTATCCGGCTCCCGGTCTGAAGCTCACCCCGAAAAAGTAAACCGAGCAAGTGGCCGGGCTTCGCGCCCGGCTGCTGGGAGTTGCCATGCGCTGGCCCCTTCGCCTCGCCTTCGTCCTGACCTGCGCCTTGGCTGTCGCCACGGCAATAACCGGACGCGCCTTCGCTCATGCCGCGCTGATCGCCGCCTCGCCGGCGGACGGCGCGGTCGTGACCAACGCCCCTGCGGTGTTGACACTGAGCTTCAGTGAACCGGTGTCGCCGCTCATCCTGAAGCTAATCGGACCAGACAGCACGTCCCGCACACTCGATCGGTTCGTGCTGAAGGACAGGACGCTGATGATCGAAGCGCCCGCCGAACTGTCAGCCGGAACGCATGTTCTGAGCTGGCGCGTCATTTCCGAGGATGGGCACCCAGTTGGTGGGGCAGTGGTCTTCTCAGTCGGTGCGCCCAGCGGCCAGTCGCCAACTCCTGAGACACGGACTGATCCTGCTGTGCGGGCTACCCTATGGCTGGGAAAGGTAGGGCTCTATCTGGGCTTGCTCATGGGGCTCGGCGGGGCAGCCTTTGCGACCTGGGTTGGTCCCTTGCCTCGCGATGCCCGGCGACCGCTCGGATTGTTCATCCTGCTCGGATCTGCCGCCTTGCCGCTGGCACTCGCCGCGCAAGGGCTCGATATCCTGGATCGCTCCCTCGGCAGCCTGGGCGAAGCGGACGTCTGGAGCGCCGCGGCCGCCAGCAGCTTTGGCCGCACGGCGCTGGCTGCAGCCGTCGCATTTCTGCTCGGAATGGCCTCCCGGGCGGTACGCGGCCGCATGGGGCCGGTCTTCGCTGGAGCAGCCCTCCTGACTGTAGGGGTGGCGCTCGCCGCGAGCGGCCATGCCAGCGCGGCCAGCCCGCAGTGGTTGATGCGGAGTGCAGTCTTTGTTCACGCCGTCAGCGTCTCCGCCTGGGCAGGAGCCTTGGTGCCGCTGTTCTTCGCTCTGCGGGAGGCCGACGCAATTACCGTGCTGCGCCAGTTCTCGCGTTGGATACCTGTCGTTGTTGGCTTGACCCTGCTCAGCGGTGGCATCCTGGCGGTGGTTCAGCTCGAACAGCCAGGCGCACTGATCTCGACCGGCTATGGCTGGGTTCTGCTGATCAAGCTCGCCTGGGTTGCAATCCTGCTGGGCCTGGCCGCCATCAACCGCTACCGCCTCACGCCCCTTGTCCTGTCTCGAACGGGCATCGCCGCCAAGACGATGCGGCGCATGATCGCGGCCGAAACCTTGCTGGTGTTCCTTGTCCTTGGCACCGTTGCGACCTGGCGCTTCACGCCGCCGCCGCGGGCACTTCTCGATGCGGCCGCGCCGCCTGCATCGGTCCACATTCACACGGCCAAGGCGATGGCGGACATCCGCATCTCGCCTGGACGTGCGGGGCCAGCCTCCATTTCGATTTCACTGCTCGACGGGGAGTTTGGACCGCTCACGGTCAAGGAAGTTCGCTGCGTGATGTCGAACCCGTCGGCCGGGGTCGAACCGATCGAGCGTCAGGCCGTCCGGTCGAGCGACGGCGCCTGGCATGTCGACAGCCTCGTCATTCCCATCGGTGGTCGGTGGACCATCGAACTCGAAATCCTGGTCTCCGATTTCGAGATGATCCGCCTCGGTGAGACCGTGGAGATCAAGCCATGACGACTGACATGACGCGCCGGGACCTGACAGCACTGGCCGCGACAGGGGCGCTCTCGGGCTTGTTCGGACATGTGCGCGCGGCCGAGGCACAACCTGCGGCAACGGGTTCCGCGCCGATGCGCGTCGCGATGCTTGTCCACCCGGATATGGTCCTGCTCGATCTCGTCGGTCCGCTGACGGTGTTCTCGCTTCTGCAGGCTGAAACTCATCTGGTCTGGAAGGGCAGGGCAGCCGTCACCAGCGATGTGAAACTGCCGGTCACGCCAACAACGACATTCTCCGAATGCCCCCGCGATCTCGACGCCCTGTTCGTCCCCGGCGGGTTGAAGGGCAGTGTCACCCTGATGGGGGATAGCGAGGTGCTGGGTTTCCTCGCCGAACGCGGCGCGCAAGCTCGTTATGTCACAAGCGTCTGCACCGGCTCTCTGCTGCTCGGAGCCGCGGGACTGTTGAAGGGCTATCGAGCGACCTCGCACTGGTATGTCCGGGATCTACTGCCTTTGATGGGCGCAAAGCTCCAGACTGATCGCGTCGTGATCGATCGCAACCGGATGACTGGCGGAGGTGTGACGGCCGGACTGGATTTCGGATTGACGCTCGCTGCTGCGCTCGTGGGTGAGGAAACCGCACGCCGCATCCAGCTCGTCCTTGAATACGACCCGCAACCGCCCTTCGATTCAGGCGCGCCTGAGCGTGCGGACAAGACGAATGTCCAAGATGTCCTCGCGCGCCGGTCACCGCTGATTGCAATGGCGAAGGCACAGGCCGAACAGGCGAGGTCACGCCTCGCGCTCTGAAGCACCGGCGCGAATTCCATGATCGAGGACGAACCGCTTGCGTCACGTCCCCGGCAACAAGCGCACCACATCATCGGACCGGACATCGTGTCTGGTCCGATGATCTAACCTTGTGTTTGCATCGCCTTTCCCGAAAGCCGCAATCTACATTTCGGGCCAATGCTTTAGGTCCGCGATATGCGAGCGGGATGGGTGAATATCTCGAAGCCGTCGCCGCGTGCGATCCCGATCAGCGTCATTCCGGCATCGGCTGCCGTCCGTATGGCCAGCGCCGAGGGAGCGGAGACGGCAGCGAGAATTGGTAGTCGAGTTATGGCAGCTTTCTGAACCATCTCGACCGAGATGCGGCTGGTGAGGACACCGATGCCCGTCTCGGCCTCGCACTTCTGGCGGGCGAGTGCCCCGACCAGCTTGTCGAGGGCATTGTGCCTGCCCACGTCTTCGCGCAGGACAGCAAGGCCTTGGTGGCGCTCCCAGAGAGCGGCAGCATGCACTGCGTGCGTCTGACGATTCAGCGTTTGCTGGCCCGAGATCGATTGAACCGCCATCATGATCTCCTCAGGAGAGAAATTCAGGCCGAGCGGAACCGAATCCAGAGGCCGTATCGCCTCGGAGAGCTGCTCGATGCCGCACAAGCCGCAGCCGGTCGGTCCTGCCAGATAGCGACGGCGATGCTGGAGCTTCTCCGCAGGCGCATCAGCGAGCCAGATTTGCAACTCGATGCCGATCTCCTGCTCGATGATCGCAAGCGAGTGGATTTCATCCAGCGAGGTGATGATACCTTCGGTCAGGCTGAACCCGATCGCGAAATCCTCGAGATCATCGGGTGTCGCCATCATCACGGCGTAAGATGATCCGTTATAGGTGATCGCGATCGCAGATTCTTCCGGCACGGCGCGGCTGCTCGGAGCAAGGCCGCCATTTCGCCAGACCGTCGATTCTACCCGGAGGTGGCTCTCCATATCGATCGTCCTGCTGCGCCGACCGGAGATCGGACCGTCGCCTGCGAAAAATGGCACAGACCCACTGTCGTTGCGAGCGCCGCTGAGGAGGCATGGCGCGCTTCGTCCGAACAAGACGGAGAAGCGCGGGTGGGCTTGGCGCCCCAATGAAGCGCAGCGAGCGCTGGTCTGTATGTGACAGCGAAGCCGGAGCTCTCGTGGCACGGGCGCCTTCCAATCCGGACAGACCCTGGGTGCGCACTCATCATGTGCCGCGGCGAAAGTCGAAATTGACCTTGCTGGAGCATCTGGGACAAGATGAGGCGTGGTTACGGTCACGGCTCCCGAGTTTCGGGGCGCTCATCGACTGAATGCCGGACAAGGGCGCTCCTGGCGGGTGCTGTTGATCGCCTCGTCGCTGGTGCTCGCCAGCACGTCGAGCTTGGCCGAAGAGCTCAAGCCTTGGTTTGCCGAAACCACCCCAACACTCGTTCTCGACCGCCTCGACGGCGCTCGTATCGATCTGGCGGAGCTGCCCGGCGGTCCCGTGATCGTCCATTTCTTCGCGACATGGTGCGCCCCCTGCATCGAGGAGATGGCCTCGCTGAACGCACTCGCGGCTCAGCAGCCGGTCCAGCTCACGATCCTCGCCGTCGATGTCGGCGAGGTCGACGCCCGGGTCAGGACCTTCTTCCGCGAGCGCCCGGTTTCATTCCCCATCCTGCTGGACCGCGACCGCAGCGCGATGAAGGCCTGGCATGTTGAGGGATTGCCGACGAGCTTCGTGCTCGATCGCGACCTGAGCCCGGCCTTCAAGGCCGAAGAGCCGCTCGATTGGACGGGCCCGGCCGTCATCCGCGTGCTGACGCGACTGTCGCAGCGCAAGAACGGGACGCCGGCGGAACAGACGATCGATGGAAGCCAGAGCAGGGAGGAGATCCGATGATTACGCGTCGTGACATGCTGAAAACCGGTGCCGTGGTCGCAGCTGCGGGGTTTGTGGCTCCGCACCACGTCCTCGCCCAGGACGCCGTCTTTGCGCCTTCGCCCGGTGCCTGGCGCAATTTCGAGGTGCTGACCCGGCTCGAATTGCCGGCGAAGGGCGGGGCACAGGCCTGGATTCCGCTGCCATCAGTGCAGGAGGGCGAATGGATCAGGTTGGGTAAAAACGCCTGGCAGAGTAACGCTGCCTCGGCGGAGGTCGTCAGTGATCCCAAATATGGCGCGCAGTTGCTGCATGTTGTCTTCAAGGACGGTGAGGCAGCGCCCGCTATCGAGGTTCGCAGCAGTTTTTCGCTGCGCGACCGGGCCGAAGATCTCGGCGCAAGATCCCAGGCGCCAATTCTGAGCGCGGCCGAGCGCAGGCTTTATCTCGAGGCGACCGAGCTGATGCCCACCGACGGCATCGTCAAGGAGACTGCCGATAAGGCGATTGCCGGTAAGGCGAGCGACCTCGACAAGGCGCGAGCGATCTACGAATGGGTTGTCGTGAACACGTTCCGTGACGCCAGGACACGCGGTTGCGGTACCGGCGACGTCGCCTCGATGCTGCGCACCGGCAATCTTGGCGGCAAATGCGCCGATCTGAACGCACTCTATGTCGCGCTGGTACGTGCCGCGGGCATCCCGGCCCGCGACATCTACGGTATTCGCGTCGCGCCTTCGAAGCTCGGCTATGCCAGCCTCGGTGCCGGTTCCGCGACCATCACCAAGGCGCAGCATTGCCGAGCCGAGGTCTGGCTCGATGGCTATGGTTGGGTCGCAACCGATCCCGCCGATGTGCGCAAGGTCGTCCTGGAGGAGCCGCCAGGGAACAATGCAATCGACACGCCCAAGGTGGTGGCCGCGCGAAAGACGCTGTTCGGCGCCTGGGAGGGCAACTGGCTCGGCTACAACATGGCTCATGACCTGGAATTGCCGGGCTCGCGCCACAAGGTGGCATTCCTGATGTATCCGCAGGCCGAAATCGCTGGCGCGTTGCTCGACTGTCTCGATGCCGACACGTTCAAGTACACGATCAAGTCGGCCGAGATCACGGCTTAGTCGGCGAGGCGGATGGGGCGCTGCTCTTCTGGAGACTGGACCATGAGCGACACGATCGACCTTGACACTCCCGCTCCCCCCCGCCTGACCAGCCTGGCACATGGCGGCGGCTGTGGCTGCAAGCTGGCGCCGTCGGTCCTGCAGCAACTGCTTGCGGACCACCCTGCGGCAGGGCCTTACCGTCAGCTTCTCGTCGGCACGGAGACTGGCGACGATGCGGCGGTCTGGCAGATCGACGATGAGACCTGCGTCGTCGCGACGACGGATTTCTTCATGCCGATGGTCGACGATCCGCATGATTTCGGCCGGATCGCGGCGACCAATGCGATCTCGGATGTCTATGCCATGGGCGGCAAGCCGATCATGGCCTTGGCAATCCTCGGCATGCCCCTCGACAAGCTGCCGATCGAGACGACGCGCGAGATCCTGAAGGGCGGCGCCTCGATCTGCGCCCAGGCCGGCATTCCGGTCGCGGGCGGGCACTCCATCGATGCACCCGAGCCGATCTACGGACTTGCAGTGATCGGCCTGTTGAAGCTGCCGAACCTGCGCAGGAACAGCGGTGCGCGGCCGGGCGATGCGCTGATCCTGACCAAGGCATTGGGCGTGGGGATCTATTCGGCGGCCTTCAAGAAGGAGTTGCTGCCAAAGGCCGCCTATGACGAGATGATCGCCTCGACCACCCTGCTCAACCGCGTCGGCGCCGAACTAGCAGGGGATGGCGACGTCCATGCGATCACCGACGTCACCGGCTTCGGCATTCTCGGGCACGGGCTGGAGATGGCGCGCGGCTCGGGCGCGACCTTGCGGCTCCGCTTGGCTGAATTGCCCTTCCTCTCGCAGGCCGAGCAACTGGCACGCGACGGGCGCGTGACCGGTGCTTCGCACCGCAACTGGGCGAGCTATGGCGAGGGCGTCGCGCTACCGGCCGGACTGCCGGACTGGCAGCGCCATTTGCTCACCGATCCGCAGACCTCGGGCGGCCTCCTGGTCTCCTGTGCAGCAGGGAGGGCAGACGAGATTCTGTCCATGGTGAAGGCGGCTGGATATCCCTCCGCCCGCATCGTCGGAACAGTCGAGGCCGGCCCTGCGCGGGTGATCGTCAGCTAGATCATCGGACCGGATCTCGCATCCGCTCCGATGATCTGACCTTCCGCGTTTGCATCGGCCTTCCCGCAAACCGCAATTCGGGCCGTTTCCCTAGGTTTCATCGACCCGCATCCGGCGCCCCCAAACGTCGAAAAGCTCGCCGTGGTTCAGGACCAGCCGGTCGCGCTCCAATCCGTCTTCCAGCGAGCGCAAACGCGTGCGGGCGAGCGCGTCGTCGAGTGGGCCGCCCTTCTCTGCGCGGGTCGGAAAAAACGCGACGGCATCCCAGCTCACGCCGGCGCTGCGAAACATCAGGATGATGTCGCCCCAGTCGATCTCGTCGCCGATGACATGGACATAGGTGGAGCGCAGAGGCTCGACCTTCGGCTCGGCAATGCGGACCAGCACGATCAACGCCGTGAACGGACCCTTTCGGAACGCTTTGGCGAGCCAGGCGTCGAAATCGGTACTCAGCCCTTTAGAAGTCGACACGCGGGGTCTCCGGCATATAGCGCTCGAACAGAGCATAGAACTCAGTTCCGGTTTCCTCCCGGTACCAGTCCTCGAAGGCGAGCAGGGCGGCCTGCGAACCCCGACCGGGCGGCCCCTCGCTTGCGCTCATCTCGTCCTGTATCGCCTCGAAGACCGGCATCAGCCTGTCGAGGACGAGCGCCTGCCGCGGACCGATCTCGTCCCAGCCGAGCCCACTGGCGACGATGAACCTGGCGCGCGCAGTCGCCTTGTCGGGATCCTCTGCCTCGGCGATGGCTTTGGTCGAGCGGCGCATCAGGTTGAGCCTGCGGAAGGCGTTGGCGCGTTCCCGGGCGAGCACCTCGATCCGCGTGGCCGCCTCGCGACGATACGCGTCCTCGGCCCGCCGGGCAGCTTCAGCCGCTTCCTCGAAGACCGCGATCAGGTTGAGGTCCGGCGCGTCTGTGTCTTCGGTCATGGCGCCTCAGTGAGCTGGCGGAAGAGAATGGGAGTCGAACCCACCAGAGACCGTCTGACGGCCCCTCCCGGATTTGAAGTCCGGACGCCCCACCGGGGACGCTTCTCCTCCATTCGACGCATCAACCGTCAGCGGACCGAACAGGTCGAGCCGCTGACGGTTGATGCGCCTGAGATCGCCGCGGCGGATGGTGACGCCATGGCGATCGAAGAATTCAAGAATCTGGATCGCGACCTTGCGGCCGTTATCGAGCCTGTCGCGAAACTGTGCGGCGTTGAACCCGGCCGGGTCGCGTGCCGCGAGGTCTGCCGCGACGCCGACCATTTCGGAGACCGTATCGCGCAGGAAGAAGTGGTCAAGTGCGAGCTCATGGACGTCGCCGCGACGCCCGGCAAGGCGGAACAGGCGGCGGATATCCTCCTCATGGCAACCCAGGATCTGGGCGACGTCGCGTACGCGGGGCGGGCGGAAGCGCTCGCCGCTGCCAATCAACGGCGCGACGCGTGCCCAGAGCGCCTCATCCTGCGGCGTCAGCCTGACTTCGTGCTCGGGCCGCCTGATCCAGGAACCGATGACGACGAGTTCACCGGCATGCGCCAGCCGGGTCAGCGCCGTGCGGAAGACGGCGGCAGGCAAGCGCGGCGTCACGGCCAATCGCAGCCTTTCCAGCCCCATTCCCGGCTGGTCGGGGTGGTCGGCGTGATAGGCTTTCAATATCTCGATCACCGAGCCGGAGAGGTTCTTCCAGCTCTGCGGGAGCATGACCGAAGCACCGATTGGCACAAGGCCGAGCCTGACCGCCAGTGCCTCGGACTGCCCGGGCCCGAGCGCGCGGTCACGCGCGAAGGCCTCCAGCTCGGCATGATAGGGTGGCTCGTCGAGCAGCCTTGCCAGCGCCTCCGCATCGTCGGTCTCGGCTAGGGCGAACAGCTGGGCCTGCCTCTCCGGGCTTCGGCGCCGACGCTCCGGCGCGCGCAAGTCGAGGAAGCGGCCACCGCCGATCGTCCGTGAGGCGCTGGTGTCGCGCAGCACGAAGCGATCAAGCGTGGCGGCCGCAATCGGGCTGTCGAGCACGAGCTGTACCAGCGCCGTCGCGCCGGGCGCGATCTCGCCGCCAAGCAGGACGATGCGGGCGCCCACCTCGGTCGCCGCATGGTGCAGCCGCACCGGTTGCCACATCGCCAGCGGCCTCTTCTCGGATGCGACGATTGTGAGTTCGGCGTCGATCCGCGTGGCCGGAGCATGCAGATGCGAAGCGACAATCATATCGCCACGATGGATCGCGTCCTTTGATATCTCCGACCCCGCGAGATTGAGAGCACAGCGATCGCCGGCCGTACCTCGCTCAGTGGGGAGGTTCTGGGCGTGGATCGAGCGCACGCGTGCCGGGATGCCTGAAGGGGAGACAATGATGCTGTCGCCGACCGCGACTGCTCCCGAGAGGACCGTACCGGTAACGACCGTGCCGGCGCCGGAGAGTGTGAAGCAGCGATCCACGGCCAGGCGGAAGGCGCCATCGCCACGGCGCATATGCGAGGATTGGGCTCGTTCGCTCAGCCGCGCGGCAAGCTCGGCGATACCCGACCCGGTCACGGTCGAGACCGGCAGGATCGGTGCGTCAGGGAATGGCGTATCAGCAAGCAGCATACCGATCTCGCTGTGCAACGCGGCGAGGCGCGCCGCTTCGACGAGGTCGGATTTGGTGATCGCGACGACGGCTTGGCCAATGCCGAGCAAGCGGGCGATGTCGACATGCTCGCGCGTCTGCGGCATCACCCCGTCATCGGCCGCCACGACGAGCAGCAGCAGATCGATGCCGGAGGCGCCGGCCAGCATCGTGTGCACGAATTTCTCGTGACCAGGCACATCGATGAACCCGACGATCCGGCCATCCCGCTGCGGCCAAAAGGCAAAGCCGAGCGTGATGGTGATGCCACGCTCCTTCTCCTCCTTGAGACGATCGGTATCGACGCCGGTGAGGCGTTTCACCAGCGAGGTCTTGCCATGATCGATATGGCCCGCCGTGCCGATGATCACGGCGCGGCCTCTTCGGGCGCGACGGCCGCGCGCGCTGCCTTGATGAAGGGGGCGGCGAGCAGGCTGCCGCAGCGCTCGGCGTCCAGCAGGAGGCAGAGAGCGCGGGCAGCATCTTTCGTGACGCCTTGGCCGAGCAGTGTCGCGGCGCCGAGCATGGCCTTCGCGTCGGCGTCGCCGGCTTCGGCGCCGCGCTGCCACCACTGCGCCGCCAGCACCGGATTCCGCTCTACGCCGAGCGCCTCGTGATGCATCATCCCGAGCCGGGTCATGCTGGCAGCGATCCCGGCCCCGGCCGCGGCTTCCGCCCAGCGCAGGGCGTCGGGCAGGTCGGCCGCACTGCCGCTCTCAAGGAGCATCCAGGAGAGCATGTCCTGCGCCGGCGCATCACCCTGTTCGGCCGCGAGCCGGTAGAGCCGGGACGCCTCGGCGTCGCTTTGCGCGACGCCGTCGCCCTTGAAATGCAGAGCAGCGAGATTGCGCTGGCCGACCGCATCGCCGCTTTCGGCCGAGAGCGAGAGCCAGCGCAGCGCGAGCGCCGGATCGGGCTCGACGCCCAGTCCCTCGGCGAAGCAGGCGCCGATATTGTTCTGGGCGCGCGCCAGGCCGGCATGAGCGAGCGGACCCCAGATGGCCAGCGCCGCACCGTAATCTCCACGCTCGACCGCCGCCGCGGCGGCAGCCATCGCCGTAGTGGTGTCGGCCGGCGGCGACCGGTCGCGACGGAGGAGGCGGTCAAGCAAGGGCATCGCCGGCCTCGGGATTCAACAAGCGCAATTGGCCGATGAAGGCGTCCTCGTCCTCCAGGCAGCGCAGGTCGAAGACCAGCGCGCCTTGAGCGATGCGCCCGATCACGGGCAGGGGCAGGGCGCGAAAGGCGGCGGCGAGTTTGTCCAGCGCCGCGCCGGAGGCCTTGCCGGATGGCTTCATCGTGATCCCGGCGCTCGGCAGCGTTTCGAGCGGCAGCGCGCCTGAGCCGATCTGGCTGGAGCAATCGGCGATTTCGACGATCCAGCCGGAGCCAAGAACGTCGGCGACGTGCGGCTGCACGCGCTCGGCCAGGATGCGCAGTGCGGCTACAGGGCGCGTGAACAAGCGCAGCGTCGGCAGCCTGTCGGCCAACCGGTCGGGGTTGCGGTAGAGCTTCAACGTGGCTTCAAGCGCAGCAAGGCGCAGCTTGTCGAGGCGCAGGGCGCGCTTGAGCGGGTTCTTCGCGAGCTGGGCCACCAGTTCCTTGCGACCAGCGATGAAGCCGGCCTGCGGCCCGCCGAGCAGCTTGTCGCCCGAGAAGGTGACGAGGTCCGCGCCGCCCTTCAGTGCATCCTGCACCGTCTTCTCATGGCGCAGCCCCCAGCGCGCGAGGTCGATCAGGGTGCCGGAGCCGAGATCATCGAAAAAGGGGAGGTCATGCTGATGCGCCAGCGCCGCAAGCTCTGCGGGCTCAACGGCAGCGGTGAAACCCTGCACCATGTAATTCGATGTATGGACCTTCATGATCAGCCCCGTCGCGGAGCCGATTGCCTCGGCATAATCGCGCAGATGCGTCCGGTTGGTCGTGCCGACCTCGCGCAGGATCGCGCCGGCACGCGCCATGATGTCGGGCATGCGGAAGGCGCCGCCGATCTCGATCAGTTCGCCGCGCGAGACGATGGCCTCGCGGTCCCGGGCGAAGGTGTTGAGCACGAGCAGCACGGCCGAGGCGTTGTTGTTGACGAGCAGCGCGTCCTCGGCCCCCGTCAGTTCGCGGACGAGGTCGCGGACATGCGCGTCGCGCTCGCCGCGCTTGCCGGCCTCGATGTCGTATTCGAGGTTGGTCGGGGAGCGCATCGCCGTGATGACGGCGTCGATCGCCTCCTCCGCCAGCAGGGCGCGGCCGAGATTGGTGTGCAGCACCGTGCCGGTGAGGTTGATGACCGGTCGTTGCGA
Organism: Allobosea sp. P4_E12; assembly: GCF_056401655.1. Classification (NCBI taxonomy): domain Bacteria; kingdom Pseudomonadati; phylum Pseudomonadota; class Alphaproteobacteria; order Hyphomicrobiales; family Alloboseaceae; genus Allobosea; species Allobosea sp. P4_E12. The sequence goes on along the minus strand of NZ_JBFUIY010000002.1, from coordinate 14,367 downwards.
CGGCCGCTCCTGATCCTCCAGGCAAGCCAACGCGCGCTCGGCGATCGCCTTGACGGGGGCAGGGTGGGGCGGTTCAGTTTGCCGCATCCGCTCCAGAACCTGACGGACAGCCTGTGTGGTCGCCGGTCGGCCGTGGCGTGCAAGGGCGAGCTCGCAATGCGGACTGCGTAGCACCTCATCCACCGATGGCGGGCGGAAGCGTTCGGGTCGGTTCATCAGGCTCCCTCCGGGAGACGCATGATCAGTAGCCGAGCAGGAAAGGGTTTACGCCAGCACGGCGCCATCCTGCTTCCGAGACCAGAAGGTCGAGGCCGAGGCTCGCGACATCGTCGGCCACTGGCTCCAACTCCGCATCCTTCCGTTGGTTCAGGATCTTCAGGTAGGTCCGGCACTCGTCGCAGGTCTCTGCCTTGATCGTGTCAGCGATCCCTTCGATGGCCTGATAGGCGATGCCCTTGGTCGAGCCGCAGGAGACGCATTTCACCCGGACATGGTTCCACTGCGTTGCGCAAAGCGAGCACTGGACATAGCGAACACCTTCGATGTTCGCCGTGGCCATGACCGCGCTGGCGACAGGCGGGCCGCCGCAGCACGGGCAGACGCCGTCGGCGACGGGCTGGGGCAGGGTGGCGTCGAGCAGCGCAGCGCGTAGAGCCCCAACGACTTGCAGGGCCGCAGCCGCGAAGATGTGTTCGGCGGCAGTCTCTGCAGGCACGGCGTCGTCGAGCACGGCTGCGAACATGGTACCGCGGGCGGCGCTGTCCGCTTCCTTCGCCCGGTTCAACGCGGCGCGAGCAAGCTCCGGCATGATGACGTCTTCGAGCAGAACGAGAAGCCCTCCGAAACAAGTGGACGTCGCCTCGTCCAAGGCCAACTCCGTACGCGGCAGCAGAGGCATCGCGTTGGCCGCTCGGCTCCGTTGTTCGGCGAGGGAGGGCATCGAGGGCGGAGCGATCACGCCCGCCAACTGCTCCTGGGCGGTTGAGAGCGCCGCAAGGAAGGTCAGATAGGGCTGGAGTTGGTGCCCCGGTCCCAGGGCTGCGAAGCGCATGGCGCGCAGCCCGAACATCAAGCGTGGGTCTGGAAGCCGGACGAAGGGGGGCTTGTCGCGTTCGGCGATGCCGACATCTTCAAAGGTCGCAAAATCCTGGCTGTCACTCATCAAGTATCAACCTCACGAACCCCACGGGCCACGTCGAGGCGGAGCAGCCGAAGCTGCCCCGCGAAATTCTATTCCGCCGGACCTATGCCATGACGGCGCGGGGGCACCTGCCGCTCGTCGATGACGCCCTTGCGGGCCTCGCGCCGGAGCCAGAGCCGATGATGCCGGAAGGCCCAGCCACCCGTCACCTTGCCCTCCGTCATCGCGTTGATCGTGCCGCGCACATAGAATCCGGCATAGATATGGACGATGACGACCAGCAGCATCGCGATTGCCGCGAGTGCATGCACGATATGGGCGAAGCGCTGCTGTTCGATGGTGAAGCTGGTTCCGAAATACTCGTACCAGATCATCAGACCTGTCCCGAACAGGACGAGGATCATCAGCGTCATCAGCCAGAAGACGAGCTTTTGCGCTCCGTTATACTTGCCGATTTCGGGGAGATTCTCCTCGCGACCGGCCATCACATCGCCGATATGGCGCATCCATTCTGTATCGACACGGGTCCAGAAATTGTAGCGGACCATCTGGACGAACAGGATGGCAAAGCTCAGCAGCAGCACCACGCCGATCCAGGGATGCAGCATCCGTGTATTCGAGCCTCCACCGAAGAAGCTCGACAGGAAGAACAGCGACGGGTGAAACAGGGCGGCCCCGCTGAGCGCAAGCAGGATCAGGGAGATCGCCGTCACCCAGTGATTGACGCGCACGCGGCCGGGGTAGCGGTCGACGGTCGTGCGCTCCTCCTCACGCCTCACGGCCACGGGCTGCCTCCTCGTCGATCAGATGCTCGGCCTCGCGATCTTCCGCACGGCTGACATCGTTGCGTCTTGCGACGGTCGCATGGACGAAGGCGAACATGGCGGCGAAACCCACAACAGCCATGCCGGTATATTTGGTCAGTCCCTTCCAGAGCTCAACGACCTGGCTGATCCTGGGGTTCTGCGGAAGGTTGGCATAGAGCTGCGGCCTGTCGGCATGGTGCAGCACGTACATCACATGCGTGCCGCCGACGCCCGGCGGATCGTAGATGCCGGCATTCTTGAAGCCGCGCGACTTCAGGTCGGTGATCCGCCCCTCGGCATAGTTCAGCATCGCGGCCTTGGTGCCGAAGACGATCGCGCCGGTCGGGCAGGCCTTGGCGCAGGCCGGCGCCTGGCCAACCGAGACCCGGTCGGAACAGAGCGTGCACTTATAGGCCTTGTGATCGGTCTGGCTGATGCGCGGGATGTTGAAGGGGCAACCCTTCACGCAATAGCCGCAGCCAATGCAGTTCTCCGAGACGAAGTCGACGATACCGTTATTGTACTGAACGATGGCGCCGGGGGCGGGGCAGGCCTTGAGGCAGCCCGGATCGGCGCAATGCATGCAACCATCCTTGCGGATCAGCCATTCCAGATTGCCGCTCTCCGCATTTTCCCATTCCGTGAAACGCATCAGCGTCCAGGTATTCGGCGTCAGATCGTGCGGGTTGTCATAGACGCCGATGTTGAAGCCGACCTCCTCGCGCAGGTTGTTCCATTCAAGGCATGCCGCCTGGCATGCCTTGCAGCCGATGCATTTCGAGACGTCGATAAGCTTCGCGACCTCGAAATCATGCCGAACATCCGGCGGCCTGAAGGTCGTGGCCGAGATGCGGGAGAAGTCCTGACTCTGCAATCCTGCCATCGCCGCCTCCTCAGCTCGTGACCGGCCCGTTGCTCGGCTCGACATTCACCAGGAACGCCTTGAACTCGGGCGTCTCGATGTTGGCGTCGCCGACGAACGGAGTGAGGCTGTTGGGGCCGAAACCCTTCCTTGCCGCACCGGTGAAGCCCCAATGGAGCGGGATGCCGACGATATGGACCGTCTTGCCGTCGCAAATCATCGGCTTGATGCGCTTGGTCACAACGGCCTTCGCATGCACGGAACCACGGTTGGACGAGACCTTCACCCAGCTGCCAGGCTGGATGTTCTTCTCCGCGGCCAGTTGTTCGCTGATCTCGACGAAGAACTCCGGCTGCAGCACCGCATTGACCCAGACATGCTTGGTCCAGAAGTGGAAGTGCTCGGTCAGGCGGTAGGATGTTGCCGCATAAGGGAACTTGTCCGAAGTGCCGAGCGCCGCCAGATCGTCCTTGAAGATGCGAGCGGCGGGGTTGCCGCGGATCTTGGGCGCCATGACATTGGTGACCGGGCTTTCGAACGGCTCGTAATGGGCCGGGAAGGGGCCGTCTTTCATCATGCCCCGCGAGAACAGCCGCGCGGTGCCCTCAGGGTTCATGATGAAGGGGCCGACATCCCGCGGCTTGGCGGCCGGCGCGATGTCCGGCACGTCGAACCCGGTCCAAGTGCTGCCATTCCACTCGATCAGCCTGCGCTTGGGATCCCACGGCTTTCCGTCGATATCGGCGGAGGCGCGGTTGTAGAGGATGCGCCTGTTGGCCGGCCAGGCGAACGCCCAGTTGGCATAGGCGCCGGTATTGCCGGGGTCGCTCGTATCCCGGCGGGCCATCATGTTGCCCCGCTCGGTCCAGGAGCCCGAATAGATCCAGCAGCCGCAGGCCGTCGATCCGTCATCGCGCAGCTGCCCGAACGTATCGACCAACTTGCCCTTCTCCAGCACGATCTTGCTCGGATCGACCGGGTCGGTGACGGTCGAGACGACGTAGCCGTTCATCTCCTTCGCCAGCTCGTCCGGCATCGGATCGTCCGGTATCCGATAGGGCCAGTGCAGGTTGAGGATCGGATCAGGGAAGGCGCCGCCTTCCTTCTGGTAGAGCGCCCGCAAGCGGAGATGGAGCTGCCCCATGATCCAGGTGTCGCTCTTGGCCTCGCCGGGAGGTTCGGCTCCCGGCCAGTGCCATTGCAGCCAGCGGCCGGAGTTGACGAGCGAGCCCTCATCTTCTGCGAAGCAGGTCGTCGGCAGCTCGAACACCTCGGTCTGGATGGCCTCGGGCTTGACGTCGTTGAAGACGCCCTCGTCCTTCCAGAAACGCGATGTCTCCGTCTGCAACGGGTCCATCACGACGAGGAATTTCAGCTTGGAGAGCGAAGCCGTGACCTTGCCCCGATTAGGGAAGGACAGCAGCGGATTGAAGCCCTGGCAGAAATAACCGTTCACCTTCCCCTGGTTCATCAGTTCGAAGGTGCGCAGCACGTCGTAGCCCGGCACGTCGAGCTTCGGCAGCCATTGATAGGCGAAATCGTTCTCCGGCGTCGCCGCATTGCCCCACATCGACTTCAGGAAGCTCACCATGAACTTCTTGTAGTTCTGCCAGTAGCTCATCTGGTTGGGGCGCAGCGGCTTGAAGCCGCGCGTGCTCATATAGGTCGTGAAATCGACCTCCTTGTCCGTCGGCAGGGTCAGATAGCCGGGGATCAGGTTCGACATCAGGCCGATATCGGTCAGGCCCYGGATGTTGGAATGGCCGCGCAGCGCATTCATGCCGCCGCCACGCATGCCGATATTGCCGAGCAGCAGCTGCAGCATCGCCATCGAGCGGATGTTCTGCGAGCCCTTGGAGTGCTGGGTCCAGCCGAGCGCATACATCGACGTCATGACCTTGTCGCGCGCCGACGTCTCCGAGATCATCTTGCAGATCGTCAGGAACTTGTCCTTCGGCGTGCCGCAGATGCGTTCAACCATCTCCGGCGTGTAGGCCGCGATGTGGGTCTTCAGGAGCTGGTAGACGCTTCGCGGATGCTGCAGCGTCTCGTCGATCTGCACGTAGCCGTCCGGACCGAGCTCGTATTCCCAGCTTGAGCGGTCGTAATCGCGCTTGGCTTCGTCGTAACCGGTGAACAGACCCTCCTGATAACCAAAGCCTTCCTTCACGAGGTACGGCGCGTTGGTGAAGGCGCGCACATAGTCGTGCTGGATCTTGTCGTTATCGATGCAGTACTTCATCACCCCCAGGAGGAAGGCGATATCCGTGCCCTGCCGGATCGGCGCATAGAAATCAGCGACGGATGCCGAGCGCGTGAAACGTGGATCGACGACGATCAGCTTCGCACCCCGCTGGGCTTTCGCTTCAGTGACCCATTTGAAGCCGCAAGGATGCGCCTCGGCGGCATTGCCGCCCATGATGACGACGAGATCGGTATTCTTGATGTCCGTCCAGGAGTTCGTCATCGCACCGCGACCGAATGTTGGGGCCAGACTGGCCACCGTCGGTCCGTGTCAAACGCGCGCCTGGTTGTCGAACGCCAGCATCCCGGTGCTTCGCACCACCTTGTAGGTCATGAAGGCGGTTTCGTTGGTCGTCGCCGAGGCCGCCAGGAACCCGGTGGACAGCCAGCGATTGACCGTCACACCATCCTGATTGGTGGCGATGAAATTCTTGTCGCGGTCGTCCTTCATCAGCCGCGCTATGCGGTCGAGCGCCTCCGCCCAGCTGATGCGCTTGAAGTCACGTTGGCCGGGGCCGCGATATTGCGGGAATTTCGTGCGCGTCTCGGCATGGACGAAATCGAGCAGGGCCGAGCCCTTGGGACAGAGGGTACCGCGGTTCGTCGGATGATCCGGATCGCCCTCGATATGGATGATCGCCGAATGGGCATTTTTCGATCTATCGCCCAGGCCGTACATGATGACGCCGCAGGCGACAGAGCAATAGGGACAGGTATTTCGCGTCTCGGTGGTTTGCGCCAGCTTGAAGGGGCGCACGGCCTGAGCCAGCGCCTGCTCCGACTCCCCGAACCCCAGCGCAGCTATGGCTGTTCCAGCCAGTCCCGTTCCTGCGCCTCTCAAAAACTGGCGGCGCGATAGCTCTTGAAGCATCCGGACCTCCCAGAAGGCGACATATTCGCCCTTGTTCTCTTTGGAATAGTGAAACTCTGGACCGACGGCGTCAAGATGACTTTCCGGAAACTGGCGGCCGGGCGCGTATGCCGCCGCGGCACCATTTCGTCGTCTTGTAGATTATATCCATCGCATATTTGGAGTATCGACCGATATTTTGCACCGACCCCGATCGAATGATATCAACCATATGCAGATATATTAACAAATCGATTGATGACGCTACGTATGACAGCGAGTAACGACTGATAATATCTACAACCTGGAGCACTAAGAACGAAGTCCTGCCTAAATATTGGTCGCATTGCTCGATTATCGTCCGATTCCTACAAATGTTCGGATAGCCTCGCGGTCGCGTTGTCGGGCGACTGCGTCAATCTGCCGGTCCGGGAACCGCGCCTCCATTTGCGACACGGATCGTCGGCTGTCCTACGTAAGGGACCGGGTTGCCGCAAAACGAATCATGTCGAGGAGAAATCTGCCGCGTGGAAGCATGGCGTTGGGGCCTGGGACATCGCTGCGGTGCTCCAACCAGCCTGCAAGAGCGTTGCCATCGCCCTGAGATGTCGCGCCGTGCCTGCGGGTTCGGGCTACCCGCAAGGCGCTTTACCGTCGGATTGGAGATAGGATTTCAATTCAGCCGGGGTGGAGTTGAACAGGCCAGTGAAATCCTTCTGAGTGACGAACCCGGCTCGCGACAAGAGGCGGATCTGTTCGGCGAGCGGCTCCGGCACGAAGGCAGACGGTTGATAGCCCGAGGTAACGTCATTGCCGCGGCCTCTGTCGGCACTATCGACAGCGACGATCATTCGACCCATCTCGCTTTCGCGGACATTCTTTACCATGGAAATGTGTTCCCGCCGCGCGCGAACGAATTCGCTTAGCCGTGCGACCAAGCGGTTGCGGTATTGGTCGTCGCAAAATCGGTTCTTGTAGATGCGCATCGTGCACGCCAGGAACTCCGCTCCTTTCTCTGGTCCCAGGAATGTCTGCCCGCGTTTTTCCGCGTAGGCTGCGGCATCTCTGCTCGTGGGCTTCATGCAGCGTTCGTGCAGTTCGCTGTCGATCGCACTGAAGCCATCGGCAGTTTGCTGCATCTCAAACGTCATCATCCAGGACTGGCCGACGATGAACGGCACCGGTCCTTGCTTGTTGTAGGACCGCGCAACCGCAACGGGATCGGAACCGAAGCCCGCAACAACGGCCGGAGCAGTCGGGGGTGGGGGGCTGGAGCTGCGCCCCAGCAAGAAATAGGCGCCAGAAAAGCTCACGAGAATGGCGACCACGCCGATTGCAATGTCGGCCACGCCTATGCCAGGACCGCCGCTCCCGCCCTGGGGACCGCGAGAACTTGCCTCAGCGCCACCGCCTTTTGCATCGGTGGTCGGAGGCTTCCTCTTACCGAACGACATGGTCTCGATCCCGCTATACTCGTGTTGTCTTATCGGGCAGATGCCGGCGTCCTATCGTGGGCAGACGCTGGTTGCGCCGTACCCGTCCGGATCAATGCGAGTATCCGCCTTCACGCTTCGTTGGCCGATCTCGATCCGGCGTGCGTTCGTGGTCGACCAGACGCGCAAATTCTCTCTGGGGATGCCGAAATAGCGCTGCCATCTGTCCAGCGCCGCGCAGACCAGTCGCTGCCGGGGTCTATCCGTTGGGAAACGGGAATAGTCTCCCGGGCTTGCCACGTCCCCGGCCCCAAAGGCACCGACGCGAAACCCTGCGAGCAGTCCATCCCTGGCTCCGGCGAGATCAAACGCAAACGGTCCTTCGACGCCAATCTTCGCCCGCTGGCTCGGGAGTGCCCCGCTGATCTGCAATAGAGCCGGCCTGTCGGCGATGAGGACGACGGCAGACGCGCCAATGTTGGACAGGTCCAGGGCAATGGCCTGCGGGTCCGATTTGCCGGGGAGCTTGGCCTGCGCCTCAGAGGTCACTGCGGTCGTTTCGGCCGCACTGACGGCGTGGAAGACGACATGCACCATGTCCGTATTCCTGGCCTCGGCAGATTGCGCGGTCATGCCCTCGAGGCGCTGGAAGAGCCGTTTCAGCGCCTCGGCATCGTCACCGGAGACGACGCCGCTCGCGCGTTGCGCCGATTCGATTTTTGTCAGCAGGGGATCGAATGACGGGGTCGCGCGCCAGAGATGAAAATTCACGGATACGAAGATGCTCGCTGCGGTCACAATCGGCAGCACCAGGACAAGAATGAGCAAGGCATTGGCGACGCGCCCAGCCCGCGTCGCAACCGCGCTGCCGGCCTCCTGCACAGCGGGGTCTTGTTGCTGCTTCCTTCCGAATGACATCGTCCGTGCCTCAGCCGTCCAATCGGGCGGGAGGATACTGCCTGCCGCGATCCTTACGCTGGGTTAAGCGACCCAGGGTAGAACAGGAAATGGCGCCACGAAATTGAGGGGAGGGCCGTGGCGTGGCCCGATGACGTCCTCACTCAGCCGCAGCAGCCTGATCCGCCGGCTTGTCCTCGAGCGCGGCCGTCATCGCGTCATCGACCTTTTCCAGCCAGATGAATTCGAGCCTCTTGCGGGCATCCTCCGGGATGTCCTCGAAATCGCGGCGGTTGCGGGCTGGCAGCATGACGCGGGTGAGCCCGGCTGCTGCTGCCGCGACGACCTTCTCCTTGATGCCGCCAACCGGCAGAACCAGCCCGCGCAAGCTGATCTCTCCCGTCATGGCAGTGTCGCTTCGCACAGTACGGCGGGTCAGGAGCGAAACCAGCGCGGTGAACATGGCAACCCCGGCGCTTGGCCCATCCTTGGGCGTAGCGCCGGCGGGGACGTGAATATGGATATCGCTCTCGGCGAACATGGCGGGGTCGATGCCTAGTGATGAAGCACGGTTCTTGACCACACTGAGGGCGGCCTGGGCGCTTTCGCGCATCACGTCGCCAAGCTGGCCGGTCAGGATCAGGTTGCCCCTTCCGGGAATGCGGGTCGCCTCGATGAAGAGGATGTCGCCACCAACCGGCGTCCAGGCCAGCCCGGTGGCAACGCCGGGTACGCTTGTGCGCATGGCGACCTCGTTCTCGAAACGGGGCGGACCGAGGATCATCGCCAGATCATCGGCCCCGATGCGAACCTGCGTGGCGCTGCCTTCGGCGATCTGTACCGCCGCGTGGCGCAGTGCGCGGCCGATCTCGCGTTCGAGGCCGCGCACTCCGGCTTCGCGGGTATAGTCATGGATGATCCGCCGCAGCGATACGTCGTCGATCTCGACCTGCCCAGGCGCGAGACCGTTGGCCTCGAACTGTCGGCGCAGAAGATAACGCCGCGCGATCTGAAGCTTTTCGCTTTCGGTGTATCCGGAGAGGCTGATGATCTCCATGCGATCGAGCAGCGGCCCGGGGATCGTGTCGAGCATGTTGGCGGTGGTGAGGAACACGACGCGGGAGAGATCGAACGGGACGCCGAGATAGTTATCACGGAAGGTCGCGTTCTGCTCCGGGTCCAGCACTTCCAGCATGGCGGCGGAGGGATCGCCCTGGATGCCCCGGCCCATCTTGTCGATCTCGTCGAGCATCATCACGCAATTGCGCGCCTTGGCCTTGCGGATCGCCTGGATGATGTTGCCGGGCAGGGCGCCGATATAGGTTCGGCGATGGCCCCGGATTTCGGCCTCGTCATGGACGCCGCCCAGGCTCACACGCGAAAAGGGGCGCCCCATGGCTCGCGCGATCGACTGACCGAGCGAGGTCTTGCCGACACCGGGCGGGCCGACGAAACACAGGATCGGCGCCTTGCCTCCCGGCGCGAGCTTCCGCACTGCGAGGTATTCGATGATGCGGCGCTTGATCTTGTCGAGCCCGAAATGATCCTCGTCGAGAATCTGGCGGGCGGCAGCCAGGTCGATCGGTTTCTCCTCGGGGAGGGCCCAGGGCAGCTCGATCAGCCAGTCGAGATAGGTGCGAACCATGCCCGCCTCGGCCGCGGCCTCCGGCATGCGCTCGTAGCGGCGCAATTCCTTGCGCGCGACCTCTTCCGCTTCCGGCGTCATCCCGCCCCTCGCGATCGCTTCGGTGAGCTCGGCGACCTCCGGCCCTCTGCCGTCCGTCTCACCCAGTTGGCGCTGGATCGCTGCCATCTGCTCGCGCAGGATCGCTTCGCGTTGGCGCGCATCGAGCGATTCCTTGGTCTGGCGGCCGATTTCCTGGGTCAGCCGCAAAACTTCGATCCGCCGGGCCAGGAAATGCGAGATCCTGTCCATGCGCTTGGTGATGTCGATGGTCTCGAGGAGCTCCTGCTTCTCGTCGACCGTGATATCCAGATAGGCGGCGACGAGATCGGCCAGGGCCGTGGGCGAAACGGCCGATTGAACGGCCGCAAGCAGTTCCTGCGGCACCTGCGGGAGGAGTTGCAGCGCCTCGAGCGCCTGTTGACGCAGATGGAGTGTATGAGCCTCGATCTTCGGTGTGAGGAGATCGGGCTGCTCGATCCGCAACACACGCGCCGCGAAGAAGGGGTTCTCGACCACAAACTCGACCAGGCTGAAGCGTTGCTCCCCTTGCAGGACAAGGTGATGGCTGCCGTCCGGCGCGTTGATATAGCGAAGGACATTGGCGACCGTTCCCACCCGGTGCAGGTCCGCAGGCGCCGGATTCTCGATCTCGGAGTCGCGCTGCATCAGAATGCCGACCGGTCGCTCTTCGCGAAGCGCCTGCTGGGCCGCAAGGACCGAACGCTCTCGTCCGATCGTGATCGGGAATACCGTTCCGGGGAAGAGAACCATGTCGCGGACCGGAACGATGATCAGGGCATCGGAAGGCACGGTCGAAGGCGCCGCGGGATGAGCGACCGATGCCGCCGGCTGTTCGGTTTCCTGCTCTCGATCCTCGCTCGGCATGAATCCCTCCCAGGCACCTGTTCGCGAACGGCTCTCGACCTCAAATCGATTTCTGCAGGCTGAGCACCAGGCAGCCATTCGCGTCGCTGCGCGTCACGGCCGCGTAGCGTCCTTGGGGCAGGCGGACGCGGCGCTCGAAATGGCCCTGGGGAATCTCAAGCCGATGGATAGTCGCGGTGCGGAGTTCCGAGGGCAGGGTGCGGCGCCCCACCACGACGAGTTCGCCGTCTTCGATGGCGATTTCGACCTGGTCGGTGCACACTCCCGGCAAGGCGACCAGGATCAGGACCTCAGTCTCGAGCTCGAGTACGTCGACCGGTGGGACCCAGGACACCTGTTGGGCCGCCTGGCGTGGCTGGAAGAACTGTCGGTGCAGATGCTCGGCCCGCGTCAGCATCGCGATCGCTTCCGACCACATCCAGCTCTGATGATCGTCACGCCTCATGTCCGCAGCTCCACTTAAGGTGCTTCCAGCATTCTAGAGCCTAGCCACGCATCATGGCCAGATTGGGCATGAGCTTGCGTCCTGAGCAACAGATAGGGCGCGGCAGAACAGGGCGCCACGGCGTGACGGAATATAGCGCGCAGGCTGAACCTTGCGACCGCAGGAGCGATCCTCGCTGCAAGAATCCTTCGGTCACTCGTATGAAATCGAAAGAGCGCTCGCCCAAGCTCACCCGACACAGCCGAGCGCGCTTCGCTAAGATAAAAAGCAAACCAAACTAGGTCTTTACGGGAATAATCTCACCACTGACTTTCAAGTTGTGAGCGGCTGCATCTCGCGCAGTCACGGCATCGCGGTCCTGCCTTCGAGCCACTAGAACGCGCAGCCCGCGCGCAATGAGTTCGCCCGCCTGTCGAAGTTCCAGGCGTTTCTCGAGGCGCTGCAAACCTGGAAATACCATCCGAGGCGCGGCCTTCGCTGAAGCAGCCCACAATGATGGTTCAGGGAGACCGATCGGGCTTTCGGATTCCCGAGCATCCATGCGCATGAGGCGGATGGTGGCCGGATCCACCACTCGTTCCTGCACCACACTGGTGCTGTCAGGACCGGCCGGGCCACGAGAACATCTCTCGGCAGCGCATCGGGGTTGCAGCGGCCAATCGTCCGTCCATGCCAGCAGCAGGGCAGTGTACACCGCGATGTGACGGCTCAAGCGTTTGTCGCCGTCAGCATGAGCTCCGTCAGTCTCGGATCCGAAGGAGGGCTCGATCGGTGCTCCAAAGAGCGCCGCCTTGATTCGCATAAGACATATTATGGAACCAAACTATATGATCCTCGATCCCCTGATCCGGGCGCGGCCTTGCTTGCCGAATGGCCAGCCGATCAGGAAATCAGTCGATCGATAAATCAAATAGGTCATTCACGACAGCCTCTTATGGCAACGTGCCAAAGTAGATTAGCGACCTCTCCGCTTGCCGATATTCCAACCGTTCGGGACACTGGCTCATTGTCTTGGAGCAGGCTTGATTGATGCGGGACCGCGCGCCTCGAAATGCATGGCAGAGCCATGGTCGCCAGGAATGGATTTCGACCGTCAGCCCGGATACAGCCTGACATGATGGCTGCTTCGGGGAATCGATGACCATGCGCACGTTGCAGGATTGTGCTGAAGCTCTGGCCGGTGGAACGATCACCGCCCGTGCGCTGGTGGAGGAATGCCTCGAACGGATTTCAGATCCGGCGGGCGAAGGTCGACGCGCCTTCATCTCGGTCTCGGCAGTCAGCGCCCGGGCGTCGGCTGATGCCCATGACGGCTTGCGGCGGGTCGGCCGTGCGGCCGGCCCATTCGCCGGCATTCCCTTCGCCGTGAAGGACCTCTTCGACGTTGCCGGCGAACGGAGCATGGCTGGCTCACGTGCACTGGCCGATTGCGCGCCGGCGAAGGCTCATGCGCCGACGATCGCACGCATGATTTCGGCCGGGTTCATCCCGATCGGCCGGACCAACATGACCGAATTCGCCTATTCGGGAATCGGTGCCAATCCACATTATGGAACGCCGCTCAGTCCCTGGGATCGCGCCTCACGCCGCATTCCGGGTGGCAGCTCGTCGGGCTCCGGCGTGGCGGTTGCCGATGGCATGGCACCGGTTGCACTCGGCAGTGACACGGGCGGCTCATGCCGGATTCCGGCCGCGCTCTGCGGCATTGTCGGCTACAAGCCGACAGCGCGACGGGTGCCGCTCGATGGCGTCGTCCCGTTGTCGAGCAGCCTTGATTCATTGGGGCCGCTCGGCGCCAGCGTGGCCTGTTGCGCCATTGTTGACGGCGTCCTGGCGGCCGACTCTCTTGCGCCGCCGCTGCCACGCCCTATTGCGGGTCTGCGCCTTGCCATCCCGACCCAGATCGTCAGGGATGGCATGGACGCAACCGTGTCCGCCGCTTTCGACCGCGCAGTCAGCCGCCTGAGCGCGCTTGGCGCGCTGATCAGCGATGTTGATTTCGCGCCGCTCGGGGCAATTGGCAAGGCCAACAGCAAGTTCGGCTTCGCGGCGCCCGAGGCTTTCGCCTGGCACCGCGCGCTGCTCGAAACGAAGGGCGAGCTTTACGACCCCCGCGTCAGCAGCCGGATCGCGACCGGCGCACAGGCGCTGGCCGCCGATTATCTCGATCTCGTCCTGGCCCGGCGCGAGATCATCGCGGCAATGGATGCGCTTACCGCAGGCTACGACGCGCTGCTGATGCCGACCTGCCCGATCATGGCGCCGCGCCTGGACGATCTGACGGAGGATCCCGAGTATTTCCGGCTGAACGGGCTGCTGTTGCGCAACCCGAGCCTCGGCAACTTCCTTGATCGCTGCGCGATCAGCCTGCCCTGCCATAAGCTTGGCGAGGCTCCGGTCGGATTGATGCTGACCGGCGAGACCGGCGGCGATCGCACCCTGTTTGCCATTGCCGCCGGGATCGAGGCGGCCTTGCGGCAATGAGTGCTCCAAGAGGGGCGGGCACAGCCCCTCCCCCCGTAGGGCTCTGTTTCAGCGTTCCTTGAAGATCCTGTTGGCGTGGTCTGCGAAGGGTTTCGTCAGGAACGAGAGCGCGGTGCGTTCCTCGGTGGTGATGAAGACCTCGACCGGCATTCCGGGCTGGAGCTTGCGGTCGCCGAGGGCGGCGACGAGATCGCCGTCGATCTGGATCTCGCCGGTGTAGAAATTGGCGCCGGTGGTGGGGTCGCGGGTGGTCGCCGGGGAGAGATGGCTGACGGTGCCCGGCAGCTCCGGGGTCGCGTTCTTGGCGAAGGCGGAGAAGCGCAGGCGGGCGGGCTGGCCCGGCCTGACCTGGTCGATATCCGTCGGCGCGATCCTGACCTCGACGGTGAGCTTGGCCTCGCCCGGCACGATGGTGGCGAGGCGCGCGGCCGGGGTGATGACACCGCCGACGGTGAAGACGGTCAACTCGTTGACGAGCCCGGCGATCGGGGCGCGGATTTCGGAGCGCGAGAGCCGGTCCTCACTGGCGAGCCGTCGGTCGCTGAGCTCGGAGACCTTGGCCTCGACCTGGCGCAGCTCGCGCTGGGCCTCGGTGCGGGCGGTCTCGTCGACGGCGATGATCTGGAGGCGGGC